>JAAZYQ010000030.1 GCA_014239575.1 Gammaproteobacteria bacterium
CGGCCTTGAAAGTCGCGTACAACCAACGCGCAAGCAAAGGCTCTGGAAGATTCGGTATCATCATTATTGGCCCCGACATTTCCAATATGCGGGCAGGTCAGCGTGACAATCTGGCGAGCATAGGATGGATCGGAGACGATCTCCTGATAACCCGTCATAGCGGTATTAAAAACAACCTCTCCGACTGCCTCGCCGGAGGCGCCCACGGAACGGCCATGAAACACGGTTCCATCCTCAAGGACCAGTATCGCCGGAATCATGCGGCCAACCCTTCAGATGAGCCCAAAAAAAAGGAGAAACCGCCTTGGTTTCTCCTTGTGATCTGGTCGAAATAATGTCTCATTCCGGGGGAAATATTCTACCGACTTGGTGGGTGAACATCAATTGTTTTCGATCATTTTTAGCCCAAGAACATCCTGCATATCAAAAAGCCCCTCTTTTTTTTGCGTGACCCACAAAGCGCAGCGCAGCGCGCCATTGGCATAGATTTCCCGACTGCTCGCCTTATGGGTAATCTCTACCCGCTCTCCGGCACCGGCAAACCACACACTGTGCTCGCCAACAATATCAGCCGCCCGAACCGTGGAAAATCCAATTTGCCCTTGTTGCCGAGGCCCGGTACGCCCGTGGCGCGAAAACACTCCGTCATGATCGAGGCTGCGACCCAAAGTAGAAGCGACAACTTCGCCCATTTTCAAAGCGGTTCCCGACGGGGCATCGACCTTGTTGCGGTGATGTGCCTCAATAACCTCGATGTCGACATCATCCCCAAAAGCTCCAGAGGCGATCTGAAGCAGCTTCAAGCAAATGTTGACACCGACACTCATATTCGGGGCAAGCACGATCGCGGTATCAGAAGATGCCTGTGAAATCAGCTCTTTTTGTGCTGCATCAAAGCCTGTCGTGCCAATGACCATTCGGGCATGCCTCTTAGCACAGTAATCAAGGTTGGCTAGACTGGCCTCGGGTGCAGTGAAATCGATCAGCACATCAAATGCCGGCCCGTCGATACTGTCACCGATAACCGGACCGGGAACTGCTATGCCGGCAAGAGTGCCAGCAGGCTGACCCACGGCCTCGTTACCTGGGTGCTCAAAAGCGTGACTTAAGGTCAAACCCTCATGAGCCTCGCAGGCTGCCACCAGCGTTCGGCCCATACGACCAGCCGCACCTGCGATCGCGACTCTCGTCACAACGAGCACGGCCAACACAGGTCAGCAGACATAATATTCATCCCAGTAAATCCCGAACACCGTCACGCTCTTCTTGTAACTCAGTCTCAGTCAAACGCATCCGCTCCTCACTGAATTCATTGATGGTCAAGTCATCCACAACCGAGTAATCGCCATCAGCGCAACGGACTGGAAACGAATAGATTAGACCATCTTCAATTCCATAATGGCCGCAAGAGGGAATCGCCATGCTGACCCAGTCATCATCGATCGTACCCTGAACCCAGGTACGCATATGATCTATAGCGGCGCAAGCTGCCGAGGCGGCACTGGAGGCCCCGCGGGCCTTGATAATCGCCGCACCGCGTTGCTGCACGGTCGGGATGAATTGATCCACCATCCAACTGCTATCTACAAGATCTATCGCAGGGCGGCCACTGGCCTTTGCATGATGTATATCGGGGTATTGGGTAGCCGAATGGTTACCCCATATGGTTACCCGTGAAATATCAGTCGTAGCTACCTTGGTGCGTTCAGCCAATTGACTTATTGCCCGGTTATGGTCCAGCCGGGTCATAGCGGTAAATTGTCGAGTGTCTATATCGGGTGCGTTCGCCGATGCGATGAGCGCATTGGTATTCGCCGGGTTACCGACCACTAGCACTTTTACGCCGCGGTTGGCACTGTTATTCAGCGCCTTGCCTTGGGCGGAGAAAATTCGAGCATTTTCGGTGAGTAAATCCTTGCGCTCCATACCCGGTCCGCGCGGTCGCGCGCCCACCAGCATTGCAAAGTCGGTATCGCCAAAGGCCTGGTCCGGATCATCCGAGGTTTGCACTCTGTGCAGCAGCGGAAAAGCGCAGTCCTCCAACTCCATGACCACGCCGCGCAAGGCATCCATGGCTGGGGGAATCTCAAGCAGTTGTAGAATCACTGGCTGGTCTGGACCCAGCATATCTCCGGCTGCAATCCGAAACAGCATGGCATAACTGATCTGCCCCGCGGCACCAGTGATCGAGACCCGAACGGGGTTTTTCATCAACTACTCTCCTTTGTTAAATATATAGTGAGGAAACTGCGGCTCTAGTGCGTCGATTACTTCCACGATGCGCAGGCGAATTGTACTTTTAAAGCCGGGACGGCCCATGGGTTCGCCCAACAGCACCGACTAATCGAAACCAGGTCTTGATCAATGGCACATAATGACCGGGCAGGTAGCATGGTTGAAAATTTCGCTGGTAGCGCCACCAAAAACCAGTTGACGCAGGCGGCTATGGGTAAAGGCCCCTTTGACAATAAGGTCTGCCCCAAAGTCCTGCGCTTCAGAGACAATAACCTGACCCACAGTCGTGCCGCTGCTATCGCGGGTTTTGGCCTGCGCCTTGAAGCCACTGGCGCGCAGGTGGGCTGTGATGATTTCAACATCAGGCCCGGATACCAATCCCCCCTCAACGGCCAATACCTGTACAGCTTCGCAGGTCGCCAACAACGGTCTCGCAGCGCTCAAGGCTCGTGCAGTCTCGGTGCTGCCATTCCAGGCAACGAGAATGCGCCGACCAATGGTTTCGGGAATCTCATCACTGACTAGCAATAGTGGCCGACCACTTTCAAACAGTAGGGCTTCAGCCGTGCTTTTCCAGTCTACGTTACCGCCGGACAGATCTCTCGAAAGTACGCTAATACCAAAAGCGCGGGCGTATTCCCCAATGCCTTCGGGGCCCGTACCCATCATTTCGGTCCAGCCGGCCCGAATCCCCTCACCCTCCAGTAAACCCATCGGAATACCCCGTGCACCAATCAGTGATTCAAAGGTTTCGCGAGCGAGTGTTGCCTGCTGCTTACCTTCTTCCTCAAACTCGGCCAGATAATCGCCTGGCAGGGTAATGCCTTCGCCGGCAATAATCGGAAGCACCTGACGGCAATAGGCGCCTTCGATGTAGGCTCCCGAGCCCTCCGAAATCAGGCGTGCGGCATCAATAGCGGCAGCCGTGGGTTGAGTATTGTTAAATGGAACCAGTATCGTGCGTAATCCAGGCATTTTGTCGACCTCCATCAAAACAGGTTCATGATTGATACGGCCATTCTAACAAGTCAATTACTCGCCTGTCTGAGTTGAGATCTCCAGCAAGGCCTCGCCCGCAAATTGGCGACGCCAGCCCTTCAGCAGCGGCAAATCACGTTCGCCAGATGCCAGGCGGCGAATATCGTCACGACGGGCAACGCTGGCTGTTGGCAGATCGGCCTCGGTGCAAAGGGTGCGTAGACATGACCACATCCGATTCCCCAGGGCCTTGATTGCAGGATCCACACGGCCTGGCTTTTGCAAAGGGATGTAATTAACGGCTTCACGGTGAGCGCGTTCTACTACGTCCAGGATCGCCTGGCCGCGGCGTTTGACCGTGCCCGACTCGACTCCAGGTAACTGTTCTAACTGGGTTAGACTTTGGGGGCGTGAACGGGCAATCTCAACGATGGCATCTAGAGCCAGTAACCATTCCCGGGGACGATCGAGACGCTGTGCAGCCTCCTCACGCCACAGCGCCAACGCATTCGCTACGCTTTGGCTCTCTCGATCGAACGAACTACACGCCCGCAATATCCGCTTGACTGCGCTCGCTGAGCCGGCCTCTATTACGTCACCGCAAGCTAAAAAGGTAAAGTCCTCTGTAGCCCAAGCGACGCGTCCGCGCTGTTGCAAAAGGTTGGTTAGATGCTGATAAAGCTCTCCGAGATAGTGGGCATCATCCAGCGCATAGCGAATTTCGTCGTCATTGAGCGGGCGTCGACACCATGCGGTACGGGTATATGCCTTGGACAACTCGACGTCACAAATCTCTTTGACCAACCGGGCATAACCGACCTGCTCACCAAAACCAGACAATGCAGCTGCAATCTGAGTATCGAACAAGCCCCCAGGCAATATACCCAGGGTGTGCTGTAAAACCTCGATATCCTGACGGGCGGCATGAAATATTTTTATCGGCTCGGCGGATGCCAGTAACGCACCGACCCCCGAAAGGTTAATGTTAGCGAGCGGGTCAATGCATACCGTCCACTGTGGCGTGGCGATCTGGATCAGGCAAAGTCGCGGAAAAAAAGTCCGAATCCGCTCAAATTCGGTATCGACAGCAACCCAGGGTGCACGCATTGCATCTGCCATCAAATGGTCTAGATCGGGCTGGTTGTCAACAAAAACTTCGCAGGGGTCAGAGCTCAATGGGAATCCTTATATTCTAACGGGGGCAACTAAGAGACAATCAGGTCGACCGCTGATGATATCATCGCGCCTCGTTGATAAGCGCCGAGACCCAATGCTGCAATACATTCAGATATTCATCAACCTGTGCCTATTCCGAGGAAAGGCCCAGGATATGCCGCGCTCAGAAGCGCTGTTACTTATAACTGCCCTCGCGGCCATATTAAGCAGCGCCATTAATGCGATTCCGAACGCTGGCATCCTGCGGGGCACCGTAATGTCTGTCGGGCAGGTGCTGCTGTTCGCAGGCCTGATCAGTCTGATGTTGCGTTTTCGTGGCAAAAGTGAACGTTCTGTGCAAACTCTCACGGCCATGTTCGGCGCGACCACCTTACTGCAACTCCTGGCACTCCCCTTTTTCGGCTGGCATGAGGGGTTGCTCCCGAATGAACCGGAACCGCTGGTAGTCCTGACCACTCCGCTGATAGTCGCCGCGGGGATTGCGGTATGGTCTCTTGCAGTGATGACCTCAATATTGCGTCAGGCAATGGAGGGTGGAATCGGCGCAGCCCTGTTGATCATTATCGGTTGCCAGTCACTGATCATGGTAGCCGTCACGACGCTCATGGGCAGTCCTCCTGGTTGAGTGTGCGGGTTCACATTCTTGGCATAGGTGGCACCTTCATGGGCGGCCTGGCGCTGATCGCTCGCGAAGCCGGTCATCAAGTCAGCGGATCGGACGTCAACCTCTATCCACCGATGAGTACCCTGCTCGGGGCCGAGGATGTATCGGTACACAGCGGTTATGACGCGAGTCAATGGGACAAGGCCCCTGAACTTGCGATTATAGGTAACGCCCTGTCACGTGGTAATCCGCTGGTAGAGCATGTGCTCAGTCAGCGTATCCCGTATACCTCGGGGCCACAATGGCTGATGGAGCATCTACTACCCGGAAGGTCAATGCTTGCGGTAGCCGGAACTCATGGCAAAACCACAACCAGTGCCATGGCCGCCTTCATTCTTGACCATAGCGGTCACACCCCGGGGTTTTTGATCGGCGGTGTGCCCGGTAATTTCCCGGTATCCGCTCGGCTCGGGCTGGGCCCGTGGTTTGTGATTGAGGCGGACGAGTACGATACCGCTTTTTTTGACAAGCGATCAAAGTTTGTACACTACCGTCCACAGGTGCTGGTATTAGGTAATCTCGAATTTGACCACGCCGACATCTTCGATTCGATCAGCGATATCGAAAAGCAGTTCGAATATCTGCTGCGCAGCGTACCTGCCCAGGGCACCATCGTAGTCAATGCCGATCACCCAGTGCTGGAAACTCTTCTGGAGCGCGGTCACTGGTCACGGGTTGTACGCTACAGCATCTGCGGAGCCGAAACAGCCGAGTGGCAAGCGACGCCCCGCCAGCCCGATTGTCGTCACTTCGATGTTACCCACCAGGGTCAACATCTGGCGACGATCGAGTGGGACATCATTGGCAGACACAACATGGCCAACGCGCTGGCCGCCATTGCTGCCAGCGATGCCGCGGGTGCCGATCCCGTGCAGGCCTGTGCCACCCTGTCAGAGTTCCGCTTACCTCTGCGCCGGCTTGAGCGGGTCAACCCAGGTGATGCCATCGCACTGTTCGATGATTTTGCTCATCATCCAACGGCGGTGCGCGAAACCCTGCAGGCGCTGCGCGCGAAGAACTCACCCGGACAACTGATCGCCGTGCTGGAACTACGCTCGAACACCATGAAACGAGGAGTTCATCGTGATGCTCTGGGAAAAGCCCTGGCATTGGCCGATGTCGCCATGATCCGACGGCGGGCCGATCTTGACTGGGATCCGGCCGAACTTGCGCTTGATCCGGAACAGACTACACTTATGGTATGCGATACCCTCACCCAAATCGTTGATACCATCGGCGACAGAGCAAAACCCGGTGATCAGATCGTGATGATGAGCAACGGCAACTTCGATGGCCTGAAGGACATACTTCAGGCTCAACTGAGTTGATTGGCGATATGCGTTTTTGAGGACTCCATTGATGACAAAAGTAATAAGCACCCTGGCACTACTGCTGACTTTCGCGCTACCAGTGACAGGACAGGAATTCGAGCAGGGAATCAATTATTTCCCTTTGAAAACCCCGCAACCCGTTCATACCGGGGACAAAATTGAGGTGCTGGAACTCTTCTGGTACCGATGCCCACATTGTTTTGAATTGGAGCCTTATCTGAACAAGTGGCTAAAAAGTAAACCTGACTTTATTGAATATGTCCGGCTACCTGCAGTCCTGAACCGCTCCTGGGCCTTTGATGCACGGGTGTTCTATACCTTCGTGGCCCTGGGACTGGTTGATTCACTTCACGAGGCCTACTTTGACGCCATACACAAGGACCGCAAGCGGATTGTGACTGTTGCACAACTGGCGGACTGGGTGGCCGATCAGGGCCAGGACCCGCAGCGGATTCTGGATACTTTTAGTTCCTTCGGAGTCGATTCAATGGTTGCCCACGCGACCGATATGTCGGGCCGTTACGAAACCGATGGCGTGCCAACCATCATCGTCGATGGCAAGTACCGCACCAAGGTTTCGCTGGCCGGTGGACACAACGAATTGATCGACCTGATGAGCTACCTTGCCTTGCGAGCACAAAGCGAGCGCAGTAACTAGGCGGCATCTGGTCAGCCCGCCTGCCGTGGCCCGCAACCACAGCGAATTCCAGGTCTATTTTCACGTTGGACTCGGTAAAGCCGCTTCAACTTATCTACAGCATCGGGTCTTCCCCATACTGCAGAATATCCGCTACATACCCCGGGATCGCTACCGCGGCTACCCCGGACTTATTGAGCGGACAAAGGACGCCCGCTATCTAGTCTCTCGCGAGGCGGCTTACCGACTGCAACAACGCATCGATGAATTCGCTGCGTTCAAGCCCGATGCCCGGGTGATTCTGGTGCTGCGCCGACATGACCGATGGATCGCCTCCCACTACCGACGGTATCTGAAGAACGGGGGCAGTCTGGACTTTGAGCATTATCTTGATCTGGATAGCAACCAACCCCGCATCTGGGGGGCGCAACAGGTTCGCTTCATGGCCATGATCGAGGCCATAGAGCAACGTTTCCACTCAAGACCGTTGGTACTGTTCCACGAAGATCTACAAACTGACCCATTTGCACTGATCGACCAGATTTGCGCATTTACCGGGGCGCACTACCGGCGTGAACGGGTCAGCCTTTCGATCGTTCACCGTTCCTGGAGTGACAAACAACTCAAACTGGCAAAACTTGCCGGAAAGCGGCTTTTTGACCCTGTCCCACGCGCTGCGACTCACCGGAGCCTTCACCGCGTACGCCGGCGACTGCACTTGTGGGCCTGCTACGGAATTCTTGGAGCCGCCCAGATGGTGCCCTCAAGATGGGTTAACCCTGACCCTTTAATTAACCCAGCAAGCCTATCGCGGGTACGTGAGGTCTTTGCAAACGACTGGCTATCCTGTCACGACTACGCCCAGGCGTACAATCCACCTGTCCCTGGCATCAACCCGGAAGCAGGCCAGACTCCTTGATCCCGTCAAAAACGAACTGCACGGCAAGTGCGGTCAGCAACACGCCGAAAATCCGGCTAACCACATTCATTCCCGTAACGCCGAGTAGACGGTGCACCTGACCTGATACCAGCAACAGCAACAGGGCCAGCAACAACACGATGCCCAAACTCGCCATCACCGCCAACTGCTGGTAAAAATCTCCACCCGTATTGGCCATTAGTAAAATAGTGGCACCGATCGCTCCGGGGCCTGCAATTAACGGCGTTGCCAGTGGAAACACGGCGACATCCTTGCGTGCACGGGCTTCACGATCTTCATCGGGGGTGGTTGACGCCACTCCCGAATGACGGGCAAAAACCATATCGAGCCCAACCAGAAACAACAGAATACCGCCAGCGGTA
Source organism: Gammaproteobacteria bacterium (assembly GCA_014239575.1). GTDB lineage: Bacteria > Pseudomonadota > Gammaproteobacteria > Arenicellales > UBA868 > UBA868. Next base: position 8,324 of record JAAZYQ010000030.1, read on the forward strand.
CGTAGTGCCGGCATGGATATCCCAAGCCGGTCCAGGAGAATCTGACCAAAAAGGGCAAATGCATACAATAAGCATGCTGCCAGAAACACAGCTCGCATTGCGGTGCGCCGCCGTTGCTCCGACGTCATCTCCCGCGACAACGCCGCGTAAACCACAGCCACGTCCACAGGCCCAATAGTGGCAAAAAACGTGGTAAAGGCGATGATCAGCACCTCAACCATCAGTGCGCCCGCCATAGACGAAATACCGTCGTTCAACCAAAGCGCGCAATCCCCTCCTTCTCCAGGTCTGCCATGGTACGCACAATCCCTTCACGTAAGATTCGGGTCAGATCATCAATCTGCTCATGGGTAATGCATAGCGGTGGCGACATGACGCACATATTAATCAACGGTCGCACCAGTAACCCAAGCGTCTGGCAATGGGCATCAATACGGCTACCTACCTCGTAGTCAAGCGCCAGCGGCTGCCGACTTTCCTGACTGGCCACACACTCCAGGCATCCCATCAGGCCTTGCCCCCGAATATCACCCACGATTGGCAGATCGGATAAGGTCTGCAACTGCTCTTGCAGGTAAGGCCCCAACTCCCGGGCATTCTCCAGTAGCCCCTCAGATTCAAATAAATCCATATTGGCCAGCGCTGCCGCGCAAGAGACCGGATGGCCGGAATAGGTAAACCCATTAGAGAATACAGCCCCACGCTCACTGTCGCCTCCCACTGCCTGGATCAGGCGGTCCGATATGATCACAGCTGACAATGGGATGTATCCGGAAGTTAAGCCCTTGGCCGAGACAATAATGTCAGGGGTAATATCAAAAACCGGTTCTGAGGCATACCAATGACCCAGTCGACCAAACCCGGTGACCACCTCGTCAGAGATATAAATCACATCATGGCGCCGGCAGACTCCAAGGCAGGCGGCATGATAGCCCTTAGGGGGTACGATCACGCCTCCCGAGGCCAGAATCGGTTCTGCGATAAAGACGCCCACTTTTTCTGCGCCCACCTCCAGAATCTTAGCTTCCAGTTCATCAACCAGATGACGGCAGAAAGAGTCGGTATCCATCCCCTCGGGTCGTCGGTAGGGATTAGGTGATGAGATAAAATGCACCGTATCAAGCTGGGTATCCAGCCAGTTTTTATCGCGAGACTTGCCCGATACTGCCGCGGAAAGATAGGTGCTGCCATGGTAGGCATCGTAACGGGAAATTATGTGCTTTTTCTCCGGCCGACCGAGCACATTGTTGTAGAACATAACAAAACGCAACGCTGAATCCACTGCCGTGGAGCCCCCTGTCGCAAAAAAAACATGGTTGAGATCACCCGGCGCAACCGCTGCCAGGCGCTCGGCCAAGCGTGCCGATGGCTCGGTCGGATGGCTCCACGGGCTGGTATAAGACAACTGCGCCGCCTGATCTGCCATGGCTTTGACAATTTCACGCCGCCCATGCCCAGCATTGACACACCACATTCCACCAGGACCATCGAGCAGGCGATTTCCCTGTGCGTCGGTAACATAACTTCCCTCACCGCCTCTGAGGACAGTACGGCTCGAGTTCGGTTTATCAAATGATTCCCAGGGATGGACAACATGGGTATCCATTTTCCGAAGTGCGGCCAGATCCACAATTCCTGACTGGGAAGGTTTCATCAGAGTGCTCCTTGTCGTTTATTCAGTATGCGTTACCGGGCAGCCTTCAATCCCGAGCAGCGCTGGAGCGCATGGCCTGATTGACTGCTGCCAGGGCTCCCGGCACAGGGGAATGCACCAGCGACATCACCGGGATTTCCTTTTTAAGACGCTGGTGAAATCGCAGTACACCCGCTTCAATATCAGAAAGATTGTCGAGCGGAAAAACACTGGTGCGCGCGGCTTCCTGCAGCCACTGCACCAGTGCGTTGTCCTCAAGATTAGTCATTTTATCAATACGGCTGCTGAGATATTGAGCCGCCCGAACCGCACGCGACACGCCGGGCAATCCGTATTCGCGTCCGATGACACGGGTAGTGCCGGGACTGCAGGGCACCGACATGTAGTAGCCAGCCTTTTCGGGATAAAAATAGATCACCGCATTAGGGAAAACGCCAACGTACAGCCATTGGCGACGTGATTCCAACGAAAGCTCGGGAAAATCCGGCAATAAAGATTTGTAGCGGGCCACACTCCACGAGCGCGCCGGGTGTTCATCAACGGTAGCGGTTGAAACTGTAATATCGCCGATAAAATCATCACGATAGGAGCGGCCATAAAGATCCTGCAGCGCCGGGTGCGCAGCGGGTACATGGTACCCCTCGTTGTCCACATCGTGAAAGAATTTCCAGTTGTAGTTCACCTCGGTCTGGTAGGGTTCCCCCAGCGGGATCATATCAACCAGGCGATAACATTGAATGCGAGCATTAATGGGGGCCAGTTGTTCCGCTACCGAACACTCCCCAGGCTCAAATCGAGTAAAGATCAGGCCGTTCCAGATTTCAATTTCGAGCGCTACCAGGCCGTTAGCCGTTTGATCCAAACCGGCAAAGCCCTGTGGTCGGGGGATGCTTTTGAGTCGCCCATCCAGGCCATAGGTCCAGCCATGAAAAGGACAGCGTAGTACATGACCACAATTGCCCTGCGCCTGCGGTACGACCCGTGACCCCCGGTGACGGCAGACATTATGAAAAGCACGCAGCTGATTATCTTCGCCTCGCACTACCACCGCGCGTTCACCACCGGCCTCAAAAGTCAGGTAATCCCCTGGTGCAACAACGTCTGCCACATGGCCCACCAATAACCACTGACCGCGAAAAAGTTGAGACATCTCGATCTCAAACAGCTCGGCACTGGTGTAAGTCCAAGCTGACAGCATGCCGTTGCTCGTTGCAACCGCTTGTCGGCGGACTTCACTAGAAATCGGGTCAGGCGCTCGATTGGGCGTCGGCTTACCCGGCAGTACGCTCGCCAGATAACTCAAACAAGTCCGACGGGCTTCCTCAAGATCAACGGATTCCGGTGCCATCATGCACTGCTCCCAGAAACTATCCATTAGCGCATCGAAAGCGCGCGCGAGGGCTATTGGATCTGAGACGCTGGACCCATCACCCGGACATAGCCGTACGAACAGGTCTTCTACACGGCCTCGAATCGCCAATTCTCGACCACGAACGGTTGCGTTGTAGTCATCACGGGCCTGGCTCTCTCCCATAAAGGCATACCAGACGGCTGCACGGGCCGGCGTGCATAGTTTCGGATCCAACATGGCGTCCACCAACAAGTGCAAAGTAACGATTGGATCGTTGGGATCTTTTAATGCCTGTTCTACCGCCTGTTCGAACTCTGCCGCCACTGACTGAAGCGTCTCTAACAGCAACTGCTCTTTAGTATTGAAATAGAAATTGACGATGCTGGTGGAGAGCCCGGCACGACGCGCTACCTTGGCCAAGGTCAAACGGGACAGTCCCTCACGCCAAATAACTTCGATGGTGGCTTCAATCAGTTGGGCCCGCCTCCCAAGGCTGGCAGGGGCTATGACAGTTTTGAAGCCAGATTTCAGATTCATACCTCTTCCCTAACATACCAAATAGCCATGTTTGTACAAGTATACAGATGTACTGTATTGTCGTACAAACTGATAGCGACCAACCGTCTCCTCGGAACGGTCTCAAACTGTCAGCAACCGGAATTTTTACCAATCAAAGAGTAACCCGGCCCGAACCCAACCGATCAGGGCCTGGGTAATCCTACCGGGAGCCATACAATCCACCGTATCGTCAATAACATGGCACACTCAGGCGTCAGCCGTTGCCGTGGAGTCATCAGTGGCGGCGAGGCTGTAATTCAATCACGGGTTGCAACCGACCCCAATAACACACCGAAGCCGTACCACAACTCAATTCGTTCACTAACTGGCCCAAGTCACGAGAACTGCATTACCTTAACGGACGATCATCGACATTACCCCTCAACCTACTCCACCTTTTAATGCAAGGCATTGACCTTGCAATAGCCGCGTCGGTTTATACGCTTTCGCGATCGTCTGTTTAACAGGCGCTACTTGCCGTTTGAATCTGCAGTGGCGAGTTGGGCTTCCTGATCCCGTAGGCGCTGCTGGCGAAGCAATAGCCAGCCCGCCACAAACACGCCGATACTGACAACCAATATGATCATGGTAGCGAGCGCATTAATATCCGGCCGTAGCCCTAAGCGAATCCTGGAATATATAAGTATCGGCAATGTATTTGAGCCTGGGCCCGAAACAAAACTCGCGATGACCAGATCATCCAGCGAGAGAGTAAAAGCGAGTAACCAGCCGGCAGCCAGTGCGGGCATCAGTAACGGGAGAGTGATATCAATCAGCACGCGAAAGGGCTTTCCACCCAAATCCTGTGCTGCTTCCTCGAGGTCCTGGCTAACCCCCGCCAGCCGGGACTGCACAATCACCGCAACATACGCAAGAGAAAACGTAATATGAGCAATAGTGATTGTGGTCATCCCACGCTCACTTGGCCAGCCGATAAGATTACTCAGCGTTATAAACAGTAGCAGTAACGAGAGGCCAGTGATCACTTCTGGCATAACCAGAGGCGCTGAGACCATCCCGGCGAACAACGTGCGCCCTTTAAAGTGACCTGCTCGCGAAAGAGTGAGTCCCGCCAACGCACCGAGCAGCGTCGCAACCGTCGCATTTACAGTGGCAATTTTCAAACTCAAAGTCAGTGCGGCCCACATCTCTTCGCTCTCAAAAAGAACGCGGTACCAACGGGTAGAGAAACCTCCCCAGACAGGCACAAGTTTAGAGTAATTAAAGGAATAGAAGATCAGTACCGCCATCGGAACATACAAAAACGCAAAGCCGAAGCTTAGTGCTGATAATAAGAACAGTGACCGCTTTCCCCTCATGATCTAATTTCCGGCTTGCTTAGATTGACTATGCTGATAAATCATCATTGGGATCACCAGGACCAGCAGAAGCATGATGGCAACCGCTGAGGCAACGGGCCAGTCATGGTTGGCATTAAACTCGTTGTACAGAACCCGTCCAATCATCAGCACATTACCGCCTCCGAGTAAATCTGGAATGACAAACTCTCCAGTCGCCGGAATGAATACCAGCAACGAGCCGGCTACCATCCCGGGCACTGTCAGGGGGAGGGTCACGGTGAGAAAAGTCATTATGGGTCGTGCGCCAAGATCAGCGGATGCCTCAATCAAAGAGTCGTCCAGTTTCTCCATATTCGCGTAGAGCGGTAATATCATGAAGGGTAAGTATGAATAGACGATTCCGATGTGGACTGCCAGTTCTGAGTACATCAAACGTAACGGGCGATCAATCAGGCCAAGCCAGATCAGAATATTGTTGATTGTGCCCTGATCGGCCAAAAGGCCCATCCACGCATACACCCGTAGAAGGAATGAACTCCAAAACGGAAGGATAATTAACATTAACAACACGAAACGCGTGGTCGAAGGCGAGCGCACGATCGCATAGGCCATCGGATATCCGATCAACAAACAGAGTATCGTTGAAATTGTCGATATTCTGATTGAGTTTAGATAGGTTCTGACATACAGAGGATCCTCCCACAGGTATGAGTAATTCTCATAAGCCAGGCGCATGATCAAAGTGCCGTCGTCGAGAATTTCGAGCAATGATGAAAATGGTGGACTCGCTATCAGCGACTCTGCAAAGCTAATCTTCAATACAATCAGAAACGGTGCTAAAAAGAAGACCAACAACCAGAAAAAAGGGATAGCGATCATCACATTACGCCACGACGTCGAAATTTTTTGCACCCATCCCTTCGCCAAGGGATACGAGTACATCGACCTGCGCATCACGTTATCCGGCTCGAACTAGTTATTCGGAAAAAAGGACAGCATCCGATGGTGCCCAGCAAAGATGCGCTGTGTCACCCCAGTCCGCAACCAACTGACTATCCTTGGCGCGACTCTGATTGGGATGAGTCACTTCCAAAACATCTCCCGCCTCGGTTCTGACCCGATAAGTTGACATATTGCCGGTATAGGCTATGTCATCCACAATCCCCAAAATCTGGTTCGGCATATCGCTAGTCGGGGAAGTCTGTGAAATTCTGATCTTCTCAGGCCTGACGGCCAACCAGATTGCCGCGCCCTTATCCAGATACTCTCCATGTTCCACTTCGAAGTGACTGTCGTGAGAAGGGATGTAGATCGTGCATAACGTCCCATCGCAACGGACTACCTGCCCTGCCAACATGTTTACGGAACCGATAAAGCTGGCAATAAATCGGTTTTTCGGAAATTCGTAGAGTCGTGATGGTGAGCCTATTTGGACAAAGCGGCCGCAATCCATTACTGCAATTCGATCGGAAAGCGTCATAGCCTCTCCCTGATCATGAGTGACAACAACGAAGGTTACGCCGACCTGCTCCTGGATACGCATTAACTCAAACTGTGTCTGTTCTCGCAGACGCTTATCCAACGCAGCCAGTGGCTCGTCAAGCAACAGGACCTTAGGCTGTTTAACTAGAGCCCTGGCTAATGCGACCCGCTGACGTTGCCCCCCCGAAAGCTGGTGAGGCTTTCTTTTTGATAGGTCAGAAAGTTCCACCATGTCCAGTATCTCGTCGACCCGCTTCCAAAGCTCAGGCTTAGCAACACCATCGCGTTTAAGGCCATAAGCGACATTATGGGCAACGGTCATATGAGGAAACAGCGCATAAGACTGAAACATCATGTTGACGGGTCGCTCGTACGGGGGCAGATTCGTGATATCTATGCCATCAACAAAAACAGTCCCGGATGATGGGCTTTCAAGACCAGCGAGAATGCGAAGGAGGGTCGTCTTGCCACAACCTGATGCCCCGAGAATCGAGAAAAGCTCGCCGCGGTAAATTTCTAGATCGACGTTGTCTACTGCCGTGAATGCGCCGAAGTTCTTAACGATCCCTTTAACCTTGATCAAAGGCTCCGAACGCCGATTGGGTTCGGATTGAGTCATATGATTTGCGCCATGCGACATAGGCTTAGGCTACCCCAAATCCCCACCCAACGACCTCTATAAAAGACCTCTGTTCGGCGCCCCAAATGGCATGGGGCGCACGACCAGAATCTGCCGCGTTAGCTTCCAGATTTAAACCTTGTCCAGGCGCGGGTTCGCGCTTTTTCAATTTTCGGCGGCACTACCGCAAGGGTATACATCTTCGCTACCAATTCAGCTGGAGGAAAGGCAGCCGCACTACCTGTGACGGCAGGATCAATCAACGGTATGGCATCTTTATTTGCAGTCGCGTACCAGGTGTAATTGCTGTCATTGGCAGCGACTTCAGGACGCATCATATAGTTCAGAAAAAGATGGGCATTTTCTACATTCTTGGCGTCTGCAGGAATAATCCAGCCGTCAACCCATAAGTTGGCCGCCCCATCGCCAGGAGGATGAAAGAAATCGAGCAGCACTCCAGTATTCGCCTCTTCCGCCCCTGACATGGCAAGCAGTCCATCAGGACCCCAAGTCACTGAAACACAGAATTCCCGGTTAGGCATTCTCTGATAAGCATAATTATCGAATGTCTTGATGTAGGGCCGTACTTTTGAAAGCATTTCTGCGGCCTTGTCATAATCTTTCTTGTTAGTGGAAGCCGGATTCAACCCAAGATAGGCCAGCGCCATCGGCATGATATCAGTGGGGGAATCGAGGAAGGAGACGCCGCACTCAGCCAACTTCTCCATATTCTCGGGTTTGAAGATTAGATCCATCGATCCAATAGGGGCGTCTGGTAGAACCTTGCGTACGGCTTCCTCATTATAAGTGACGCCATGCGTACCCCACATGAACGGCACCACGTACTGGTTGCCTGGATCCCAGTTTGACGCCAGTTGCGCCATCACTTCAGGGCTCATATGTTTGAAATTCGACAACTTTGATTTATCGAGTGGGCGCAGAATGTCTGCTGGAATCAATCGCCCTATCGCTGACCCACTGTGACTGACTACGTCATAGCCGGAATTCCCCGTAACCAGCTTTGAGTCCGCCATCTCAACAGAGTCGTAGTGATCATAAATGACCTCGATATCGAACTCCTTAGCGAAGTCCTCGATGGTTGTTTCACCGATGTACTCAGCCCAGTTGTAAACATTAAGAGAGCCGGCACCAAACGATGCTGTGGCATTAAGGATCATCGCTAGACTGAGCACACCAGCCGATATCAATTTACCCCTCCTCCAAACCGGAATCAGATCCCTGTTATTCATAATTCATCCTCTCAAATTAAGCGCATTTTTGTGATCGATTAATCTACCACAGATATATTGCCATGGTTCGCGAGTTACAATCGCGTCAGACATGACTATATCTCACCCTGAAATATTCAAGGCCTACGATATTAGAGGTGTCGTCGGCCAGTCTTTGACTCATGAAATCGTTGAGCAGATCGGCCGCGCGATCGGAACGGAGGCGTTGATTGCGGGTGACAGCGCTGTGGTGGTCGGCCGCGATGGCCGTACCTCCGGCCCTGGAATCGCTTCGGCTTTGATGGACGGTATCTGTGCTGCCGGGTGCAATACCGTCGATATCGGCATGGTTCCCACGCCGTTTACCTACTTTGCCACCCACGAGCTGGGCATCGGCTCGGCGGTATCGGTCACCGGCAGTCATAACCCGCCCGATTACAACGGGCTCAAAGTCATGATCGGTACCCACACCCTTGCGGCAGAGCGCATTCAGGCCCTACGAGAACGAATAGTGACGCAAGATTTCTCAAAAGGCACTGGCCAGCGCCAGTCCCATGATATCGTGCCGGCCTACATTGATCGTGTTGTTGGCGATGTCAAGCTGGATCGGCCGCTTCGGATCGTGACCGACTGTGGCAACGGGGTTGCCGGCATGGCGGCTCCCAGGTTATTACGCGACATTGGCTGTGAGGTCAGCGAACTTTTCAGCGAGGTCGATGGTAGATTTCCCCATCACCACCCGGACCCCAGTGTGGCAGAGAATCTCGCCCCACTGATCGACACCGTGCAGCGGGAGAACGCCGACCTCGGCCTGGCTTTCGATGGCGACGGCGATCGCCTGGGTGTCGTTTCCGGCACGGGGCAGGTTATCTGGCCGGACCGGCAGATGATCCTTTTTGCTCAGGATATCCTCTCGCGTAATCCCGGCGCGCAAATTGTTTACGACGTCAAGTGCTCGCGACTGCTGCCAAGCGCGATTAAACAAGCGGGCGGTAAACCTTTGATGTGGAAAACCGGTCACTCATTTATCAAGGGCAAAATCCGGGAAACCGGTGCCGCACTGGGCGGCGAGATGAGCGGACACCTGTTTTTCAAGGAACGCTGGTACGGCTTTGATGATGCTATCTATGCAGCGGCACGACTGTGCGAGTTATTGTCCCATCGCAGCGAATCACCCAGCGAGGTATTCTCCCAGATCCCAGATACTGTCAATACGCCGGAATTACGATTGGAAATGAACGAAGGGGAGCATCACCAACTCATCTCTGAACTGGTGGCACAGGGTAAATTTGAAGGCGGTCAAACCTGCAAGATCGACGGCGTTCGTGTCGACTTCGATGATGGCTTTGGCCTCGCTCGCGCTTCCAATACTACGCCGACTGTCATCTTTCGTTTTGAGGCCGATACCCAAGAAGGCCTCGAGCGTATCCAAGCCGGTTATCGCGAACAGATTCTCGCCTTAAGGCCAAAAATTCAACTTCCCTTCTGATTCTCGCTGATAGATGTTTAGCGGTTACTCGTGGCCGACCAGACGAGCCTCAGGAATTCTCTGGCGCAAGCTTTCCGCCAGTGTTGCAATCAGGCCGAATTCAGGAATCAGCGTTACCCACAACAGGTTAAGAGGAACGTTGAGATCAGCAAATACCACCTGCTGGTATTGCCCCAACACAGCCTGAACCCCCGCGACTCGATCGCCAAAATCAGATCGCGACAGATCGCGAAGACCGGGGATCAGCATCATGAAATCGCTATACGCGACACCGTCCTCGTCGCGCGTGGGTGCGCGGCTGTAAAGTGGACCACCGGCGCTGAGCGCCAGCTTATCGGCCTGGCGGATCTGTAGTTTCAATTATCCGGATCAACCATCAGATGCACTCTGGGCGAAGCATTATTCATGGATAACCTCAATGGCCGTAGGACGCTTGTATCCGCGTGGCAATGCACGGCCTCGTTGTGCCCGGGCACCGATGAAATTCTCAACATCGGAAGGTTTAAGACGCATGTGCTGTTTACCGGCGTACAACTGCAGACTATCTCCTTCACGGAAAACGGCAACATCGACCAACTTCTCTTCGCCCGATTTGTAACGAGAAGCCGGAATATTAACCAGCTTGACCCCTTTGCCACGCGAAAGCAGAGGCAATTCGGCTAGTGGGAAAATCAGCAAACGGCCGCTGTCAGTGATGGCGCATACCCAATCATCTTCGTAGTCAAACACCGGTTGGGGAGATAGCACCCCAGCACCGCGGGCGCTCAACACGGCTTTGCCTGACTTGTTGCGTGTTAGCAGGTCCTCAAAGGTGGCAACGAAACCGTAGCCGGCATCTGAGGCTAACAGATAACGGCTATCGTTATCACCAATCATAACGCCGCAAAAACTCGCACCCGCTGGAGTCTTGAGCTGCTTACCCACCGGCTCGCCCATACCCCGGGCCGAAGGCAACTCATGAGAGCGAAGGCCATATACCCGACCCGTGGAGTCAATACACAACAGTGGCTGGTTGGTCCGGCCAGTACCCGAGTGCAGGTAACCGTCCTCACCTCGGTAGGATAACTCACGGGGATTAACCTCGGTACCTTTAGCCGCGCGAATCCAGCCCTTGCGTGACAACACCACGGTAATCGGCTCGGCTGGAATCAGTGCTGTTTCACTCAGCGCTTGGGCAGCCTCTCGCTTAATCAGGGGCGAGCGTCGCTCATCGCCGAAATCCTCAGCATCAGCCAGTAATTCCTCACGGACCACCTTCTTCAAGCGATCCCGTGATTTGAGGATCTTTTGCAGTTCAGTCTTTTCACGGGTCAGCTCATGCTGCTCACCATTTATTTTCATCTCTTCAAGGCGAGCAAGATGACGCAACTTCAGTTCGAGGATTGACTCAGCCTGGGTATCACTCAATTTGAAGCGTTGCATTAATGCCTGCTTGGGTTCTTCTTCTTCTCGAATAATACGGATGACCGCATCGATATTCAGGTACACAATCAGCAGGCCATCAAGTATATGTAACCGCTTAAGCACCCGTTCGAGACGAAACTCAAGCCGTCGTTTAACCGTGTCAAGCCGAAAATCCAGCCATTCCTTTAGTAATGACTTAAGGTCAAAGACACGGGGTCGCCTATCGAGCCCGATGATATTCATGTTGACCCGATGACTCTGCTCAAGCGCTGTTGTGGCAAACAGGTGATCCATCAAAGCTTTGCGATCGACTCGGTTGGAGCGTGGTTCGATAACCAACCGGGTAGGGTTCTCATGATCTGATTCATCACGGATGTCATCGACGATCGGCAGTTTCTTCGCTGTCATCTGAGCGGCGACCTGCTCTATCACGCGCTCACCCGATACCTGGTAGGGCAGCGCACTAACAACGATGTTGCCTGCCTCTTCCTCCCAGACAGCCCGCTGGCGAATCGAGCCATAGCCAGTGCGGTAGATTTGCCGAATTTCATCGGATGGGGTGATAATCTCAGCAGCGGTTGGAAAGTCCGGCCCCTGGATGTGCTCGCACAATTGCTCAATGCTGGTACGGCTATTGTCCAACAAGCGAATGCAGGCCGTGACCACTTCACGCAGATTGTGCGGCAGAATATCGGTTGCCATACCAACAGCTATTCCGGAACTGCCGTTGAGTAACACGTTCGGCAACCGCGCTGGCAAGAACTTTGGCTCGTGCAAAGTGCCATCGAAGTTAAGACCCCACTCTACGGTACCCTGCCCCAATTCCGACAGCAGCATTTCTGCAAAACGCGAAAGTCGGGCCTCGGTATAACGCATCGCGGCAAAGGATCGAGGATCATCCTGAGAACCCCAGTTGCCCTGACCATCTACCAGGGGATAGCGAAAACTGAACCATTGCGCCATCAGCACCATAGCCTCGTAACACGCACTATCGCCATGCGGGTGAAATTTGCCGAGCACGTCGCCCACCGTGCGGGCAGACTTCTTGTACTTCGCCGTAGCGGCCAGTCCGAGCTC
>JAAZYQ010000310.1 GCA_014239575.1 Gammaproteobacteria bacterium
AATTAATCGATCGACCATTAGTGTGACATTATCTTGCGATCTTCCAAGGGGGCACTGCCGGCCGGACTATTAGCTAAGCCCTGCAAAAGCTAATCTTATAGAAAACCAGGTCAGTTTTCAGCCGACAGCAGGAACCTCTACCTTGGGCCGATGGCGCGATGATTGAACTCTTCGCGCGACCTCGGGTTTTGCCGCGACTGGTATCGGTGCCGGTGTGGCTGGAGCGGCAGTAGCCGGTTTTGCCTCGGACCGTGGTTTATCAGTAGGCTTTGGGCTGGTTTGGGAGACGCGCTCACGTCGTGGCGGGCGAGCATTGGTTTTTTCGTCGCGTTTGGGTGTACGTTCGTGGGCAGGTGATTTGCGCGGCTTGTCAGAGCTTGACTGGCTACGGGGTGCCGGCCGCTCGAGCACAGCCTCAGAAATCTCCTGGCGCGCCAGCGGATGGCCAATGTACTGTTCGATATCGAGCAACGAGAAGGCATGGTCCTCACAGGCAAAACTAATAGCATGCCCGCTGGCACCCGCCCGGGCGGTGCGGCCGATGCGGTGCACGTAATCCTCGGCATCCTGCGGTAGGTCATAGTTAATGACATGGCTCACGCTGGGGATGTGCAGACCACGTGCGG
>JAAZYQ010000311.1 GCA_014239575.1 Gammaproteobacteria bacterium
TCTTGAGATTGGCGCGATAAGCGATCCATCTGCGCGGGTCCAGTTATCACCAACATCCTCCAGATCCCATAGTGAAACACTCTGTCGCGCCATTAGCGCGATCGCCTTACCGGCATCTAAGGCGCTACCACCACCCAGGGCGATTACTCCGTCATGACCACCCTGATTAAAAGCGATCACCCCCGCATCGACATTAGTGCCAGTTGGATTTGGCTGTATTTCGCTAAACACATCGCACCTAAGGCCCGCGTCCGTGCAGGCGTCACGCGCCTGGCCGACCATGGGCAAAGCCGCAAGGCCCGGGTCAGTTACCAGTAATGGTGAACGCATACCAAGATCACGACAACACTCACCCAACTCTGACAGACGCTCGGCTCCTACACGGATAGCGGTCGGATAATTCCAGTTAGCATTCAATGGTGCTCCTCTTTTCGATTAACAGGCGGATTAAATTTTGGTTTCCAAATGAAAGGACTTGGGGCGGGTTAACTGCTCAAATCCTACGCTCGAGAGCGTGCAGCCTCGGCCCGAATGTTTCACCCCCGTCCAGGCCAGCGCCGGGTCCAGGTAATCGCAGCGGTTCATAAACCAGGTGCCCGTTTGCACCCGAGCGCCAATCTCAAGC
>JAAZYQ010000312.1 GCA_014239575.1 Gammaproteobacteria bacterium
AAAGATTTTCAAACGGAGATTTCCATGAGTGAAAAGTTGAACAAGGTAAGTTCGAGGATTACCCAGCCTCGATCTCAGGGGGCATCCCAGGCCATGCTGTATGCCACGGGGATGACCCGGGAGGATATGGACAAGGCTCAGGTCGGTATCGCCAGCATGTGGTGGGAAGGTAACCCCTGTAACATGCATCTCAACGATCTCGCTGGACGGATCGCAACCGGAGTCCGTGAAGCAGGGCTTATCTCGATGCGTTTCAACACTATCGGGGTGAGTGACGGTATCTCGATGGGGACAGAAGGCATGAGTTATTCACTGCAGTCTCGTGACCTCATTGCTGACTCCATCGAAACAGTCATGGGTGGCCAGTGGTACGACGCTCTGGTGACAGTCCCCGGGTGTGACAAGAACATGCCAGGATGCCTGATCGCCATGGGGCGCGTCAATCGGCCGTCATTGATGCTGTATGGCGGCACAATCAAGCCGGGTCATGCCGGATCGCAGGTGGTAGATATCGTGTCTGCGTTTCAGAGTTACGGTCAGTACCTGGCCAAGGTGATCACTGACGACGAACGTCAGGAGATCGTGAACAATGCCTGCCCGGGCGCCGGTGCCTGTGGCGGTAT
>JAAZYQ010000313.1 GCA_014239575.1 Gammaproteobacteria bacterium
GGGAGATTTGCCACCCAACTCCAGACTGACTTTCTTTAATGACTGAGCCGCGCGCGAGTACACATGCCGACCACTCGCAGAGCCGCCGGTAAATGCAGAAGCTCTGGCAAAAGTCGAGGTGCAGGACAACGGTAAGTTATATGCTGAGATGCATATGCAGATGCGTTACGCGCCGCAATGGTATTACTACTTTGGGGGATTGGCAGACAAGATCGAGGGTTCCATTTTTCCAATAGATAAGCCGGAAGTCTTTGCCTATACCCGGCATGAGCCTCTTGGCGTTTGTGTCGCGATTATTCCGTGGAACTCGCCACTTCTATTGGTAAGTTATAAGTTAGCACCGGCCTTGGCGGCCGGTAATACGATCATTATCAAGCCCTCCGAGTTCACCTCGGCATCAGCTCTAGAATACGTAAAATTAGTTGAGGCAGCCGGGTTTCCCAAAGGCGTGGTCAATGTAGTCACCGGATACGGGAAAGAAGTCGGCGAAGCCTTGATTACCCACCCGGACGTGGCCAAGGTTGCATTTACCGGCGGTTCCGCGAGCGGCCGGCATGTGTACTCGCGCGCGGCTCAGTCATTAAAGAAAGTGAGTCTGGAGTTAGGTGGTAAATCTCCA
>JAAZYQ010000314.1 GCA_014239575.1 Gammaproteobacteria bacterium
CTGTAAATACCGGCAGGTTCACCACCTCGCGTATTGCGCCGGCAAGATGCACAAAGATGCCGTGGCGGGTAGGCGTAGGCGCCCAGTGACGGCTACGACCCAGGTGCGTAATATTGGTATGGGCAATAATGTTGAGGTAATCGATCAGGCCCGTATCTGCTATTTGTTTGCAGATGATTTTCATCTGTTCAAGATCCAGAGCGCCGGGCTCAAACTCGTCTCCGGGCAGGCGCACCCCCAATACATGATCTCGACCCAATGCGCCGCGCACGGCCTCCAGCAATTCCATTAAAAAGCGCAGGCGGTTCTTAAGTGCGCCACCATACTTATCTGTACGGTGGTTGGTTAAAGGCGAGAGGAAAGCCTGGGGTAAAAAGCCAAAAGCACCCAGTATCTCCACACCGTCCATGCCGCCGGCAGCCGTTCTTTTGGCGCCTTCAGCGTGAGCATCAATGACTTCGTGAATCTCAGCAAGAGTCATTTCATGGGCAATATTGCCATTGATCTCCGAGCGCACGGGTGAGGCTGCCCAACTTTCGAGACCTGGCTGGTTGATCAGCACAGTGCCGCCACTGTGTGCCAGTTGTGCCAGGATACGACCTCCCTCTGCGTGAACCG
>JAAZYQ010000315.1 GCA_014239575.1 Gammaproteobacteria bacterium
GCGCTGATCGCCGTGGTCCACGAGCATTGGCACCTGCGCGAAGACCGCTTGGCTGAGGCTTGGGGCTCGCAGGCAGTAACACGGATAGTCCAGATCGATACTGACCAGCACGAAGTCAGGGTCACTGCTGACAAAAGCTGCTGGCAGGTAATAGTAAATGGAGAGCCGCTATCACTTGCTTTCACGGGAAGCCCCTTCGCCGGCGTCATTGATTTCTCCGCAGACGGGATCGAAGCCACAGCCCAGCTCAGCCGATCCGGCGCCCGTTATGAGGTTTTTCACAGCGGCGCCAGTGTCGAGGCGCTGGTGCTTGAGCCCTACAGTGCGGCGCTGTATCACCTCATGCCTCAAAAGGTTGCGCCGGACCTTTCCCATTTGGCGCTCTCGCCGATGCCGGGCCTTCTCATCTCTGTCGCGGTCACTGAAGGGGCTGAGGTCAAAGCCGGTGATGAACTCGCCGTGATCGAGGCGATGAAAATGGAAAACGTGATCCGGGCAGAGCGTGACGGTACGGTACTCTGTCTGCACGCGCAGCCCGGCGAAGCGCTCGAGGTAGATCAGCAGATCATCGAGTTTGTGCAGGAGTTATCTGCGTGAACGATACGGCCTTGCTGGCA
>JAAZYQ010000316.1 GCA_014239575.1 Gammaproteobacteria bacterium
CGGCGATGAATCGCCAGACGAGGGAACACTCCGAATTGGCGAAACGGTCAAGATGGCCTGCGCCGAGCAAGGGCGCGACGCACTTCCAGATGGCAAGACTGTTTGGGAGACCATCAGCGATGGGGACGACGAGATCAATCTCGGTGGCGTGTTAATCAATAGCCGTAGCTATGTCTCGAAGTTCGGCTTCCCCGGCACCATGCAGCAGCGGCAAGTGGGCACGCTCTCCGGTGGCGAGCGGAATCGGGTGCAGTTGGCGTGCACGCTGAGGGCGGGGGCCAATGTGTTGCTGCTCGATGAACCGACCAACGATCTTGATGTCAACACGATTCGGGCGATCGAGGAGGGGCTTGAGTCTTTCGGTGGCACGGCACTGATCATCAGCCATGATCGCTGGTTCCTCGATCGCGTGGCGACCCATATTCTGGCATTCGAGGGCGACTCGCAGGTGCGATTCTTCCATGGCAATTGGACGGCATACGACGAGGATCGACGTAAGCGGTTCGGAGCCGAGGCAGATCGCCCGCACCGGATCAAATACCGAAAACTCACGCGGTAGGCAGTCTGGTGTTCGGCAAATCCAATCCTTCCTGAAAAAGGCGGCCCTTGGCAGCAGT
>JAAZYQ010000317.1 GCA_014239575.1 Gammaproteobacteria bacterium
CGATACAAAGGCCCCGACCCTCCTGACGCAGGTAACTCTCACCCCCGGGGTCCATCACGTGCAGGCCATGGGCGGTTGACGGTACGCCTTGGGATTTCGGGCACGAACTCCTGCCGGACAACCTCGACAAAATCAGCGATTCGATTGCTTTTGCCTATCAGCGTTTTCCGGTACTGGAGACCGCTGGTGTCAAGACGGTCATTCATGGTCCGTTTACCTTTGCGCCTGATGGTAACCCCCTTGTAGGCCCGGTTCCGGGGCTACGTAACTACTGGTCTGCCTGTGGCGTGATGGCCGGTTTCAGCCAGGGCGGGGGTGTGGGACTCACCCTCGCACAGTGGATGGTGGAGGGAGAGCCGGACCGCGATGTCTTCGCTATGGACGTGGCGAGATTTGGTTCCTGGACGAACCCAGGCTATACCCTGCCCAAGGTCATCGAGAATTACCAGACGCGCTTTTCAGTTAGTTATCCCAACGAGGAGTTACCCGCAGCGCGCCCCTTCAGGACCACGCCGGCCTACGACATACAGCAGTCCCTCGGCGCGGTCTTTGGTCAGCAGTTTGGCCTTGAGGTCGCGAACTATTTTGCGGACCAAGGCGAGCCGAGATATGAGA
>JAAZYQ010000318.1 GCA_014239575.1 Gammaproteobacteria bacterium
TTACGCAGGTGGGCGATATTAAAGCGCAACGACAGCTTTTGGATGCCTGGGCCGGGTACAAAGTTTGCCACCGATGTGGTATCCGGCCGCTCGGCAAGCCAGCCTGCGATGGCTTGGCGGTCGTTTTTAATAGCGGTGTCCTGCATGATCGCTCTCCACAGTAGGTCGGTCTATGGGAGGGAGTCTAGTTACAAAACCAACCTGGGTAATTGTTGTTGCGACACTGAATCATAGTAGCGCGACACTGGGTCTACACCGTACTATCAGGATAATTTATGCCGTTTGTGTTGATAATGTTCGATCTGGATCAGAACTGATGACCAAAGCCCGGAACCATGTGAGGCGCAAAATCACACCAGCGGCATACTGGTACCAGCCAAGGTGCATGAGTGAGTCACCCAAGGCCGGGAACGGTAAGATTCAGCATATCGCTGTTTGGAATGAACGGCTGGGTTGGTTAAAGCTCGCCCGCCAAGGAGGGGCATATGTTTACTGACCGTATTGAAGGCAAATGGGTCGATGTATTCCGTGAGGTGTTCGAGTTGTGCAAGGTAATCCCAGGTGAGGAGGTGGCAAAGTTTGCCACCGATGTGGTATCCGGCCGCTCGGC
>JAAZYQ010000319.1 GCA_014239575.1 Gammaproteobacteria bacterium
TGTTATTGGTTGCGTTCGTGCCCCTGACCGGACCCGCCTTGCGCCAGGGCTCGTTACCCGCCGCGTTCCTGCTGATCGCTGTTAGTGTGGTTGTGGCTGTTCTTTTGTGGCCGGGACTGCGCATCTTTGTGCGCTGGTTCCATACCCAGACCATTGCTTGGTCGTGGATGCGTCGGCCGATGTCCTTGTTGTTTGATACGTCAGATGCCTTGGTCCAGTGCCGCAGGTCGGGGGTGCTGGGCCCGGCCTTGGCTATGACGGTGGTGATCCGACTTCTCAAGTACGGCGGGCTTTTACTCCTGTTTCATGCAGTCGTATCAAGTCCCGGTATGACGGGTGTTGCCGCGGGGGTGATTGATGTTGTGGTGGCGTTGATCGCCGCAGAAGTGGGCGCCAGTGTACCGGTGCCGACGCTGATGAGTTTTGGGGCCTACGAAGCCGGCGGAGCGGCCGCCTTTGTCCTGTTGGGCTACCCCTTGGCAGCCGCGGTGATGGTACTACTCACCGTGCATATTGCGAGTCAGATGCTGGACTACACGATCGGTGGCATCTGTCTGGTGCTGTTTTTTCTTATCGGAGCGGGTACCGCGGGGAGTCAAGAAGACGG
>JAAZYQ010000031.1 GCA_014239575.1 Gammaproteobacteria bacterium
ATCACCAATGCAAAACCATCTGAGTGCCCGAAGTACGGATCTGGGACTGACTGCCCTTCGCGCCCATCGGCATAATCCAGAAACAGCGCGACTCTTGAACTGCTGTTAGCAGGTTTCATTTTCAACAAATAATCAAGGTTTTCACAATCCATCGCCAGAATGTAATCGAAATATTCGAAGTCACTGATCCTGATTTGACGCCCCACCTGTCCGGACAGATCAAACCCCCGCTCCAAAGCCGCCGCGCACGCTCGTATGTCGGGCGATTCGCCTTCGTGATAAGCATGGCTGCCCGCTGAGTCCACCAGAATCTGATGTGATAAGCCGGCCTCTTGAACCTGCGCGCGAAAGATGCCTTCGGCAGTAGGGGACCGGCAAATATTACCCAGGCAAACAAAAAGGACTGTAACCGAATCCGATGCCGTCGGGGTCATCAAACCTTCCCTTGGAAATGCAGGATTACTCGCTCAAGATCCTCAATGGTATCCACTCCAGGGCCGGGAGCCGCCTGGGCCTCACAGACTGCGATTTTGTCGCCGTGCCACAGTACCCGTAATTGTTCGAGCTTCTCCAGTTCTTCTGGCGGGCACGATGGTCGACTGGTAAATACACCCAAGTAGGCAAGCCTATAGGCGTAGATCCCGATGTGTCGGCGAATATGTGACCATGGCATCGCTTCGCTACCCGCCTCACTGGTTGGTTGGTAATGTGGGATCGGCGAGCGCGAAAAGTAAATCGCATGGCCGGATTGATCGGCCACTACCTTGACGACTGATGGATCGTGGTACTGCTCACGATCATCCAGGGAGCAGCAGGCTGTCGCTACGCTCGCTTCTTGATCTTTTATAAGTAACTTCGCTACCTGGTCAATCAGTATTCCGGGCATATCGGGTTCATCGCCTTGAACGTTCACGACGATATGATCAGGAGAAAGACCAAGGGATTCCGCAGCTTCGGCCACCCGGTCGGTTCCACTTAAGTGGGTGGCTCTGGTCAAGCAAACCTCGCCGCCGAAATCCCTAACCACGCGAACAATGCCCTCATCGTCAGTCGCAACGGCGATTCTTTGTGCCTGACTTTTCTGTACGGCCTCATAGGTCCGTTGAATCAGCGGTTTGCCGTCGACATCCCGCAAGGGCTTGCCGGGCAATCGTTTAGACCCAAATCGGGCTGGAATAATGACAGTGAACTCAGCGGCCATGGATACGCCTCTCCAGCAATTCATCCACGTGGCTTAGTAGTTCTTGTGGGATGGTTACAACCTGTTTCACCGCCCACCAGTTCTTTTGGGCAAAGGCCTCACATTTGACAGCATCTTTTGACGTCATCAACACCGGCCTGTCAAGCGCTTGGGGTATATCACCTGGCTGAAAAGCATGATGATCCGAAAAAGCCTTTTCCTGGATCTGGAGTCCCAAGTTACGCAGAGTTAGAAAAAATCGTTCAGGCTGATGAATTCCCGCAACTGCGACAAGGGGTGCTCCAGAAAATTCAGCTAATTCCACTTCTTCGCCAGAGACCAGGTTTTGAGCGACCGATGCTTTGACACTCATGGCGTATTCCCCTTCTTTGGGTTGTCCACCGCGGCGCACCCGAATATCAACACGCTTAAGACGCCTTAATGGCTCGCGAAGCGGTCCCGCTGGAAGCAACAGGCGGTTCCCATGACCAGTCACGCCATCGATTACCGCTATCTCAACCGTTCGGCCAAGGGCAAGGTGTTGCAGGCCATCATCGGCAATCACGAGATTGACCTGGGTTTCCTGCAGTAGTCTATCGACCGCTTTTACTCTTTTGCGGGAAACCACGACTGGCACCTCGGCCTCCCGGGCAATGAGGACCGGCTCGTCGCCGACCCAAAAAGGGTCCGTCGCGGCAGTCACAACTGTGGGACCTTTTGAGATTCCGCCGTACCCACGACTCACGACGCCCGGTCGCCAACCTTTGGCTCGTAAACCTCGTGCTAACGCTATAACCAGTGGTGTTTTTCCTGACCCGCCAACCGACAGGTTTCCAACCACTAATACCGGCACATTCCAGTGCCGAACCCTGAAAACCCCAAGTCGATACAAAAGTGATCTTATTGAAATGATCAGACCGTAGCAAAAGCTCAATGGCAACAACAGTAATGTAAGCGCGTCTATCCGGTTCCAGTGTCGCTGCAGACTGGCTGCTACATTCATGACGACGGCTGCCGTGGCATATCCTTGTGTAACTCGTCCTCAGCCTGTTGTACGCGCCACATGTGTGCATAAACCCCGTTTCGATCCAACAAGGCCTGGTGATGGCCAGACTCTTTAATTCGCCCGTCTTCAAACACATGAATCTGATCCGCGCCGGTCACAAAACTGAGACGGTGCGCAATTATCAAGATCGTGCGCTGTGAAGAAAACCGTTCTAACGAGGTTTTGATCCGCTGTTCCGAGAGCACATCAAGCGCAGAGGTAGCCTCATCCAATACTAGAATCGCCCCGGGGCGGTACAATGCTCGAGCCAATGACACTCGCTGCCTTTGTCCGCCTGAAAGCCTCATTCCCAACTCTCCCACCGACTGCTCACTGTCGTTTGAAAACTTGTCTATGCCTGTGTCTTCCAGCAAACGCTGCAGATCAATCTGCCGTTCACCGCTCTTGGCATAAGTGATATTTTCTTCAATGGTGCCGTCAAACAAAATCGGTTCTTGGGGTACTAAAGACACCTGGCGACGCAAATCAGTAAGCGAGTAGGACCCTATCGGAATCCCATCAATAAGGATCTCACCGGTGTTTGCGGCATAAAATCCCAGCAGTAGTGATGCAATCGTAGATTTCCCACTTCCGGATGCACCAACAAGGGCAATGGTTTTTCCAGGTTCTAAAACAAAAGATACCCCCTGAAGGGCCGGATGATCCGTCTGAGGATAAGTGAAGGCTACGTTTTGAAATTCGACCCGGCCAAGGACCTTTCGTGGCGGATTGGATTCGCCTATAACCTCAGAGGGTTCATCAATCAGCGAAAATACGCTGTTAGCAGCGGCTAATCCTGCCTGAACATACTCGTTGATCCGGGCCAATCGTTTAATGGGGCTCATCAAGAGCAATATAGTGCCCATGTACGAAACGAAGGTACCTGGGCTGACGAATGCTCCAACCGTGTCAGTCAGTGCCAGGTAGATAATCAGGGATACTCCAGTACCGGCGATTAAGAGTAGTAGTGGAACGCTAATCGCTGCCACCAAAGCCCGTCGAAGGGATCGTCGCCTGTTGGCTTCGTTCGCAGCCCTAAAAGCGGTCTCTTCCACCGCGTAACCGCCAAAGGCTTTGACCACGCGCTGTCCCTGAAAAGATTCCTTTGCAGCGTGGGTAATTTTCCCCATTGATTGTTGTATACCTTCGCTAGACCGACGAAAACGACGGGAGGCCTTACGAACAACAAAGGCTACAAAAGGCGTAATGAGAAGGAAGATAAGCGTTAGTCGCCAACTTAGTATTAGCATCCATCCGACCAGGCCGAGCGCCAGAAGCGAGTCCTTGATAATAATCTGCACTGCCATCGTGCTGGCGGCGGCGACCTGTTCAAGATCGTAAATGAGTTTTGAGATAAGGCCTGAAGTTGGGTGAGAGTCATAGTACGCAGAGGGTAGACGAATCATTCGCCCAAATAACAACTGCCGAAGATCGAAAATCAAACGGCGGCCGACCCAGGCGATACAGTACTGGTCCGTGAACGCCCCAATGGCACGGGCCAAAAAAACTCCCATAAGCAGCGCCGGAATTAATCGAATCATGGCGTCGTCGCGTTCAACGAACCCGCCATCCATGATCGGCTTCAGGAGCGCGGCAAAACCCACTTCGGACATGGCAACCACTGCCATCCCGGCAACACTGAGAAGAAAAACGGCTTTGTGGGGCCAAACATAGCCAAGTAAACGCCGGTAAAGCGCCGCACCCTTAAGTGAGCTCCCATCATCGCTCATCAATGGGACACCTGCGCGGCAAAAGTGACTCGCGCGAGCCCTGCGCGCCTGGCCGCATCGAGGGCAAGAATCACTGCCTCGTGAGTGGTCTTGGCATCTGCCCGAATCACCAGCGTTGGGTTTTCTGCACCTCGGGAGAGCCTCCCCAGCACGCTCGCCAGTTCATCAGCATCTCGCGGCTGAATGGGGGCGCTAGCCTCGCCATCGGTAGGGTACAACTGGTATTGTCCTTGGGTATTGATGACCAATGAAATATCCTGTCGGACCAAGGGCTCCGCGGTCTCACTACGGGCTTCGGGCAAGGCTATCTCCAAGTTGGTTTCACGATTGAAAGTGGTGGAGACCATAAAGAAAATAAGCAACAAGAAAACAATATCAATCAACGGCGTTAAATTAATCGAGACTTCCTCAACCGGCCCACTTGAGAATTTCATCTTGGCAGGCGCCGGCGAAGCACTTCCAGCAAGCGCAGTGCCTGTTGTTCAATTTCTACGGTTAATTCATTAATGCGCCCGCGAAAGTAGCGATGAAACATTAGACTCGGAATTCCGACCGAAAGCCCTGCTGCGGTGGTGATTAGCGCTTCGTATATTCCCCCAGCCAGAATTTGAGGATCTCCGACCCCGACGGTGGTTATGGCAGAAAATACTTTAATCATACCAATTACCGTGCCCAGTAATCCGAGCAAAGGCGTAGTCGCTGCTATGGTACCAAGGGCATTCAGGTATCGCTCAAGGCCATGCACGACGTGCCGGCCGGATTCCTCGACCGCGTCTCGAACTCGAAGCGGATCACTTTCTGCGCAGGCGAGTCCAGCGGCTAGAACTCTGCCTAAGGCGGAACCGCGACGCAACGCCGCAATCCGATCAGCATCCAAACGGCCTTGCATCAGAGCTCTTTCCACATCAGCGGCCAGGCCTGAAGGTGTCACAATGCCGCGACGCAACGCTAGAGAGCGTTCCAGGATAATGGCGACCGACAGCACAGAACATATGAGAATGGGCAACATCAGCCACCCCCCAGTGCGGATCAATTCAAACATGACTGACAGACTCCCAAAGGAATGGTCGGGAAAAGAAGATATTGGGGCCAGAGTATTTCATCAGATGATTAATTCTACCCGCCTTGCGTTCGGCCGGGGGTCGAGTTGGGCAGACCTGTCATTGATGCCAAAAACGTAACTGAGTGTCAGCGAAGGTTTTAATACTCCATCCTTGTGCTGTGGTTTCCAGATCAAGCTGGCCTTGCTCTGCTGTATCCAGCATCAAAATCCCAAGCCGTTCATATCGTCTTTTTATTTCTGGCGCCGGATGGCCAAACCGATTCATTGAGCCGCGGCTGAACAATGCCATCAACGGTTGTGTCGCCGTCAGAAACTTAAGGCCTGATGAGGTCTTCGAGCCATGATGCGGTACTTGAAGAATATCCACTTTAAGATCATCACCGTAACGCTTAACCAGCGTTTGTTCTGCACGGCGCTCAATATCCCCTGTTAACAGCGCGCTTCCGTAGGGCCCAGAAATGTGGAGGACACAGGATCGGTTATTGATATTCTGACTGCTTTCAGGCCGGCTCTTGAGGAATTGAAACTGAACATTATCCCAGATCCACGGATCCTGTAGCTCGCAATCACCGCTGGGGCCACGCTCAGGTTCACTGTGATTGAGCCTGCCGATCGCAAATACCCGTTGAATCGCCCCCAGGCCGCCAGCATGATCATTGGAGTTATGGCTTACCACCACAACGTCAACGAAGGAGATGCCCTGCCCTTGCAACTCGGGGATGACCACCGCCTCCCCGAGACTGAAACTGCCGTAGCGGGCCCCTGTGTCAAACAGCAGGACATGGTTAGCGGTATAGATGGCTGCTGCCAGTCCTTGGCCAACGTCCAGTAACGTAAAGCGAAAATGTCCGGGTGCCGGTCGTGACTCTCCACCGAGACTGGCTGCGCCAAAAAGGATCAACAACAACACAATAAATGATCTTTTAACTCGACGTTTTCCAAGAATAATAACCGCAACACATGTGGCGGCAATAGTCCCGCGAATGGGATCAAGGTTTAGGACGGCCCCGGGTAATTCAGAAAACCACTCGCTCAGAAACAGGATCTTGGATATTACCCAGTCGGAAATTGAAAGAAAGGGAGTGGTGATTTGAGCAAAACCAGAAAAATAAAAAACAAGTCCCATCAAAACCAGCGGAACCACAATTAATTCAAAAATCGGAACGGCAACAAAATTCACCAAAGGCGAAACCAATGAAAGTTCGCCGAACCAGATTAAGAGCAAAGGCGCAAGGCCAATCAGCAAAACAACCTGTAAACGAATCAACGTCCGGGCATAAAAAAATAATTTGTGAAACCACGCCTTCGATCTGGGTCGAGTTCGCTCATCCCAATAGCTGGAGGTGGTATGTGGATTGACTACAAAACGGACTATCAACCAGACCGCAGCGAACGATAGCCAGAACCCCGGCGAATAGACCGACAAAGGCTGAGTTATTCCAACCGCCAGCATCGCTGCTGCAAGCAGGTCTTCAGGGCGGGGTCGTCGCATCGCGAGCAGCAACACCGCACCGAGCGAAATCATGATAAACGCGCGTACAGTAGAGACTGGAAATCCAGCAAGCGCCGAATAAGCAAATGCGCACAACAGCGCCCCCCAGATACCCGCCAGTCGTGCCGGGAGTTTGCCGGTTAATGTTCCTGCCAAGCGCCAGAGTCGGCCCACCACCATAAAACCAAAAGTGGCGGCTAATCCAACATGTAAACCAGAAATGGCAACCAAGTGTCCAATCCCACTTCGTCGCAAGATTTCCCAACGTTGCCGGGAGATCCCCGACCGGTCCCCAACCGCGAGGGCTGCCAACACCCCCTTTTCAGACAACGGTGGTTCATGTGTTGTTAGAAACTCACTAAACCTGGAACGCGAGCGATCAACTTGAGGCCTTGTCGATAGCCGTTGGTGGGGCTCTGGCGGCCTGCCGAGTACATAGCCCGTCGAGATAATGCCTTTTTGAAAAAGATATTGCTCGTAGTCAAAACCGTGTCGATTTCTGTAGCCTCTGGGTTTGCGAAGTTTTACCCAAAGCCGCCACTGATCTCCAGCCTCGATTTTTGGCGCGTTGCCGTACCACGTTAAACGGATGTTTCTATTGGTTTTTTCGGAATCCTGGTTGACCGACCATGATTGGACCAGGAAATCAAATCGGGTCGCCAATGAATCTCGGCCAGGCACTCCAAGAACTCGTCCCGTAATCTCAACCGGTTTATTCAGGTATACAGAATTGGGACGCGACTCAATGACGATTGCGCCGGCAATGTTCGCCCAAACCCACCCGAGCAGCAATGCAGCGAAAACCGTGTTTCGGCCCGAAAGAAGACCACCGAGGCCAAGCACCGCGAGGCCTGCTGCAAGCCCATTAGGTATGAGCGCAGCCTGTAACATCACAAGACAGATCCCCAGAGCAAACCCCGAGGAATAAAAGAGGCGTTTAGGCATCCTTGCCAGGCCGTATCATTAATTGGGCCAGATCACATTATACGAGTTTTAGGTGCCAGGGCGGTGTCTTTGCCTCGCGGGTCGCCGCGTCGCGTAGTTTTAGACCGGGCAACGATTCGCCAACGAGCTGGATGGGAGCGCTGTTGGCTCGGATAGCGCGGGCTCTGGCATTTGGGCCGGATACCTATTGATATCGATCCTGGACCCACTTCTGAGCGACTATCTGGTGAATACCTTTTGCCGAGTCAAGGTGTTCGTCATCGCCGAAATCGAAACCAACCGATCAGTCAGGTTTAGTTTCGAGTCGCTGACCGGACCAGGCCAGCACAGTCAAGCGGTTACCTGATTCGCTCTAGTTGTCCGCCAGACAACTCATAGTGGATATCTAAAAGTCCAGCCAAAGCCAGATCATGAGTGGCAACGACTAACGCTTTACCACCTTTATTAACCAGCTCCAGCATCAACCTTTGAACACCTTGCGCTGTTTTCTGATCGAGATTGCCAGTAGGCTCATCCGCCAGCACACAATCTGGCTCGCCCACCAAGGCTCGTGCGACCGCGGCGCGCTGACGTTCGCCGCCAGATAGTTCTGGGGGCTTGTGATGAGCCCGATGCTCAAGGCCTACCCGAGACAACATAGAGGTTGCGTCTTGCCGAGCGCTGTTGATGGAATCACCGCGCACCAGCAGCGGCATTGCAACGTTTTCAAGTGCAGTGAACTCGGCCAGTAGGTGATGAAATTGATACACGAATCCAAGGTGTCGATTCCGAAGCGTGCCCAGTTGCTTTGCGCCGAGACGATCAATACGGCGCCCGGCGAATGCAATATCACCAGCACTAGGCTTAAGGAGGCTGCCCAAGGCTTGAAGCAAGGTGCTTTTGCCGCTACCGGAAGCCCCGGTAATCGCCACACTTCGGCCTTTGTCGACCTCGAGGTCGATACCGTTAAGAACCTCGACCGGTAAACCCGCTTCCGTAAATGTCACCCGGAGATCTGTACAGCTTAAGATGATAGCGGCTTTATTCATAACGTAATGCCTGGGCAGGCTCAACGCGAGCCGCTCGCCAGGCCGGGTAAATAGTGGCCACCAAGCTGATAAAAAATGATACTGCCGTTATCGTCGCAACATCCGGCCAACGCAACTCGGCTGGAAAGTCGCTGATCACATAGACGCTGGCCGGAAAAAACTCAATATTGAACAATTCCTCTATCCAGGGAACCAGGCTTTCAATATTCAGGGCAGTCAGCACACCACACACTGCGCCGACCAGAGTCCCGACGAGTCCTATCACTACCCCCTGAACGACGAAAATACCCATGACCTGAAATGGGGCCAACCCCAGCGTTCGGAGTATTGCCACATCGGGCTGCTTATCTGTCACAACCATCACCAAAGTTGAGACGATATTAAATGCGGCTACGGTAATAATGAGCAACAAGATTATGAACATCACCCGCCGTTCAATTTTCAAAGCGGTGAAAAAGTTGGCATGTTCTCGTGTCCAGTCGCTGACCCTCAGACCTGGCCCAAGTTTGCGGCCGAGGGCGCCTCCAATTTTAGGGGCATGGTAGAGATCATCCAGTTGGAGCCGGATTCCGCTGACCCCATCAGCTGATTCCAATAGGGTCGCTGCATCGTCCATGTGAATAATGGCTAAACCCGAATCGTACTCATACATATCCATTTCAAAGATGGCGCCCACCGTAAAGCGCTTCATTCGCGGCAAAAGACCTGCCGCCGTGATTCTGCCCTTTGGAGCGATCAACGTAACCCGGTCACCTACCGTTGCACTCAGCGCTCGGGCCAATTCAGAGCCCAGCACGATCTGCCACCCGCCCGCCACAAGAGAGTCCCAGTTCCCACCCTGGATGTGTTGCATGAGCGTGGACACGGTTCGTTCGTTCGCAGGTAGCACACCACGGACCAGCACCCCGGTCACGGCATTGCCTCGGGTGAGAAGCCCTTGTCCCAAAATATAAGGCGCCGCCGCACTAACACCCGGCTCTTTTAGCGCCGTTTTAGCCAGACCCTCCCAATCGCCAAGCCAACCTCGACTCGAACTGATAGTGACATGAGCGGCGACGCTTAAAATCCGCCCCCGCAATTCCCGCTCGAAACCATTCATGATCGACAGTACGGTAATCAACGCCCAAACCCCTACCGTGATTCCCAGAATTGAAATACCAGATATAAAGGAAACAAAGTGGTTACGCCGTTTAGCGCGGGTATAGCGCAACCCGATAAACAAGGCCAAGGGGCGAATCACAATGACACCGAAGGGTTAAAAGCCGATCAGTCGGCCGTTTCTGGGCGCATATGGGGAAACAAAAGTACATCTCGAATCGAGGGACTGTCAGTCAGAATCATCACATATCGATCAACACCCAGTCCACCACCAGCATTGGGCGGCAAGCCATGTTCAAGCGCATTGATATAGTCGGCATCATAGAACATTGCTTCGGCGTCTCCAGAGGCTTTGGATCGGGCCTGTTCGCTAAACCGGTTCGCCTGGTCTTCCGGATCATTAAGCTCGGAGAATCCGTTAGCCAGTTCACGTCCTGCCGCAAAAAGTTCAAACCGATCTGTCAGGTCAGGATTGGATGCCTGGCGTCGAGACAACGGCGAGACCTCCGCAGGATAACCTGTGATAAAAGTTGGGGAAATCAAATGGCTCTCGACTGTTTCTTCAAAAAGATCTAACAGCAATGCGCCTGGAGATTTATTGGCATCAAGCTCAAGACCCGCACGCTGACCGCAACGCGCCAGGGCTTGTGAATCTGCACAGTCGGCCTCAGACAGGCCAGAGTTATACTCGCAAACGGCTGCTGACATTGATAACCTTGCAAAAGGAGCGCCAAAGTCAATGGTGCTTCCCTGGTAGGTTAAACACGAGTCGCCGACCACTGCGACAGCAACCTCACGCAACATTTCTTCTGTGAGATTCATGTAATCATTAAAGTCAACGTAGGCTTCGTTGTATTCCAGCATAGTGAATTCAGGATTATGCTGGGTGCTCAAGCCTTCGTTTCGAAAATTTCGATTCAGCTCGTAAACCCGCTCAAAGCCTCCGACCAGGCATCTTTTTATGTAAAGTTCCTGGGCCACTCGAAGGTACAGATCCACATCGAGGGCGTGGTGATGGGTTACGAAAGGCCGGGCGTTAGCGCCTCCAGGTATTGGTTGCATAATAGGTGATTCGATCTCGAGGTATCCTCGTCGATCGAGAAAGGCGCGAAGCGCAGTTACCGTAGCTGCGCGCTTTCGAAACACCTCCTTGGATTCATGACTAACTAAGAGATCCACATAGCGCTGCCGGTAACGCGTCTCAATATCGGTCAAGCCATGGTACTTCTCGGGCAATGGACGTAGCGCTTTTACCAACAAACGCAACGAGTCTACGTTGACGGTTAGTTCACCGGTACGGGTTCTAAAAAGAGTTCCCTCAACCCCAACGATATCGCCCAAATCCAGCTTTTTGAAAACCTGGTTATAGACTCCCTCCGGCAAGCGGTCCCGTTGGGCGTAGATCTGGATATCGCCAG
Organism: Gammaproteobacteria bacterium; assembly: GCA_014239575.1. Classification (GTDB taxonomy): domain Bacteria; phylum Pseudomonadota; class Gammaproteobacteria; order Arenicellales; family UBA868; genus UBA868. The sequence goes on from JAAZYQ010000031.1 coordinate 11,000, forward strand.
ACTCATCGCGGATGTTCCCGAAACTAGCCTTACCCATAATCCGACGAGTCATCAAGCGCCCAGCGATGCTTACTTTTACAGTGGCGTCCTCCAGAGTCTCGCCATCTGTATCTGCGTAGCCTGCATATATAGCACCTGAATCATGGCTACGGCGAAAGTCGTTAGGGAACGCCTCCCCGGTCTGTCGTAGCGTATCAAGCTTCGCCCTGCGCTGGGTGACCTGTTCATTTTCTTCAGTTTTACTCATGAGTTATACAATCCTTTAAAGGCCAGCTTTCAAACTGGCCTCGATAAACACTCCAAGGCCACCATCGAGTACTGCCTGCGTATTACCTGTCTCCACGCCAGTACGTAAATCCTTTATTCGCGACTGATCCAGTACGTAAGAGCGAATCTGACTACCCCACCCGATATCCGCCTTTGAATCCTCGAGTTCCTGCTGCTGCTGTCGCTTTTCCCTAATTTGTGCGTCGTACATACGGGCTCGAAGCATATTCATCGCTTCAGCGCGATTACGGTGCTGCGAGCGATCATTTTGACACTGTACGACGATCCCTGTCGGAAGATGAGTAATGCGCACCGCTGAATCGGTTCGGTTGACATGCTGGCCCCCCGCACCGCTGGCGCGGTAGGTATCGACACGAAGGTCAGCCGGATTAATCTCCACCTCGATACTATCGTCTATCTCTGGATAAACGAATACGGAGGCAAAAGATGTATGCCGACGATTTCCGGAATCAAATGGAGATTTTCGCACCAAGCGATGGACTCCAGTCTCGGTGCGCAATTTTCCATAAGCGTACTCTCCTTGAATATGCACTGTAGCGCTCTTGATTCCGGCGACTTCACCACCCGACCGCTCGACTAATTCGGCAGCCAAGTGCTCGTTTTCAGCCCACCGCAAATACATGCGTAACAGCATTTCAGCCCAATCCTGAGCTTCGGTCCCACCGGAGCCCGCCTGAATGTCCACAAACGCGCTCGCTGAATCCAGTTCTCCAGAGAACATGCGGAGAAATTCAAGCTTCTCAAGTTGAGCCTCAATCTGTAAGGAATCTGTCCCAATCCCTTCAATCGACTCGGTATCCCCTTCCTCAAGAGCCAATTCAAGAAACTCACGGGCATCATGGGCTCGCAGATCTAGGCTGTCTAACAGCGTTACAGTTGCCTCGAGGCTGGCCCGTTCTTGCCCGAGTTTCTGGGCTTCCTGGGGAGCATTCCAGATATCCGGGTCTTCAAGACGGAGCAACACCTCTTCCAAGCGTTCTTTGCGCCCCTCGTAGTCAAAGATACCCCCTAAGTGCGCCGATCCGCATCAGCATCTGTTTAAGGCGGGCCTTCAGTTCGCCAACTTCTACCATTCGTTATGACCGATTAAAAACAATTTGGGAATCCGAAGGATACCGGAATTAAAGCAGTAGGTAATAATTCCGGGAAATCTATCCCATTGTCGGTAGCCCTCTATCCACACCGATCCTGTTTTCGAGCGATTCAAAAGTTGCCGGCGAATGTCGTTTACGCGACAATCCTAAGCCTTCCTAGGCTTTCGATCCCCCCCCTTTTTTTGACCTGAGCACAACGACCTATGATCATCGGCATACCGACTGAGAGAGCGCTGGGTGAAAAGCGCGTCGCTATTGTCCCAGAAACAATCCCTAGAATCATTGGGCTTGGTTTTGCGGTTCAGATTCAAAGCGGCGCAGGGGAAGCGGCTGGCTTTACTGATTACGATTATCTGGCTAGCGGTGCGACAGTTGCTGAATCCAAAGAGACCCTTTGGGGCGCCAGCGATATCATTGTAAAGATCCGGGCTCCAGAGCAAAGTTCCGCGGATCGGGCTCCGGCAGAAATCACCCTTCTCGATGATAGTAGTACCTTGATCTGCCTCATCGGGCCGGGGCAAAACCCTCTTTTACTCGAACGCCTTTCCAACGCGGGCGTAACCACCCTGGCAATGGATGCTGTGCCTCGGATCTCTCGCGCACAGAAACTCGATACTTTGAGTTCCATGGCTAACATCGCCGGTTATCGCGCCGTGATCGAGGCCGCCAATCATTTCGGCCGCTTTTTTACTGGTCAAATTACGGCTGCCGGAAAAATTCCACCGGCCAAGGTGCTGGTCATTGGTGCTGGCGTTGCCGGGCTTGCGGCCATTGGCGCTGCAAGCGCCATGGGAGCTATTGTGCGCGCCTTTGACACGCGCCCAGAGGTTAAAGAACAGGTTGAGAGCATGGGGGCAGAATTCCTAATGCTTGATTTCGATGAAGATGGTTCTGGTCAAGGCGGCTACGCCAAGATTATGAGCGAAGAATTTATTGCAGCTGAAATGCAGCTTTTTGCCGACCAAGCACGAGAGGTCGATATCATTATTACGACCGCCCTCATCCCGGGAAAGCCCGCGCCCAAATTAATTGTTGCCGACACTGCCCGCTCCATGAAAACCGGTAGCGTGATTGTCGACCTTGCGGCTGAACAAGGTGGTAACTGTGAACTGACTCGACCGGGCGAAGCAGTGCTGATTGAAGGCATTACCGTTATTGGCTACACCGACCTGCCCAGCCGCATGGCGGCACAGTCAAGCCTGCTCTACGGCAACAACGTGACCCACCTGCTAACCGATCTTTGCCCGCTGAAAGATGGCCAGATCAACGTAGACATGGATGATGAAGTTATTCGCGGAATGACGGTGGTGAAAGATGCCAAGATTACCTGGCCACCCCCGCCACCGCGTGTTTCTGCTGTGCCAAAAGCAACCCCGGCAAGCGTCACTGAACCTTCCGCCCAGATTGAAGGCGCTGTTAAAAAATCGACAGTGCCCACCTTGCTCGCACTAACTAGCGTCGTCGGGCTTATTCTAGGCCTAGGCATGGTTGCCCCAGCCTCATTCATGGGGCATTTCACGGTCTTTGTGCTTGCCATATTTGTTGGCTGGCAGGTCGTCTGGAATGTCACCCCAGCACTGCATACCCCATTAATGAGTGTCACTAATGCCATCAGCGGAATAATCGTCATTGGCGCTTTATTACAGATGGGTTCCAACTCGTCGGTCGTCATGTTTCTGGCCGGGCTTGCACTGCTGGTGGCCAGCATCAATGTATTCGGTGGGTTTTGGGTCACTCAACGTATGCTGCGGATGTTTCGCCGGGAATCGTGATGTCAAGTGGAATAGTTTCCGCGGCCTATATAGCCGCCTCGATCCTCTTTATCCTGAGCCTCGGCGGTCTCAGCAACCAAGAAAGCGCACGACGTGGCAATCTTTTTGGAATTGCTGGAATGGCTCTGGCTATCGGGGCGACGTTAATTGGCGGCACTCCGGTTAGTTACGGCCTAGTCATAGCTTTGATGGCGGTTGGTGGTGCCGCTGGCGGATTTGTTGCGGCGCGTGTCGAAATGACAGACATGCCCCAGTTGGTCGCAATGCTGCACAGCTTTGTTGGCCTGGCTGCGGTACTAGTCGGTTTTGCCTCCTATCTTGAGCCAGCTGGCCACTTCGTTGGAGTCGAAAAGACTATTCACGATGTGGAGATCTTTATTGGCATCCTGATCGGCGCCATAACCCTGACCGGTTCGGTCGCGGCATTTGGCAAGCTTCAGGGAATCCTAACCAGTCGACCGGTACTCATTCCTGGGCGACACCTATTAAACCTGATCATTGCAGCGGCCTGCGCATGGTTGGGGTACTGTTTCGTTGGAGCGGACTCTATTAATGGCGGAATCTGGCCTCTATTGGCCATGACAACTCTGGCGCTGATTTTTGGGGTCCACATGGTACTCGCGATTGGTGGCGCCGATATGCCTGTTGTCATCTCGATGCTCAACAGTTACTCCGGTTGGGCCGCAGCCGCGACCGGGTTCATGCTGGCTAACGATCTTCTCATTGTCACCGGCGCCCTGGTGGGCAGCAGTGGAGCGATCTTAAGTTACATCATGTGTCGCGCCATGAACCGGCGGTTTATTTCAGTCATTCTGGGCGGTTTTGGAACACCCAAAGCAAGCAGCGGCGCCGGCGCCATAGAGGCTGGCGGAGAGACGGTAGCAGTGTCAGCCAATGAAACAGCGGATTTACTCACCTCAGCGAAAACCGTGGTTATCGTACCCGGCTACGGGATGGCCGTTGCCCACGCCCAGCATCTGGTGTCCGAACTGGTAGATGCACTTAAAACCCGGGGTGTCAGCGCTCGCTTTGCAATTCATCCGGTTGCGGGGCGCATGCCCGGCCATATGAACGTCCTTCTGGCTGAGGCTAAAGTCCCTTATGACAGCGTCCTGGAAATGGATGAAATCAATGAGGATTTTCCGACCACAGACGTTGTATTGGTGATCGGGGCCAACGATATTGTGAACCCTGCGGCCCAGGAAGTTCCTGACAGTCCCATCGCTGGAATGCCTGTTCTGGAGGTTTGGAAGGCGGCCACTACGATCGTGCTGAAGCGAAGCATGGCTACAGGCTATGCCGGCGTTGACAACCCATTGTTCTACCGGGAAAACACGCGAATGCTCTTTGGCGATGCCAAACAAAGCATAAGCGAGGTGCTCAGCGCGCTCTAGGTCGCTACGGTTTGAATTGGTCGGCTGGAATCCAGTATCCAGTCACTCCAGGATCCAGCATAAAGACGCGAGCCTTCAAGACCGCAATATTCCATGGCAAAAAGATTGTGGCAGGCGGTAACCCCGGACCCGCAACTGTGAATAACCTTGCCCGGTTCAACACCATCCAAGCGTTGCTTGAACTCAGTTTTAAGTTGATCGGATGACTTAAACAGGCCGCCCGACAGATTTCGTACAAAATGTCGGTTAATAGCGCCCGGAATGCAGCCGGCCTTTTTATCCAGCGGCTCTTTCTCACCCCGATACCGCTCGGGCTCGCGAGCATCAACAATCAAGATCTCTTCGTCGGCCAGATGAGCAAGGACATAGTCGGCATCCACATACCGCTTGTGATCAAACCGCTCGACAAATTCCGTGCGCTTGGAGCCCACGGAATCATCGCCGCTCTCAACGGGTAAACCCAGGCGAGACCATTCGGCAAAGCCCCCATCGAGAAGACCGATATTCTCAAGGCCTGCCCAGGACAGCATCCACCAAAGGCGCGCGGCGAACATGCCGTGACCATCGTCGTAGGCAACAATCATCTTGTCGGAGTTCAAGGCCAGACGAGACACATTTGTAAGCCAGACATGGGGTGATGGAAGTGGGTGGCGGGCGGTCTGGGCTCCAATAGTTCCTGAAAGGTCTTTTTCGAGGTCGACATAACTTGCCCCAGGTATACGTCGACCTTCAAATGCAGCCCGACCCGCATCTGGATCACTCAAGGCAAACCGGCAATCAAAAATCTGTACCGATCCGTCCAAATTACGATCATGTAACTCTTTAGCGCTGACCAGGAAGGCCTTCACTGAGACGGCTCGTCGAAAATAGGCATAATGGTTATTATCAGCCCTGGCGTCGAGACCGCGCAAGAGGTCAAATCCCAACCCATGAGTCACCCGACTGAGTCTAATGCTGACCACATTCGGTCGTGGTACGCCGCCACGGCTCACACCCTTCCAAACTGTCCGACCCTTGAGGAATCGATAGACGCAGATGTCTGTGTTGTGGGTGGTGGGTTCACCGGCCTCGCTGCTGCCCTGACACTCAGTCGCGCGGGTTACCGGGTCGCACTGGTTGAGTCTCGACGTATTGGTTGGGGTGCTTCGGGACGCAATGGAGGACAGATTGGAAGCGGCCAAAGAAAGGACATGCTGGAACTCGAAAGCATGGTCAGCGGCGACGATGCCAAACGTTTCTGGAACGCGGCCGAGGCTGGAAAGGAATTTCTTTGCGGCCTGGTGGAGCAGTATGATATCCAGTGCGACCTGCACTGGGGCCACATCAGCGCAGCTTCCAAACCCGCTCACGCCGACTATCTGCACCGTTATTGCGATCACCTTAGACACAAGTATGGTTATGTGGACTGTGACTCAATCAGCCGATCAACCATGCGTGAGCACATAGACACATCGATCTATTTCGGAGGCTTGTTGGACCGTAACGCGGGGCATCTACACCCCCTCAACTACGCGCTGGGAATCGCCCGAGCTGCCCTTGATAATGGCGTACAACTTTATGAGAGAACCGAGGCCACCACGATCGACTCGACGGGCACCGGCCATAGGGTTGTTTGTAAATCGGGACAAGTGAGCGCCAAGAGCGTTCTGTTGGCCTGTAACGGTTATCTTGGCCGGCTCCATCCGCGCCTCGCGGGCAAGATCATGCCGATCAACAACTACATCATCGCCACCGAACCCCTTGGAGAACAAGCCGCCCAAAAACTGATTCGCGGGAACGTTGCCGTTGCGGACACTCGTTTCGTGGTCAATTACTACCGACTGAGCACCGACACCCGCCTGCTTTTTGGGGGCGGTGAGAGCTACCGTCGACGGTTCCCTGCAGACATCCCCTCATTTGTGCGTAAACACATGCTTGACGTGTTTCCCCAGTTATCCTGCAAAAAGATCGACTTTGGCTGGGGCGGTACCCTGGCGATTACGCTCAACCGAATGCCCAGTGTCGGGCGGATCAGCGGAGATATCTATTATGCCCAAGGCTTCTCTGGACACGGAGTTGTGATGGCTGGCTATTGTGGCCACCTTGTCGCCCAGGCTATCACTGGGACAATGGAGGACTACGACCTGTTTGCTCGCCTGCCCCAGCCGCGCTTCCCCGGTGGAACGCTGCTACGCTGGCCCGGGCTTGTCGCCGGTATGCTGTACTACAGCCTTCGAGATCGACTCTGAGGGGTTCAGTCGTCAGTAATTTATTCGCGACCTATCTAAGGTGCTTGTCCTGCAACGACACTCGGTCGGGACCTTTTGTGTTTCTTGACTTAAATAATAATGCCGCTATGAAAGGGCTAATTCCTTGCGACCGTGACAAGGCGTCCAATCGCCTTTAAAACACGCTTGAGCCGCTGAGCCTAGGTCATCGACGCTTGTCGTTCTGTGGGCGATGGCCGCTCCCCGACTACTCTGGCCTTCCGTATTGGCTCCGGCATCAATCCTCTTCGGTTAACGATGAACTAAAACCCTCTCTTAGACAATCAGACCTTTTGATCCAACTAATGCTGACGGGGTACATCTAGATAAATTTCGGCATTATGATTCTTTTGTTGGTTTACTGTAGTAAGGAGACATTCAGTACTGCGGATATTCTTATCACTAAAGGCATGGTTGATTAGCAAGCTACAACGCTAATTCAACTCATCTTGTTCCGCTTCATTTTGGAATGAGCTATCAAGATAGTGCCATTGCTCACATGTCCTAGTCCCAGTCATCTTGTCTGGGTCTATATCCATTGATAAAGCAACTGCCTGCCTGATCATAATCTCAGACATATGCAACCAATGTTTCCAGTCAACATGACTCATATTTCGACCAACACCACCACCACCACCACCACAAATATTATGTAGGTTCAATTGCTAACATTGACCAAATAAAGCTAATAATCAAAGCGTTGCACTTGAATATTGGCGGAGAGGGAGGGATTCGAACCCCCGGAACCTTTCAGTTCAACGGTTTTCAAGACCGCCGCATTCGACCACTCTGCCACCTCTCCCTCGGGCCGACCTAAGATAGATCGAAGCCGATATTGCTCTGAATTATAAGGTTTCGAGCGCTCTAACCCCAAGCTTTAGCACCACAATGGATCTTGAATTCTGGCATAATTACCCCAGATAAAAGTTGTACATTTTATTCCAACCAACTTATGGAGAGCACTCGGACAATGATCAACCGTCAAACGCTTAGCGCGACCCGTCCTGCCGTCCAGGGCGTGGAATTCAACAAGGTCCTCAGGAACACCTATGCTCTGCTGTCAGCAACGTTGCTCTTCAGTGGAGCAACGGCGGGCCTGTCCATGATGTTGCATTGGCCGCACCCCGGACTGGTTATCACACTCATCGGATACTTTGGACTGATGTATGCGGCAAGCCGTTTTCGTAACTCTGCTCTTGGTCTGGTCTTTGTCTTTGCTCTGACCGGCTTCATGGGTCTGACCCTCGGCCCGATCATCAATATGTATGTTAATTCAATACCGAACGGCGACCAGCTGGTGATGACAGCCCTTGCGGGCACCGGCCTGATATTCGTCGGATTATCCGCCTATGCACTGACTTCCCGGAAGGATTTCAGCTTTTTAGGCGGAATGCTATTTGCCGGTATTCTGGTCGCCTTCCTGGCGGGCCTTGGGGCCGTGATTTTCAGTATCCCGGCGCTCTCGCTAGCCGTCTCAGCAATGTTTATCCTGCTGATGAGCGGACTGATTCTCTATCAGACCAGTGCAATCATCCATGGCGGGGAGACCAACTACATCATGGCCACGATCACGCTGTATGTTGCCATTTACAACCTATTCTTAAGCCTGCTGCAGATTCTTGGGATATTTGGCGGCGACGACTGATTCCAGCCGAAAGTGCTGCATTTAAGCCCCGGCACCTGCCGGGGCTTTTTGTTAGGGGGCGATGCTCTCGACTCCGCCCATGTAAGGCTGAAGGACGTTGGGAATTCGGACGGCCCCTGATTCATCCTGGTAGTTTTCAATAATCGCTACCAGTGTCCGCCCCACCGCTAAGGCCGAGCCATTTAGGGTGTGCACTAATTCCGGCTTACCGGTGGCAGTATTTCGCCAGCGAGCCTGCATTCGTCGCGCCTGAAAAGCTTCAAAGTTGCTACAGGACGATATCTCACGATAACACTGTTGCCCTGGAAGCCACACCTCAAGATCGTAGGTCTTGGCGGCTGAAAACCCCAAATCGCCACTGCACAAAGTTACAACGCGATACGGTAGTTCGAGCTTTTGAAGAATGGCTTCGGCGTGGCCGGTTAACTCTTCCAGTACATCCCAGGATTTATCCGGTTCCACTACCTGGACCAACTCTACTTTCTCGAACTGGTGCTGGCGGATCATGCCGCGCGTGTCTTTGCCGTAGCTGCCGGCCTCGCTTCGGAAACACGGGGTG
>JAAZYQ010000320.1 GCA_014239575.1 Gammaproteobacteria bacterium
CTGTATAACCAACCACCTCCGCCTGAAACCCGCAGGGAAGTGGTGTATGGCCTCGGGTTCTTGATCGCGCAGATTGCGATCCCCTCTACGTCTTCTAGCGAAGTCATTACTTTAATCGGGACGACCGCGCCATTTTCGGCTTGAAGGGGCGCCTTGATGGAGACCTGATCACTTTGCTCTACTTCTGAAGTGCCAAAAAATGCCTGCAGCGCTTCGGCCTCAGTTTCAGACTCGAACGCCGCCTTCGGCCAAGCCGACGCGAGCACCCGTATGGGGGTGAGCATGCCAGCGCCAGCGGCTACGGCCAGGGTGCCTGCCGCCAGAGAGCCTTTAAGAAAAATTCTGCGTTTCATAATTTTTGCCTTCTCTTGATGAATGAATCGGGTGTTTGGATCATTACCTTTTCCAAGTGTCTTAGGATATCGAGTCCAAACCTAAGCCCAGTCAAGACTGGTCTATTTCGCAAGTGCCTGGAGGTTGGAACGCCTAAATCGAAAGCAACCAGTCCACCAGAAGATCAATATCTTCTTCGCTGATCAACTTGTGCTTGCCAAACGGCGGCATCGAGGTGATAGGATTCTTTGCCGTGGGATCCCAG
>JAAZYQ010000321.1 GCA_014239575.1 Gammaproteobacteria bacterium
TGGCACGTATGGAAGAAACAAAGGTGGGTGTTGGCGATATGAGTTCGGCTTATAAACCCACTGTTTATGGTGAACAGTTATGGAACTATTTTGTACGTAGTTATCCTAAAATCGTCGAACAGCACTATCCTGATGTATTCGGATCGATGTAGTGTCGATATTTAATTTGGTTGTCTCAAACACTCTTTACCGCGGAGATACAGGCTATGAAGAATATATTGTCTTACAAAAGAACATTAACCCTTTTTGCGGTTGTTCTAACGTTAATTAGCATAAGGATGCACATTGACCCTGCAGGTGTCACTGAAAATGAATTTCCTTTCGCTAAGGGTGACGCATTTGATGTAGCAGTCACAATCCGGCATCTCATCGCTTCACTACTTTTGGCAATAGCCTGTATTATCTTTTTTGCAGGAAGAATAGAGGATACAAAATCACAGCAGTCAGTTCTAAACGGATGCATTCTGGGATTTGCCGTTATGTGTATCACACTTGGAACAATGACAGTCATCCAAGCTGGGCATCTTATAGGTGGAACCATGGTGTTTGCTGTATTGACGGCACTTTCCCTTTATAAAAGAGTTACACACTA
>JAAZYQ010000322.1 GCA_014239575.1 Gammaproteobacteria bacterium
AGGCGAAGACCAGTGCGATGCTGATAAGGATGACGATGCCCACAAACCCAGCGCCATCTTCGAAAATCGGTGAAGGAACATAAAAGCCCCGGTTCGATAAGAAAAAGGAATCTGCACCTACGTTAATCGCTTGTTTAGCAGGTGGAAGCAGCGTGACGACCAATGAATAGATCGCCAAAATATGAATCAGTATCGGAACATTGCGCATGAACTCCACGTACACATAAGAGATTTTGCTGACCAGCCAGTTGCTGGAAAGGCGCATGATGCCGAGGACAAAACCAACCATTGTCGCAAGAATGCAACCCCAGAAAGCGACCAACAGTGTGTTGAGCAGTCCGACTACCGCGGCACGAAGATGGGAAGACTTATTGGTGTACTCTAGGAACGGCGAAAAGCCAATATCGTAGGCGGCCGGCCACAAAAGGAATCCGAAACTGAACTGTTTACCCACGGCCTCGAGATTGATAACGACGTTACGAGCGATGGCCGCGAGTAGGGCGAACACCAGTACCATCGTAAAAATCTGAATAATGACGCCGCGCGATTCCTTATTGCGCCAAAGCCGCAGAAGGGGGTTTGATGTACT
>JAAZYQ010000323.1 GCA_014239575.1 Gammaproteobacteria bacterium
AAACGCCAAAGACCGCGTTCAGTGCCTTTTGTTTCTCGTAAATCGGTGTGGTGCGAAGCGGCCGCGCTGCAGGCAGCTCTTCATTGGGGAATGTGACCTGGAAACGTCTGGAATAGTTCTCCCGGACTTTGGCGTTGGTATAAGCCATTGTGGTCCAGTCGCCAAATCGGGAGACATCCATTCCCCAGACATCGAAGCCCGGGTCCCCATGCACCATCCAGTTCGACAGTGCGAGCCCGACCCCGCCGCCCTGACTGAAACCGGCCATCACGCCACAGGCGCACCAGTAATTCCGAAGCCCCCGCACCGGCCCGATCAGCGGGTTTCCATCAGGGGCAAAAGTGAAAGGCCCGTTGATAATTTGTTTGATTCCAGTATGTTCAAACGCTGGAAAGTGCCGGAAGCCGACTTCAAGCGACGGCGCAATCCGGTCAAGATCCTCCTGCAGAAGTTCGTGTCCAAAGTCCCAGGGGGTCTCCCGCGGACTCCAGGGCACCCCGGCTTTTTCATAGGTGCCCATGAGCATGCCTTTGCGTTCCTGGCGCAGATAAAGTTCTCCATCCGGATCAACGATGTGCAGGACTTCCT
>JAAZYQ010000324.1 GCA_014239575.1 Gammaproteobacteria bacterium
GGTTGCCATCGGCTTTGATGGTTTTTGATATACCCCGCCCAGCAAAGATATCAGCGACCTTGCCGACTGAAATCACCTCGCCGCCGTCTTCCACCAACCGATCCAAAAGGGTGGGTGCATGCGGTGGCGTGGTGTAATCCCGCCGATTACCGGTTCGCTGAAACGCGCCCTTTCGACTGCCGGTAAACGGCCGTGCAATCACCCGGCCGATCTGCCACTCATCCACCAACCCCCGCGCAAGATTGCAAAGAGCGTATAACTTGTCGAGTCCGAAATATTCCTCGTGAGCCGCGATCTGAAACACGCTGTCAGCCGAGGTGTAGATGATCGGCGCACCACTGGCGATGTGGTCTTCTCCCAGTTCATCAATGATGGCTGTACCCGATGCGTGACAATTGCCCAGAACACCGGAAAGGTTGCCTTCTGCGATCAAGCGGTCGACCAGCTCTGGCGGAAAACACGGCAGTGTGTCCGGGAAATAGCCCCAGTCAAACTCTACCGGCAACCCCGCCATTTCCCAATGACCACTGGGCGTGTCTTTTCCTCGACTTGATTCGACCGCATAACCCCAGGCGCCGACCGGAG
>JAAZYQ010000325.1 GCA_014239575.1 Gammaproteobacteria bacterium
TATTGAAACCACCACGACAGTAGAGAACCGGGAGCAGAGTGATTGCAATGCCTGCTTCGGAAGCCGCATTCAGAAGCCGTGCTGACATTTCGCTGCGGTCAGCGTAGGGCGCGCCGTCGGGCCGATGATGCAGGTAGTGAAATTCTGCAACGGCCGTGTATCCTTTTTGCAGCATGTCGATGTACAGATACGTCGCAATGGTCTGCAGTTGCTCGGGATTGAGGCTGGCGTTGGCGCGGTACATGAGTTCGCGCCAACCCCAGAAATCATCCTGCCCCGCGACCCGATGTTCAGTCCGCCCCGTAATAACTTTTTGATGGGCGTGGGAATGCAGGTTGGGAATACCGGCGATGACGGTGCCCTCAAGACACAGATCGACAGCCGAATCGTCGTTTTCTCGGATGCTTTCAATTCGTCCTGATTGGTCGAATTTGATTACGCAGTTACGCTGCCAGCCCGACGGGGTCAATGCCGTCGCACATCGGATAGAGGTCAGTTGAGAACTCAAAGTAGACATGAACTTCCTGGTTGATTGTTTTTTGGCGACGCCTATACTGGTCCTGCTTAAGTCGGCGCGGGCTGTA
>JAAZYQ010000326.1:0-214 GCA_014239575.1 Gammaproteobacteria bacterium
AAATTGATGGCCAGAGCGAATAACCGACGCCCAGATGAGTTGCGACCTGTGCGCTTCTCCCGATCTTATAACTGTCATGCCGAGGGTTCGGTGCTGGTGGAGTTCGGAGACACCCGGGTACTGTGCATGGCAAGCGTCGAAGAGCGCGTACCGAGGTTTCTCAAAGGCAGCCAGCAGGGTTGGATAACGGCGGAATACGGGATGCTCCCCCGCG
>JAAZYQ010000326.1:224-581 GCA_014239575.1 Gammaproteobacteria bacterium
AGGTCGTTCACTGCGAGCGGCTTTGGATCTGAAAGCACTTGGAGAGAGGACCATCACGCTCGACTGTGACGTGCTCCAGGCAGATGGAGGTACGCGTACGGCGTCGATCACCGGTGCCTGGGTGGCGCTTGCTGATGCGCTGGACCGCCTGTGTCAGGATGGTTTGCTCCGGGCGCCTGTGCCACTGCGTCAGATCGCCTCTGTCTCGGTTGGGCTCAAACAGGGCGAGGTCCTTCTGGATCTGGACTATGCTGAAGATAGCACTGCCGATACCGATATGAATTTCGTGATGAACGACCAGAGTTGTTTCATTGAGATTCAGGGAACCGCCGAACACAGCCCGTTTAACGAGACCGA
>JAAZYQ010000327.1 GCA_014239575.1 Gammaproteobacteria bacterium
GCACAACGATCCGTTGATTCTTCCGGGAATCCAGGATGTGACCTGCCACGTGAATTTTTCAGCACTTGCAGAGGCGGGCCGGACCGCGGGCTTTGATGTTCTGGGGTACACCAGCCAAGAATCCTATCTTCTGGCACTTGGGCTTTTGGATTTGGCAACGCCGCAGCCTGATGATGATGAAAAGTTAATGTTCGCCAGAGCAGCCGAGGTCAAACAATTGATCCTGCCTTCGCAGATGGGTGAGGCGTTCAAAGTGATGGCGTTTGGCAAAAATATCGAACAAGTCCTTGCCGGATTCAAGTTGCGTGACCGAAGTTCGTCGCTATGATTGAACCGGCACAGGCATTCTGGCTCGCCCTGGTGCAGGGGCTGACTGAGTTCTTACCAGTTTCCAGCTCTGCACACCTGGTGCTACTGCCGATCCTCGCTGACTGGCCGGATCAGGGGCTCGCATTTGACGTCGCCGTCCATGTTGGGACTCTCATCGCGGTCGTCCTGTATCTGCGCCACGACCTTGTTGACATCCTTAACGGTTGGCTGCGTCAGTGGGGCTCCCAAGGAAGATCAGAAGAGAGTCACC
>JAAZYQ010000328.1 GCA_014239575.1 Gammaproteobacteria bacterium
TACTGGGATGGTATACGCAACTATCAGGCGCGCAACTTCATGCGCGATCAGATGAAAAAGGGTGATCTGGCGTTTTTCTATCACTCCAACTGCGCCGAGCCCGCCGTGGTTGGCATCATGGAAATCGCCTGTACTGCTTATCCTGATCATACGGCTTTTGATTCAAACGAGAAATATTTTGATGCCGACAGCGACCCGGATAACCCGGGTCTTGCCGGGCGGTACTGCCCATATCAGCGATGTCGGTATGACAGGCTGTTACAATTCGGTGATCGGCATGGAAACGTCCGGCGTACTAAAACGCTTTGTCGATCGTGTGCCGGAACGCTTTGAGGTAGCTGCCGGGCCGGCTTCGGTCTGTGGTGTGGTGATCGATATAGATGAAACGACCGGCACCAGCCGGGGTATCGCGCGGGTGCGCGCCGACGAGAAGGGGTAATTCCATGGCCTACTGGCTAATGAAAAGCGAGCCAGATGTGTATTCCATTGATCACTTGCGCTCGCAAAAACGCAAGACTGACTACTGGGACGGTATACGTAACTATCAGGCGCGCAACTTCATGCGCGATCAGATGA
>JAAZYQ010000329.1 GCA_014239575.1 Gammaproteobacteria bacterium
CGAGATGCATCGAGGGACCTGCCGTCAACTCAGCGATACCCTGTCAATGCTTAATGCCAGTAATGTCAGTGTCCACTGCGAGGAAGTGCTGGATTGGTTAGACCATTGCAACACCGGTTATGACATTGTCTTTGTCGACCCCCCTTATGGCGAAGGGTTGGTTGATCGCTGCCTCAACCGACTTGAGCGCTGCACCGTGCTCAACCCCAATGCCCAGATCTACGTAGAGTGCGGCGCACGGGAAAAACTGGTCATCCCATCCGGTTGGCACCAACTACAACACAAGAGCGCCGGCCAGGTGGCCTACCGTTTATTCAGTGTGAGCGAGACTCGAGAAACGCTCGACTGAAAATCTCGGTCAGGCGGCCTGATCTGTATCTGAGCGCGCCGCAATCTCGTAATCCCGGGCATTGTCATGACGAAACAAGCGGCGGACCATGGGCTCGAAAAATTCCAATGGCTCATGGCGATATTCCGGATCAAAGCAGTTCTGGTCATATTCCTCGCAGAACCGTACGGTATCGGCATACCAGGGGTGGTCTATAAGCCGGTCACGAACATTACGATCTCT
>JAAZYQ010000032.1 GCA_014239575.1 Gammaproteobacteria bacterium
GACTTTATCGGATCGGGCTGGACGCTGGTTTGGTGGGCCCGGAAGGACTCGAACCTTCGACCAATGGATTATGAGTCCACTGCTCTAACCAACTGAGCTACAGGCCCGCAGTGTTCTTCGTATCGAAAAACGGCTTAAATTATAGCAAAATCGACTTGGTTCACCTCTACGTTCGGTCAGTGGTAAACCGCTCAAGATACTTTAGCGCCCGAACAGGCCGGCTAAGCCTCAAATTTTGAGCTTAATTGATCTCGATGGCAGGCTGGATGATCGGTTGCCGTATTTGTTCGTCAGAGTGTAATCATCGGATCAAGGCCCCAACTGAAAAATGGTTCGCCGCCATCAGGGGTTACCCGAATGACTTCCTCTATCCAGATACGGTGATGTTCATCTCCGGGGACGAGAATATGTAGCGGTACCACCATATTCGCCTCAAGCTGCCAGTCATGATTGGGTACACCATCAGCCGTAGACTGTTCGAGCTCCATGTGACTAAGGCCCAGCCCATGGAAAAAGATCAAAACGTCGTCAGCCCCTGCGACTCCGCTTTTTCGGTACACAGCGCGGCCAAGCCTTTGTAACTCGCTGATTTTTATCCCTGGCCGCATCGCCTCCATCACGGCCGTTGCGGCCGCCGAGGTAGCGTTTGCGTACTGCTTCGCATCACCTGTTACCTCCCCGTCAACCACCCAGGTTTTTCCGCCATCCCAACAGTAAAGATCGAGCGTTCCGTGGCAGTCGAACAAGATATGTACGCCGGGCTTCATCTCGAAATCGTCCAGTCTTGACTGTAATGTGACAGCGGCATCACCAGCACAAGGATGTCCCCACACCATTGCCCCAGGGTCTCGAAAAAATCCACCCAGGTCTACGACGGCTTTATGGTACTCATGGTTGAATTCCTGCCACCTCATGCCCGGGCCCCAGGTCTTTATCGTCTGGCAGATGGCTAATTCATTGACACCGGTCGCTCTTTTCAGAAGTTCAATCTCAGCGGTTGTTTTTACGCAGCGGGCATACATCATGGGGTCGTAACCATCGGCCACCTCAATGCCCTCCATCTCCAGTTGATGACCAAATCGAAGGTCGTCAAATGCAATGCGACCGGCACCGAGGCCAAGGTCGGTCAGAGCTTCGCCGCACGTCTGGGCAATGTTCTGGCCATAGTGAGCCCTGAGATTGCCGGCCCATGGAGCGTTATCGATGTCGCTAGGCAAAAAACGCTCCAGATCATTCTCCTGGGCTGGTAGATCCAGTGGCAGCATCACGGCTCGAAATGCGCGAATATCTTTGATCCAGGTAGGCTGAGCCATCAGGGCGCCCACATAATAATCAGCCACTACCAGTATCGGATGATCTGGCTGATGCCGCGAGAGGATGACGGCGTACGGGCGAGGCTCATCCGCCTTATGGGCAACGCCCTTGAATCCTGATAAGTAGTACACATTGTACGGAGAAGATACGACAACCGCGTCCAGATTTCGCATCGTCAACGCATCGACTAACCGTTCTACATTGCATAACTGTTCAGGCAGTGCTTGTGGAGGGTATGGAATCATGTGAGGTGTCTCAGCGGATAAGGATCAGTGTAGTGCGTATGATCGATCTTAACGATGGAGAGCGCATTTGTGCCTCAACGAGCGATTGCGGTGGTTAACACCGGCATGCTGACAAATCCAAACCGCCCGTCTTCTACAGCTTGATCCAGCTGCTCGCGCCAGCGCTCGACGTCCGCCTGGGGGATACCCTGCTTGTGGGCAAAATGGGACAAAAGGCTAGCGGCCAGCCACGCAAATGAGTTGTGATGAAGCGAGTTATTCATAAACCCAATAGGAGTGCACTGTGCACCAACGAAGCCATGTTGAGCAAGTTTGGCTGGCATTTGCAATGGCAGCATCTGGTGTGAGCAGTGCGCCTTGAATGCCTCGTGCATCTGCTCATTGAGCTTTGGCTCGGGCCCGTGAAAGCGCCAGTGGTCCCAAAGAACAGAAACTGAAACAAAACGACCACCGGCTTTAAGTACCCGCTGCACTTCGGCCAGCGCAGCATCAACATCAGGAATGTATTCAAGCACTTGAATAGATGCGACGCTATGGAATGCGTTATCTGCAAATGACAATTCAGTCGCCGAGTCCTGGCTAAACTCCACGTTATCGAGCTCTTTGCACAGTTCCTTTGCCGCGTTAATTTGTGGCTCGCTGGGGTCGAGCCCCACGGCGCGCCCTTTTGATCCCACAGACAGGGCAAGATCTCTTAGCAGGTGACCGCCACCACAGCCTAGATCCAGAACATGTTGGCCGGCAGCAATGCCCAGCGCCTCAAAAGTCGCCTTTCGTCGCCCCACGCCTTCTTGAGTCTGTGCCATGCGGCGCTGTACGGCACCCATTCCACTATTAAAATCCATTGCTTATTTGTGCTGTCGAATCAATATCGTATCGTTATAACGTAGCAAAAATACGATATTGCACCATTATTGGCCTATATTTGTTTATCACTGTTTCAGTGGTTGAGCGCTTCGGAAAACATGAGCCAGTTAGGCATTCTTAACGGCGTGATTTTGACATCTTAAAATTTACCGCAGATGAAGTATAGGTCTAAAAATAACGGGAGAGAGATTTATGGGTGGTGTTAAGGGTCGGGTTGCGTTGGTAACCGGAGCGGGCAGCGGTGAAGGGATCGGGTTTGCAACGGCCCGTCTGTTAAAGGCCGCGGGCGCGCGGGTGGCGATTACATCGACGACCGATCGGATCAACAAACGTTGCCAAGCGTTAGGCGGTATCGAAGCGGGTGTTTTTGCCCAAACGGCAGATCTAACCAATAGTACTGCTGTGAATAAGTTGGTGGCGCAAATCGAAGGTACGCTTGGGCCGGTAGATATTGTGATTAACAATGCGGGCATGGTCCAGATGGGTCGAGACGAGCCTAGCTCACCACTGCATCAAGTAAGCGATGAAAAGTGGCATTACGGTATCGATATCAATCTGACAAGCGCATTTCTGGTTACCCGGGCGGTACTTCCTGGAATGATGCAGCGCAAATATGGCCGAGTTGTTCATGTGTCTTCGGTAACCGGCCCGGTGGTCGGTATCGCCGGAAGTGCGGTTTACGGGACAGCTAAAGCCGGCATGCTCGGCATGGCGCGCTCTTTGGCTATTGAGGCAGGCCCAAGCAATATAACAGTCAACTGTGTTGGGCCCGGATGGATTCGAACGGCGTCGAGCGGCGAAGCAGAGATTGTGGCCGGCGCATTTACACCCATCGGCCGGCCGGGCACTCCCGAGGAGGTCGGTCATGTGGCGGTATTTTTGGCCAGTGAAGAGGCCAGCTATATCACCGGTCAGCTGATCGTGGTGGATGGCGGTAACACCATCCAGGAGTACAAAGTCGCCTTACCCTGAAACCGGATTGCCCATCGTATGTTTTTCGATCACCTGGAGCGCATTTTCAAGCTAAGTCTGCTTGGCGCTCTCATATTATTGGCCATTGCTTTTTTTCAAAAAGATCAGCTGCCTGCGCCAGGTTTTTTCGATCAGACGGTTTTAACCGAGCCGTTGCAAACACCAACCCAAAGTCCTTCTTTTAAGACTCAAGTAAATGCTCAGACTTATACCGTAACCCCACTGTTTGACTATCAATTAAACGGAGTCGTGGTAACGGATTACGAGAGCGGATCCTTTGGGGACATCTATCATCACCGTCGTTGGAAAGATTTTCTTAATGTGAAGGATCTGTGTGTCGTGTGGGGCGAGAATGTAAGGTCTGATGTTTTTCGCAAAATGGCGTACGACAGTGGGCCCTGGACCTGCTTCATACAGGCATCCGACCGACAGACGGCTGAGCAATTCAAGGATGATCAGCTGTCCAATAATCATCTACTGACTGACGACATCGGCCTGCATCGCCTGATTATGAGTGTCGCGCCGGGAGATCAGGTCATGATCAAAGGCATGTTGGCCGATTATGAGAACCCAGCAAGTAGCTTTAAACGAGGCACCAGTACCACACGAACGGATACCGGAAATGGCGCCTGCGAGACGGTCTATGTCACTGATTTTGCAATCGTGAAAAAGGCCAATAGGTTCTGGCGAGCCGTTTATCGGATCGCGCTGTTCCTGGCCATAGCCTCAACGCTGTGTTTTGTTGTTACGCTTCTGGTCCGACCGGCCAAGAGGCCGTATGGATAAACGCTGTTAACCGCTAGCCGTTAATGATTGGGCTGGCCTCATTGGTTTTAGGGTAAAAAAATCCCGGGCAACAGCCCGGGATTGGTGCAGTTTTAATTGGCTTAGTCGAGATAACTACGCAGTTTTTCTGATCGAGTGGGATGGCGCATTTTGCGCAGTGCCTTGGCTTCTATCTGGCGTATTCGCTCGCGGGTCACATCGAACTGTTTGCCGACTTCTTCCAGGGTATGGTCGGTATTCAGGCCGATGCCAAAGCGCATGCGGATCACCTTGGATTCGCGTTCGGTCAGGCTGTTAAGGATGGCATCCGTTGCCCCAGTCAGGCCAGAGGTCAAGGCGGCTTCTTCGGGTGCCTCAGCGTTCTTGTCCTCAATAAAGTCGCCCAAGTGTGAGTCCTCGTCGTCACCGATCGGGGTTTCCATCGAGATCGGTTCCTTGGCGATCTTGAGCACCTTGAGGATCTTGGCTTCAGGCATATCCATGCGTTCGGCAAGCTCCTCAGGCAAGGCTTCGCGACCTTCTTCTTGCAGAATTTGTCGAGAGACGCGGTTCAGCTTGTTAATGGTCTCAATCATGTGCACCGGGATACGGATGGTACGTGCCTGATCCGCAATCGAGCGGGTGATCGCCTGGCGGATCCACCAGGTGGCATAGGTTGAGAACTTGTAGCCGCGGCGATACTCAAACTTGTCCACCGCTTTCATGAGGCCGATGTTGCCTTCCTGGATCAGGTCGAGGAACTGTAATCCACGGTTGGTATATTTTTTGGCAATGGAGATAACCAGGCGTAGGTTAGCCTCGATCATCTCTTTTTTGGCGCGCCGGGCTTTCGCTTCGCCTATGGACATGCGCCGATTAACTTCCTTAATCTGCTTAATATGCAGACCCGAGATATTTTCCAGATGCTGGAGTTTGTTGCGCAGGCTTTCAAGCTCCTGAGCGTGCTCTTTGAGGATATCTTTGTCTCCTTCTTTGCCACGCATCATGCTGCGAACCCAGAAAAGCTCGGCTTCCCGGCCAACAAACTTTGAAATAAAAGTTTTGCGTGTGACTCGCGCCTTGCGCACACAGATTTGAGTGATGGCTCTTTCGAGTCGGCGCACCTCGTCAACAATTTCGCGCATCACCTGCGAGAGGTAGTCGATCTGGCGGGGTGCCAGGCGAATCTCCATTATCTCAGCCGACAGCTTGTCCTGGTATTTTTCTATCTGGGAGGCGCCGATACCGTAGCGGCTCTTGCAGCGCTCTAGACTCTTAAACCCTTTGCGGATACTCTCGAAACGTTCCTTGGCTTCTTCTGGATCAGGCCCTTGCGGTGCGGTGCTGGTGCCGTCCTCATTTGGCGGTGCGGGCTGAGGAATCTCCTCCTCTACTGCGTTGGGATCGATAAAGCGAACCAGCAGTTCAGTCAGTTTTATCTTTCCAGCATCGACTTCATCGGCAAGACGGACGATTTCAGCAATCACCACGGGCGCTGAGGCAATGGCATTCACGCTTTGGCTGATACCGTCCTCAATACGTTTCGCCAGGCGTATTTCATCCTGGCGGGTCAGCAGTTCGACAGTACCCATTTCCCGCATGTACATGCGTACCGGATCAGTCGTGCGACCAAACTCGCTTTCCACAGCGGTGGTCAGTACCGCCTCAGCTTCTTCGACTACCTCTTCATCATCGCTGTTGGCCGTTTTCAGCAGCAGGGAGTCTGCATCCGGCGCGGCGTCGTAGACCTCGATGCCAAGGTCGTTGATCATGTTGACCACCGTTTCGATCTGATCGGTGTCATTCATGTCTTCCGGAAGATGATCGTTAATCTCACGGTAGGTAAGGAAGCCTCGTTCCTTACCCTTGATGATCAGCTGTTTGAGTTCGGATTGCTGGCTTTGACTATCTGTAGACACGAGGCCCCCTGAAAATAAGACTGAATGAGGTAAAAAACCGATCAATTATATCATGTGATTTTTCGTCAAACCCACAGGTTTCAGTCTTCTTCTCGACTGTGACGCAGTTTTGCGCGCTTACGATAAAGGTCCGCAAGATGGCTTTTGCTGCCTTCATCGAGGTCCTCCTGGGCTGCACGCGCTACCAGCTTATTGATTGACTGGGCCAGCGCCTGGTCTTCGAGCGTGACCAGGGTTTCGGCGAAAAACGGTGAGAATTGCTCCTGCTCTAGTAGATGGTCTTTACTTGCCAGTTTTTCAAGGGTGCCAGCGTCATTAGTGTCCCGAAATCGCTCAATCAGCCCTGCGGTGGTCAGCTCTGGGTTAGATGCAGCAATCCCATGCAGCTGTTTCAAAAGAGCCACTCCAGGCTCTGTGGTTTGGGGGTCAAGATGCTCGGGCAGGCCATGCGCTGCAGCGAGCCCTGGCCGCTGCAGCAAAAGGCTGATAGCAGTCGCCATGGGTGTCAGTCGCTGGGTCGTACTGCTTTTGGGGCGAGATTGACTCCTCGACACAGGAAGCGGGGTTACCCCCGATGAGCGGACTCCGGTCTGCTCGCGCAGCCGCTGGAGCATGAGTTCGCGCAACGGGCCTTCAGGGATTCTGGCCAGCAGGGGCTTGGCCAATTCCACCAGTCGCGCTTTGCCGTCGATTCGCGTCAGGTCTGTTTCGCTGGCGAGCTTTTCGAACAGAAAATCGGGCAGTGGCTTGGCATGGGCACTGCGGTCACGCAGGCCTTGAGCACCCTCCTGGCGGACCAGGGAGTCCGGATCTTCACCATCCGGTAGGAAAAGAAAGCTGGCCTGCCTGCCACCGCCCAGTTCCGGTAGGGCTGTTTCGAGAGCCCGCCAGGCTGCTGCACGGCCCGCCGGGTCGCCGTCAAAGCAGAATATGATCGAGGGTGCTAGGCGAAACAACCGTTGCAGGTGAGCCGTTGTGGTTGCAGTGCCCAGCGTGGCGACTACGTTGTCGATGCCGTACTGGGCCAGAGCAACTACATCCATATATCCCTCGACCACCAGCGCATGGCCTTGCTGAGCGATCGGCGAGCGGGCCCGGTGCAGATTGTACAGTTCTGAGCCTTTATGAAAGACCGGCGTTTCTGGCGAGTTCAGGTATTTGGGTTCGCCATCACCGATGATGCGTCCACCAAAAGCAACCACCCGGCCTTTACTGTCATGAATTGGAAAAATGACCCGGGAGCGAAAACGGTCGTAGTAGCCTCCGGACTGTCGAGTCGCGACCAGGCCTGCCCGCGCCATGATCTCCAGCGCTTTGGCATCATCGGCTGCCGTCTGGGCCAGATTGTCCCAACCGGGTGGGGCGAACCCCAAATCAAAAAGCGCTGCGATCTCCCCAGTGAGGCCGCGTCTTTTCAGGTAGGCAATGACTTCGGCTGACCCTTCATGGCTGCGTAATTGCTCTTTGAAAAAATGATTTGCCTTGGATAAAGACTCGAGCAGGGCCGGCGTGACCGTATCCGGGGCACGCTGGGGGCCGGTATCCGGCATTTCCAGGCCTGCAGATTGGGCCAGTTCTTCAATCGCCTCGACAAAGCTCAACCGGTCGAACTCCATCAGAAAGCCGATGGCACTGCCGTTGGCGTTGCAGCCGAAGCAGTGGTAGAACTGTTTTGTTGAACTGACTGTAAACGAGGGGGTATTCTCGTTGTGAAAAGGGCAGCAGGCCTTAAAATCTTTGCCGCCCTTTGTTAAAGGAACGCGCTGGTCTATCACCTCGACGATGTCGATGCGTGCGAGCAGTTCGTCGATAAATTCCCGGGGAATTTTGCCGCTCATCGTCTCTCATGCCTCATTGATCAGCAGGATATTAGCATTCAGGTTTTTCCGAACTCTAGTCCTTGAGCCGTAGCCTTTCACCCGGGTAGACTTCCCGGTCTGTGAGGTGAATCGCCCAAGGTAGATTCAAAGATGAGCACTAGTTCAACCCAAGCCACGCCTTTGCCAAAAAGCCGACGTATCCCCGCTGACCCGGGTGTCGCATCCTGGTTGCTGGCATGCTGCGCTCTGGTTTTCTGCATGGTGCTGCTGGGGGGTGTGACTCGCCTAACCGACTCTGGCCTATCGATGGTGCGATGGGAGCCCGCATCCGGGATATTGCCTCCGCTCAGCCAGAGTGCCTGGGAGGATGAATTTGATCACTATCGCGAGTATCCAGAGTACCGCAAAGTTAATACTGGGATGTCGCTGGCCGAGTTCAAAACCATTTTCTACTTCGAGTACGCTCACCGGGTACTGGGCCGGTCCATCGGCCTGGTGTTTGCACTGGGGTTTGTCTATTTTCTCTGGCGCCGGCGCTTGCCGCCAGCACTGGCACCGCATCTGATCGCCATGTTCGCCCTGGGAGGGCTGCAGGGACTGCTCGGGTGGTATATGGTAAAAAGCGGACTGATCGACGTGCCACAGGTCAGCCAGTATCGCCTGGTGGCCCATCTGGGTGCCGCCATTGGGATCTACCTTTATATGCTCTGGGTGGCATTCGGCCTGCTGGAGCATCGACCAGCACCTGCGGTAGCGACGGCTATTCGCCGTGCAGTCAGGGGTCTCGGATTGCTGGCATTGATCACCGTGTTGTCGGGTGGTTTTGTGGCTGGCCTCAAAGCCGGACACGCGTTCAATACTTTCCCTCTGATGGCAGGCCAATGGATTCCGCCGGGTTATATCGTGCTTGATCCTGTGTGGCTTAACTTCTTTGAGAACATACCGACGGTGCAGTTCAATCATCGGGTGCTGGCGATCTCCACCTTTATTCTGACACTCGTTTTGGTTTGGCGGATCGTTCGCGATCCGCGGTTAGAAAGTCAGCGTGGGCCGGCATGGTTGCTGGCAGGGGTCGCGACGGTTCAGGTGGCACTGGGTATCAGTACACTGCTGATGCACGTGCCGGTAGCTCTGGCGGCAGCCCATCAAGGTATGGCGCTCGGGTTACTCAGCGTCATACTCTACCTAATCTTTAAGTTGCGGCATTCGGTTGGCCGCTGAGGATGGCGAAGAGGGTCTTAGGCCGAGAGTTTCTGTTTGATAGCGCTACTCACGGCGCCCATATCAGCGCGGCCCTGAACACGGGGTTTGAGCCAGCCCATGACTTTACCCATATCGCGCACGCTTTGTGCATCGGTTTCAGTCAGCGCCTTATTGATCAATTCGGTGAGCTCACCTTCGGCGAGTTGTTCCGGTAGGTAGGTTTCCAGCACCGCCAGCATGGCCGCTTCTTTTTGAACCAGGTCGTCTCGCGCTCCTTGCTCAAATTGGGCAATGGAATCGCGCCCTTGCTTGATCATTTTCTGGATTACTGCTAGAACTTCTTCATCGCCAAGTTCGACACGCTCATCGATTTCGCGACGCTGAATAGCAGCGCGCACCAGGCGAATGGAGTCAAGCCGTACGGCTTCTTTGGCACGCATCGCCTCTTTCATCTCGGCGACGATGCGCTCTTTGAGCGTTGTCACAAAAAAACTGGGAATTAACTAGGGCG
The DNA here is from genome assembly GCA_014239575.1 of Gammaproteobacteria bacterium. GTDB lineage: Bacteria > Pseudomonadota > Gammaproteobacteria > Arenicellales > UBA868 > UBA868. The sequence continues at coordinate 9,617 of JAAZYQ010000032.1, forward strand.
TAGGGGAGGCGGACTTAATGAGCTCGCATCCGCGACGGGTTCTGACGGGCCAGGCGTTTTTTCTCACGCTTCTCGGCGGCCGCGCCATCACGTTTGCGTACGGTAGTTGGCTTCTCGTAGTGCTCGCGACTGCGTGATTCGGTAAAGACACCGGCCTTTTCGCAGGCACGGCGGAAACGTCGTAGGGCGACGTCAAACGGCTCATCCGGCCGAACTTTCACTGAAGGCATAGACTGCTCTCCGGGCAATCAAAAAGGTCGCGTATTCTACTCAGAAAATGTGCAAAAGTACATGCCATGCCTGGATCTTGTGGTTAGCAGGCTAGAGGGAAAAATTTTCGTCAAAGGGTTCCTCACCTTCGACTACCGGTAAGCTGAGTGCATTACCCCAGTGTCCCCAGCCACCGTTGTACAGGCGAACATCCGGGTAACCCAGGTATTTCAGCTGCATATACGCAAGGCTCATGCGAAAGCCGTCGTGGCAGTAGGCATAAATGGTTTTCTCCCGTGGGACGGCGCTATATACCGTGGTCAGGGCCTCATCATCCAGCCAGATTTGTGATTCTGCGTCAGTGCCGTCCAGACTGACGACATTAATCGCGCCGGGCACGTGGCCGCCACGGACCGCATGGTTGATTGTCTGTCCGGTGTACTGATCGGTGGGGCGGGCATCAAGCAGAAAAATCCCAGGATCGCGCCGTGATACGACATCATTGTAGACATCTGTCCACGCCACCATGAGCTCAGCCCGCGCCGGGCTGAGCGTGATATTGCCCGGGTTTACCGTCTCGGCACTGCGCTTAAGCTCATTGAAGGCAGTCCACTCTATCGTGCCGCCCGCCAGGATCTTGACCCGGCTCATGTCAAATCCGTAAAGGTCCAGCAGAAAATACAGGCGCGATAGTAGTGCTGTGCGAGCATCGTCATATAACACCAGGGTGGAATCACCGTTAACTCCCCAGGAGCGCAGACTGCGCTGAAACTGTTCGCGTGGGGGAAAGTGCATCAGGGTCGGTCCGTTGTTATCGCCCAGGTCTCGAAAACGTTGGACCTGGCGCGCACCGGGAATATGGCCAATGGTGTAGTAGCGATGCGGGTAATAGCGTACTTCCAGTACGACCACACTGGGGTCAGCGCTACGTTCGGCCAGCCAATCCGAATCGACAAAAAGGTTGGCACTCGCCTGTATCGTGATAAAAGCAGCGCTCAGCAGTGCGCCAGCCAGCCAGCGGGCACCACTCAGGCCAGCGACAGAGGATTGGACCATAAGCGGGGTACTCCATGTCGAATGAGGCTTGGCCAAAAGATCAAGCATAGGCCGATATAATTCACATCTTCACGCCATTGTATTTTACGCAAAATTATTCAGGCTTTGTGCCTGCGGAGTATCACATTGCTGGTTCTGGGTATAGAAACGTCTTGTGACGATACTGGCGCTGCGGTTTTTGATACCGAGCGGGGCTTGCGTTCCCACGCTTTGGCATCGCAAGTTGAAATTCACGCCCCTTACGGTGGCGTAGTGCCCGAGCTTGCGGCTCGAGACCATGTACGTGTACTGATGCCGCTGGTGCGCCAGGTTCTAAAAACAGCGGCTGTACCGGGGCGCGATATCGATGGGGTAGCCTACACCGCCGGGCCGGGCCTGACCGGGGCATTATTGGTGGGCGCCTCACTTGGACGGGCCCTGGCCTGGGCATGGCAGGTTCCATCGGTAGGTGTTCATCATATGGAGGGACACCTGTTGGCGCCGATGCTCGAAGACGAGCCCCCGACTTTCCCGTTTGTTGCCCTATTGGTGTCAGGCGGGCACACCTTGCTGGTGGATGTCCTGGGTGTCGGTCGTTATCGGCTTTTGGGTAGTACTTTGGATGATGCAGTGGGCGAAGCCTTTGATAAGACCGCGAAATTGCTGGGGCTGAGTTATCCCGGTGGCCCCGCTATTGCTGCAGCGGCTCGTAACGGCGATTCAACGCGGTGGCGTTTCCCCCGGCCCATGACAGATCGCCCTGGATTGGATTTTAGTTTCAGCGGCCTAAAGACTTATACCCGAAATGCGGTACCCGAAGGAGGGCTGGATGAGCAGACTATTGCCGATATTGCGTGCGCGTTCCAGGATGCCGCGGTTGATACCCTGGTCATCAAGTGTCGCCGGGCTCTGGAACAGACCGGCCGGCGCCGACTGGTGGTCGCCGGTGGGGTAGGCGCGAACGAAGAGTTACGCCAGCGTCTAAACGTGATGACAATGGCCTGCCATAAGGCGGTTTATTATCCTCGGCTCGAGTTCTGTACCGATAACGGCGCCATGATCGCTTACGCCGGCAGCCTCAGGTTGCAGGCCGGCCAGCAGGGGGGGCTGGATTTTTCTGTACGCGCGCGATGGAGTCTCGCCGACCTTCCCGATCTGAAAGAGGGCGCTACCTAGTTTTTCTGGCCGATACGTGACTCGGTTCCATTGACCAGCTGGCGAATATTCTGGCGGTGGCGCCACACCAGGATGAGGGCCAGTATCACGGCAAGCGTTGCATAAGCGGGTTCTTCAGTAATCCACCAGGTATACGCGGGTGCGCTTATCGCACTGACAAGTGCCGCTAGCGATGAGTAACGGAATATCGCGGCCATGCCCAGCCAGGTCAGGGTCAGGGCGAGAGCCAGTAGCGGATTGATGGCGCCAAAAATGCCTAGTGCTGTTGCGACACCCTTGCCACCCTTAAAAGCGAAAAAGACTGGAAACAGGTGCCCCATAAAGGCCCCGCCGCCAGCCAGGCTGATGATCAGCGGCTCACCTGACCACACGAACGCGGCTAGGACCGGCAATATGCCTTTGAGGACATCGCCTGCAAGGGTCAGTACTGCTGCTGGTTTGTTGCCAAGACGCAGGACATTAGTGGCCCCGGGGTTACCCGAGCCCTCGCTGCGCGGGTCAGGCAGATGCATCAGTCGTGAGACCAACACAGCGCTTGATATAGATCCCATCAGGTATCCGGCAAGCGAGAAAAGCAGGTATTCCATTTCAGCAGATTACACGGGGGTTTGGGTCAGTACTGGCTAAAGTATAAACTGCGGCTGGATACAGCCGGCTGACAAGGAGAAACGCATTGGATACGATTTTTGTACATGGTCTGGTGGTGGAATGCGTGATCGGGGTTTGGGAGTGGGAGCGGCAGATCACCCAGAAACTGATTATTGATCTGGATATGGACTGGGACATTAAGGCAGCCGTTGCCAGCGATGGGCTTGAGGATACTCTGAGCTACAAGGATGTTGCCAAACGGGTGAGCACCTATGTCCGCGAAGCCGAGGCGAACTTGGTGGAAACCCTGGCTGGTGGTATCGCGACACTATTATCTGAGGAGTTCGGTGTAAAGTGGTGTCGCGTGCGTATCAACAAACGCGGTGCGGTCACTGGGGCAGGCGATGTAGGCGTTGAGATTGAGCGCGGCAGTCGCTGAATGTGGCCGGTTGTTGTCAGCCTGGGCAGTAATATCGAGCGCGAAACTAATCTTCGTATTGCAGTAACGCGCCTGCGGGCTCTTTACCCTGGAATCATTTTATCGCCCGTATTCAAAAGCGATGCCGTTGGTTTTAACGGACCCTACTTTCTAAATCTGGTGGGGGTGTTTGATAGTGATCGTCCGGCGCCTATATTGGTGGAGCAATTGCATGATGTTGAGGACTGTCAGGGTCGCCAGCGTACCCAGGACAGTCTGACCTCGCGGCTGATCGATATCGACCTGTTGTTATACGGCGACAGCGTTCTTTATGATCAGGGTATGGATGTGCCGCGCCGGGAGATACTTAAGTACGCCCACGTGCTCAAGCCGCTCAGTCTGGTGCTTCCTGATGTCTGCCATCCTGTCAGTGGTCGCCGTTATCACGAGTTATGGGGTGCGATGTCGGCATCCCAAGACCAGTTGCTCGAACTGACTGACCTGGAACTGTGAGCCGAGCAAAGATCAGAGTACTGCCGAGCGGCCACCATCTACGTTGATCACCTGGCCGGTGATAAAGGGTGCATCCTGGAGCAGGAAACACACGGTACGTGCGATATCTTCAGGGCGACCCAGTCGTCGCAGCGGTGTACGTTGCACGATCTCATCCTCATTTTCATCGGATATCCCTGTTTCGGGCCAAAGTACAGCGCCTGGCGCGATGGCGTTGACTCTAATATCCGGGCCGAGGTCACGCGCCAGCGAGCGAGTCAGGGAAATCAATCCGGCCTTGGCTGCCGAGTAAATCGGATGCTGTGCCAACGGCCTTTTTGCATAAATATCTGCAAGGTTAATGATGGCGCCATTGTGCATGGCCAGCATCGGCGCACATGCCTGTGCCAGGAAGAACGGGGCTTTGAGATTGATCGCAAACAAATCGTCCCATTGGGCCTCAGTCGCCTTATCCACCGGGGTCGGATAAAAAGCCGAAGCGTTGTTGATCAGGGCATCGAGACGACCAAAGGCCTGGTGGGCGCATTGCGTCAGTGTTTGGCAGGCGCCGGGGTTGGTTAGATCGGCCTGGCACAGTCTCACCGATCCTGGGCGGTGCTCGTGCAGTTCTTCTTGCAAAGCCAAAGCAGCGTCGGCGCTGTGGCGATAGTGAATAATCACGTCCAGGCCTGCCGCGTGCAGCACGCGGGCGATTGCCGCACCGATACGACGCGCTCCGCCCGTGATTAGCACGGCCTTTGTATCAAAAGAATTTTCAGGGCTACTCATAAGCAGTGTCGATTGCGTGGATTTTTGAAAACCTTTATCGAAAGTTTAGGGCTTGTGAAGTGAGGCCAATGTCGTCAATACACCATTTCTTGGCCGAACTGTAGTTATTTGAGCGACTTTGACAGAAGTTCTGTCTGTCTGTCTAATCAAACTCCTTTAAGACCCGCTTTGGGCGAATGCCCGTCTACGCTTTGGGTGGATTAGCCGTTATGTGATGTCTAAGGCGAGGCCTCATTTCGTTCGTTTGGTTGTACAAGCTAATGTTTAAAGATCAGGCCTCAATTTTTCCAATGAGAAAAAGGAAATCGTAGTTGTGCGGTGTACAAGTGGATGAAAGATTCGACGTTGGTTCGTCATAATAAAACACAGGATCCGGTTTGGCCGGACCTGGATCCGGCCGCTTTGGTACACAGCGCCGCCATTTTTAGGCATATCCGCGAGTTAATTCGGTCGGCCGGCGGCATTTTGCCTTTTGATGAATATATGCAAGCCGCCCTGTATGCGCCGGGCCTGGGTTATTACGCAGCCGGCGCTCGAAAATTCGGTGAAGACGGTGATTTTGTTACCGCGCCGGAGATGGGTGAATTATTCGGGCACTGTCTGGCTCGTGAGGCAGAGCAGGTTCTGGCAGCGATCCCTGATGCGGTGGTGCTTGAGTTCGGTGCCGGCAGCGGGGCGCTTGCCGAGACATTGATCACCGCGCTGGCCCAAAGTGGTCGGCTGCCCTCACAGTACAACATCGTGGAGATCAGCCCCGATCTGCGCCAACGCCAGCGCGAGCGGTTGACCCCTTTATGCCAGCGGTACGGGCTGACGCTGCAGTGGCAGGAGTCATTACCACAATCACCTTTTAATGGACTGATCCTGGCCAATGAAGTGGTGGATGCGTTTCCGGTAACCCGGTTTCGCGTTAAAGGGGGGCAACTTCAACGGGCGGGTGTGCGTTTGGATGGAGATGCGTTTGCCTGGGATTGGATAGATGATCTGGATGCAGATGGCATGGAGGCGCAGCTGGCGCAAAGGCACCAGCTGACCGAGGGCTATGTTACCGAGGTGTGCCCACGGGCCCATGCCTGGATCCGGACGCTGGGGTCTTGCCTGGAGCAAGGCGTTGCCCTGATTTTTGATTACGGCTTTCCAAGTGATGAGTACTACCTGTCACAGCGTTCCCAGGGGACGTTGCGTTGTCACTATAGACACCGTGCGCATGATGATCCTTTTTTGTATCCCGGGCTGCAGGACATCACCTGTCATGTGGATTTCTCGGCTCTGGCAGATACCGGGCGTGAGGCTGGTCTGCAGTTGCTGGGCTACACCAGCCAGGAGGCCTATCTGTTGTCTTTGGGTCTGATGGAATTGGCAACGCCACGCGACGATGATGACCAAAGAGCCATTCTGGCAAGGGCTGCACAGGTCAAGCAGTTGGTGCTGCCGTCACAGATGGGAGAGGCCTGCAAGGTCATGGCGCTGGGCAAGGCCATGGAGCACCCTCTGATAGGATTTAAGCTGCGTGACCGCAGCGCCAGTCTATGATTGAACCGGCACAGGCATTCTGGCTTGCGCTCGTGCAGGGCGTAACCGAGTTTCTGCCGATCTCCAGTTCTGCGCACCTGGTGCTGTTACCCATTCTGGCGGATTGGCCGGATCAGGGGCTGGCATTTGATGTGGCCGTGCACGTGGGAACGTTGCTCGCGATAGTCGGTTATTTGCGTAACGATCTGATCAATATCGCTGGCGGCTGGCTACGTCAGTGGGGGCGTGCTGGCCGCTCACAGAACAGCCATCTGGGGTGGTTGTTGATTATCGCCACTTTGCCGGCCGTGGCAGCGGGCGCATGGCTGGATGAGGTCGTAGAGGGTTTTTTGCGAGATCCTCTGGTCATCTCTGGTGCCACGATCCTCTTTGGTCTGATGCTGTGGTGGGCAGACCGCCGGGCATCTGGCCAGCGTTCCATGCACGACCTTAACCTGAAAGACGCGCTACTGATTGGCGCCTTTCAGGTGCTGGCACTGATCCCTGGAACCTCGCGCTCGGGGATTACCATGACCGCAGGGCTAATGCTCGGCCTGTCGCGCCAGACCGCTGCGCGTTTTTCATTTTTGATGGCGGTCCCCATCATTATTGCCTCTGGCAGTTTCAAGGGGATAACACTTGTTAAAGCGTCTGAGACGATCCAGTGGGAGATATTTGCTCTCGGCGTGGCGGTAGCGTTTGTCAGCGCCTGGGCAGTGGTGGCGTTGTTCCTGCGATTTATCTCACGGGTGGGTATGCTGCCCTTCGTACTTTATCGGTTGATCCTGGGTGTTTGGCTGCTGATCCTGTTCTGGTAATTCTTAAGGCTAACCGGCTGTGCGGTTCGCCCGCACGGCACTGATCGCTTCAGTGCGGCGTCGCCCGACTTCATGGCGTCTCGCGGTGCCATCAAGGCCTGAATCGGCAAGGTCGGAAAGATCAATCTTGCGGGCTGCGTTGAAATAGTTGTTGAGCAGTTGCGCTGGGACATAAGGCCCCTTTGAAGCATTGCCCCGGCCCCGGGAATCTGCCTCACAGGCCAACACAAATGATTTGATTCGCTCGGGACGGCGAAAAGCGTCAAGCCGGTTCAAAAGTTTGAGCACAGTCTCAGGGCGTAATTCGCCCAGCCGGTGCATCAGTAAGTGTTGCCCGGTCACGAGGATCGCAAGATCACGATGATCATTGGGTACCCCAAGTCGCTGGCACAACGCTTTGACCAGGTGTACGCCGCGGTGTTCATGTTTGATGTGACGCGGCCACTGGTCCTTGGGTGTGGCGCCTTTGCCCAGGTCGTGTACCAGCGCAGCGAACCTGACCCGGGTATCGTCAGAAATAGCGGTGGCTGCGGTTAAAACCATCAGTGTATGGATAAAAGCATCGCCTTCGGGATGATGGTCGGCTCTTTGAGTCACACCTTCAAGGGCGTTGATTTCGGGGAACACCCGTGCCAGGGCGCCGCAGGCACGCAATACCCGGATGAATTCAGCCGGCGCCGGTTCTGCCAGCGCCCGACAGGTTTCCTGCCAGACGCGTTCGGCTACCAGCGCATCTATCTCGCCCGAGTGGCAGATGTTTTTCATTAAATCGAGAGTTTCTGGGGCGACGGTGAAACCTCGGTTCTGGTATCTCGCCGCAAAGCGGGCGACACGCAGCACCCGCAGTGGGTCTTCGACAAAGGCGGCGGAGACGTGGCGCAGCACACCATCTGCAAGGTCTACGGCTCCGCCGTAGGGGTCAATCAGCGTCCCGTCAGCATCCTGCGCTATTGCGTTGATGGTCAGGTCGCGCCGCGAAAGGTCTTCTTCCAGAGTGACATCAGCGCGGCAATCTGTGGTGAATCCGGTATAACCGGGTCCGGTTTTGCGCTCCCGGCGGGCAAGGGCGTACTCCTCACCAGTACGCGGGTGCAAGAACACCGGGAAATCTTTGCCCACAGCACGAAACCCCCGTTGGCGCATCTCGTCAGGGCGGGAGCCGATCACTACCCAGTCACGGTCCGATTCTAAAAGTCCCAGCAGGGAGTCGCGTACAGCACCGCCGACAAGGTAGCACTGAAGATGTTCGCAGGGGTCTGACATTAGGGCTAAATCGATTGGCTGAAGCTGCGCAGTTATGAGAATGTGATTCTATTCCGGCTCTGGCAGGCTACCAAGTGCGTTGAAGTATTTGGTTTGTGGCTGGCGGGTGTTGAGCGGTGGTTGTCAGTCTGTTGGAAGGTACACTGTGGCCCAAGACAATGCCCCATTGCCGCCACGATAGTCATTATTTCTCAATCTGATGAGAAAAACTGTTTCGATGCCCAAATTTTGGTCGCTGCTATGGGATCTGGCTATCTCGAGACCGAATTATCGACATGGTTTGTTGCCGGGACTGGTTTCATGTCTCCTGTTGAGTGGGTGTCAAAGCGCCGCTTTTTACACTCAGGCGACGGTTGGACAATCAGAATTGCTCTGGCATAGCCGACCGATTGGCGAGGTACTGGCTGATCCGCAAACACCCGAGGGTATCCGCGAACGCCTGATTCTGGTTGAAAGCGTTCGCCAGTTCGCGGGTAAGGTTCTGGCACTCCCGGTAAATCACAGTTACCAGCGTTACGTCGATATCGAGCGTGACTTTGTTATGTGGAATGTATTTGCCGCGGCAGAATTCTCTGTGGCGTCTGAGCTTTTCTGTTACCCGATTGCGGGCTGCGTCGGCTACCAGGGATATTTCAACAAAGCGGATGCCATGGCCTTTGCCGATAGCCTGGCCGCGCAGGGGTTTGATATATCAGTCGGCCCGGTGGCAGCCTATTCGACTCTGGGTTGGTTTGCAGATCCGGTGGTCAGTTCGGTGCTGAATTACTCTGAACCGGATTTGGCTGGGTTGGTATTCCATGAGTTGGCGCATGAACGGGTCTATATTAAGGATGACACGACATTCAACGAATCGTTTGCCACCTTTGTTGAGCGCGAAGGTGTGCGACGTTGGCTGGCGAGTCGCGGCCAGCAGGTCGATATTCCGCGTCTTGAAAAGTTCCAGGCGCAGCGTGACGCAGTGATCGACCTGATTCGAGGCGCGCGCGGGGAACTGCAAGTGTTGTATATGGAGGCCCTCTCGGCTGAGGAAATGCGCTGGCGCAAGGTCGCTGTGTTCGATCAGTTGCAGGCCGATTACAGCCAAATGCGGCGTGCCGGAGACGCTAATGACTGGGGCGACTGGTTCGCCAATAATCTCAACAACGCGAAATTGGCGTCAATCGGGGCCTATCATGACCGGGTTGAGTATTTTGAGCAGTTGTTTGAACGTGCCAACCGTAATTTTGAGGTTTTTTACCGTTTGGTTGAACAATTAGGGGACTCGCCCCGTGAAGATCGAAATAGGCTATTACAGATGAGATCCGAGAATGGGTGACTACTGGATAAAACAACCACTAATAAGACGAGAGATTCAAAGATAATGAAACGATTATTTTTTTACACTATAGCGACATTAGTGACCTCAAGTATGCTCCTTATGCCAACCCACGCAGGTTGGTTACCCAACAAAAAGGATCAGCCAACCTCGGAACAGGAGGTCGAGGAAACCATCGCCCAGTTTCTGCAATCTGATCAAGGGCTTCAGGAGTTTTTTGATCAGGCTTATGGGTATGCTGTATTTCCCAAAATCTATAAAGGGGCCATCGGCGTGGGCGCGGCTTATGGTTCAGGGCGGGTTTATCAGAAAGGAAAGTACATCGGTGACTCAAAACTTTACCAATTGACCTACGGGCTCCAGCTTGGTGCGCAGGCTTACGCCGAGCTGATATTTCTTGGAGATGAGGATGCCTTGAATCGCTTTATCCAAGAGAAAGCTGAATTCAGCGCTCAGATCTCAGCAGTAGCCGCTACGGCTGGCGCATCGACTGACGCCGATTATTCAAATGGCGTTGCGGTTTTCACCCTGACTGTCGGCGGTCTGATGTACGAAGCCTCCGTTGGCGGCCAGACTTTTGAATTCACCCCGGCGACGGAGTAACTCGTATGCTCCTCAGGATGTCCCAAGCACTACAGATCCGGTTCCAATCCGGAAATAACGGTCGCGAGAGTGATCTTGCAATACATCAGGCAGGATGTGT
>JAAZYQ010000330.1:0-269 GCA_014239575.1 Gammaproteobacteria bacterium
TCGTTGAGATCATGGATAAAGCCTACGAGGGCGAGATCCGCGGCATGTACATCATGGGCGAAAACCCGGCCATGTCTGATCCTGATCTTAATCACTCACGTGCGGGCCTTGCCGCGCTCGACCACCTGGTGCTGCAGGATATCTTCCTGACCGAAACTGCCGCCTTTGCAGATGTGCTGCTGCCAGCGTCGGCCTTCCCTGAAAAGACCGGTACGTTCTCAAATACCGATCGACGCGTGCAGGTCGGCCGCAAAGCACTGGATTGTCCG
>JAAZYQ010000330.1:279-566 GCA_014239575.1 Gammaproteobacteria bacterium
CGGGGGAAGCGCGTCAGGATCTCTGGATCATTCAGGAACTTGCCAACCGTCTTGGCCTGGATTGGAACTATCCGGAGGCGAAAGATGTCTTTGAGGAGATGCGCGGCGCGATGCCCAGCATTGCCGGCATGACCTGGGAGCGCCTTGAGACGCAACACAGCATTACCTATCCGTGCGAAGGCGATGATGACCCGGGCCAGGGCGTCGTCTTTATTGAAAATTTCCCAACGGCAGACGGACGCGGCAAGTTTGTCCCGGCGAGTCTTGAGAGCGCCAATGAGTTGCCG
>JAAZYQ010000331.1 GCA_014239575.1 Gammaproteobacteria bacterium
TCTGCCCTTTCATGATGAGGTCACTGATCAAGGGAGAATTCAACATAACCTCGACCGCTGGAATAAAACCACTCCCCGAGGCATGTGGCACAAGCCGCTGGGAAACAATGCCCTGAAGATTCATCGACAAATCCATGTAGAGATGATTTCGTGCATCGTCTGGATATAAATTAATGATTCTCTCAAGCGCCTGATAAGTATTGTTCGCGTGCAGCGTGGCGAGACAAAGATGGCCGGTTTCGGCAAAGACAATGGCACTTTTCATGGTCTCTGACGTGCGGACCTCACCGATCTGGATCACATCCGGCGCCTGACGCATCGCGTTTTCCAGGGCTGAACGATAAGAGCCGGTATCAACGCCGACCTCTCGCTGGGTCACGATGCATCTGTCATGCTGGTGCACAAACTCAATCGGATCCTCTACGGTAACGATATGACCGCGGGTGTGATGATTGCGATAGCCAATAACTGCGGCCTGGGTAGAGCTCTTGCCGGTACCGGTGCCGCCTACAAAGAACACCAGCCCCCGGCGCATTAACGCGATCTTCTCGAGAATCGGTGAGGG
>JAAZYQ010000332.1 GCA_014239575.1 Gammaproteobacteria bacterium
TGTGCGGGCCTATAAGACAGACCGGGGAACGGCCATCTTCCGGCTGGCGGACCACACCGACCGGTTCTTTGGATCGGCCCATATCCTCGGAATGAAAATCCCCTACGACGCCAAGACCCTGAACGACGCTCAGGTTGCGGTGGTGCGGGAAAACGGACTGGCCAGTGCCTACCTGCGGCCGCTCGCATTTTATGGCTCGGAAGGCATGGGAATCCGCGCCGACATGCTGCAGACCCATATCGCAATTGCCACCTGGGAGTGGGGGGCTTACCTTGGCGAGGAGGGCCTCGAAAAAGGTATCCGTGTTCGCACCTCCTCATTCACTCGACATCATGTCAACATCACCATGTGCCGGGCCAAAGCCTGCGGCAACTACATAAACTCGATCCTTGCGCTTCAGGAGGCCTTATCCGCCGGTGCGGATGAGGCCCTGATGCTGGACTCGTCGGGTTATGTGATGGAGGGTACCGGGGAAAACATCTTTGTGATTCGAAACGGCGTGGTCTACACCCCTGATCTTACCTCCGCGCTGGAAGGCATTACCCGAGATACGGTCA
>JAAZYQ010000333.1 GCA_014239575.1 Gammaproteobacteria bacterium
GATCCCTGCCAAAGGTTCATCACAGCGAAAGCCATAATGCAGCGCAACCGCCCCGCCCTGGGAAAAACCACCGACCACAATTTGTGACCGGGGCACCCCACGCTCAACTTCCCTGATCACTAAGGATTCGACAATCTCCGTTGCTTCAGCAAGTCCGGCTGCATCCTCCTGCTTGACGATCTCCATGCCGGTCAGGTCATACCAGCCGCGCATAACCATACCGCCGTTGAGCGTTATCGGTCGTTCAGGCGCATTCGGAAGAATAAAGCGAACCGGCAAGGTCGGGGGCAAATCAAGCATATTTGGCAGGTCTTCAAAATCGCGGCAGTCCGCGCCCAGGCCATGCAACCAGATGATCGAAAATCCCGGTGCGGCACCGGTCTCTATTTCAAGGGGTTTCAATGAAGGCGCACTCGTGTTGACAAGCCGTTGGCTTTTCACCGATTGTAACGGCATCTGCGTGGCAGGCCGTGTGCCGCCTTACACTGATTCGAGTCGACGCGATAACTAAACCTAAAACTGGAGCCTGCCTTGCCTACGTCATTGCCTACTTACGA
>JAAZYQ010000334.1 GCA_014239575.1 Gammaproteobacteria bacterium
GTCAAAACCTACCTGCAGGAATTTGCTGGGCAGGCAGGCACGCTGACCGGACTGGGTCTCGCCGCGTTGCTGGTGACAGCACTGTTGTTGCTCTCAACCATTGAAGATGCTTTCAACGATATCTGGAATATCCAGAAGGGCCGCACACTATCTCAACGTCTGTTGCTGTACTGGGCGATGCTGACCTTAGGTCCCGTACTAATGGTCACCAGCCTCGCACTCACGACCTATCTGGGTTCGACGGTGTTAAGCAGGTGGATTCCTGCGGCACCGGTCTTGGATACGCTAGTACTACAGGTACTCCCGATGTTCTTGCAGGGGTTGGGATTCTTTCTGATGTACCTGATTGTGCCGAGCGGTACGGTAAGGCCTAAGTCTGCGTTGGGCGGGGCCATGGTGGCGATTGCGCTCTTTGAGATGACGAAGTTTGGTTTTGTGATCTTTATCGAAAATTTCGACACCTATCAGATTATTTATGGTGCGATGTGGAGCATCCCGGTATTTTTGCTCTGGATCTACCTTTCATGGTTGGTGACGCTGTTTGGGGCCTGCATCGC
>JAAZYQ010000335.1 GCA_014239575.1 Gammaproteobacteria bacterium
TGTACAGATGTTACTATGTGGAATTACAATTCACTAGCAAACACAGACAATGGTTCGTGTGAACCATTTATATATGGGTGTATGGACAGTACAGCATTTAATTATGACCCATTAGCCAATACAGATAATGGAACCTGTGACTCAATAGTCCAAGGGTGTACAAATCCAATCGCCTTAAATTACAACCCATTGGCAAATACAGATGATTTATCTTGTCTATTACCAATCTATGGTTGTACAGACTCAACAGCATTTAATTATAATCCTTTAGCCAATACAGATAATGGAACCTGTGACTCTATAGTATATGGTTGTACTAATCCCAATGCATTAAATTATAATTTATTAGCAAACACAGACGATGGGTCGTGTATCACCCCAATATACGGGTGTATGGATTCTACAATGTTTAATTACAATCCTTTAGCCAATACAGATAATGGAACCTGTGAAATGTTTGTTTATGGGTGTACCGATGTATTAGGAGCAAATTACAATCCTTTATTGTAAAACTCTAAATAAAGAGGGTCTGTACATCCTGGATTATAATAACAT
>JAAZYQ010000336.1 GCA_014239575.1 Gammaproteobacteria bacterium
GGATATGATGTCGGAAAATCACTGATCGAAGTCGATCTGATACCTCAAGCCAAGCGACTGATGCAACTCACCGAAGCCAAAGGCAGCGGTATCCCAGTGCCAACGGATGTCGTGGTCAGTTCCGAGTTGTCTGCATCGGCTAGTGCACAAGTGAAGTCCGTCAGTGCGATCCGCGACAACGACATGATTCTTGATATTGGCCCTGAAACTGCTGAGCGCTTTGCAGCCATGATGTCGACTGCCGGGACAGTGCTCTGGAACGGGCCAGTGGGCGTGTTTGAGTTCGACCAGTTTGGAGAGGGAACGCGAATTTTGGGTCAGGCGATTGCTGCTTCTTCGGCGTATTCGATTGCAGGCGGTGGCGATACGCTGGCAGCCGTTGACAAGTACAATATAGCTTCCAATGTGTCCTATATTTCGACTGGCGGTGGTGCTTTTCTTGAGTTTTTGGAAGGAAAAGATCTGCCTGCGGTGTCGATTCTGGAGGCCTGTGCTGCGCGTTGATGATGTTGGGCGTTGTGGCAAGCGCGCAGAGTAAGAGCCTGTTTCATATCC
>JAAZYQ010000337.1 GCA_014239575.1 Gammaproteobacteria bacterium
CTTCTGGTTATAACGCCGAGGCTTCCCATTACGCTGGCATCAGTTTGCGCAAACAGGTAATGCGCACTTTTTTAATTGGCGGGGCGATTGCGGGGCTGGCCGGGGCAGTGCAGGTTATGGGGCGGCCGCCGACCTACGCAGTCATGAGCGGCATGCCGCAACTGGTCAACCTGGGTTTTGATGGTATTGGCGTGGCCATGATCGGACGTAATCATCCCGTGGGGATTGTGGTGGCCGCGATTTTCTTTGGTGGATTAATGGTCGGTGGACGGATCATGCAGTTTGATCCGGGAGTGCCGTTTGAGCTGGTACGGGTGATCGAGGGCGTTATCATTGTGACACTGGCCGTACCGGAATTGCGACGGATCTTTTCAGTGGCTCGGCGTAAACTGAGTGGTGGGGGTTGACCATGGAAATGGCGCATCTTTGGGGTATTCTGTTTTTGTCGCTGCATGCCATGGTGCCGATTACGCTGGCTGCGATTGGCGAAACCATTGAGGAGTCGGCAGGACTTTTTAATATTGGCCTGGAAGGCATTCTCCTGCTGGGCGCAT
>JAAZYQ010000338.1 GCA_014239575.1 Gammaproteobacteria bacterium
CCGCCCCGGCGGGAAGGTGTAGAGACTTGACGGGCAGCACCTACGGGCCTGATGCCTAACGGTGAAGATAAAGTCCAGACCCCGAACAGACCCAGGCAGGGCTGGCAGTGAAAACTGAAGGGGTATGAAGCGATAGGTCGCAAGTTCGAATCTTGCCGGGGACGCCAGTTCATTCGTTCTTGCTCATTGTTCATAAACTTGTGGATAACTTGTTAAAAAGTTCTGGATAAGCGTGATGTTCCTGAATCTTTTCCAAATCCACGAGCGGCAACCGGACTTTTGATTTTATGAGCGGAGCGCCCGGAATCTCCTATCCCGACGCAGGATTGGGTCGGCGTTTGGGTGCATTGCTCTACGATATCTTTGTCCTGTTGGGCATCTTATTTATCGCAGCCTTGCCTCTGCCCTGGTTCGATCAGATTACTGGGGGAACGTTGCTCGGACTGTGGATAAAGCGCATCTATTTATTGACCGTGTGCTTCGCCTATTTCGGCGGCTTCTGGGTCAACGGCGGACAGACGCTCGGTATGAAGGCCTGGCATATAAGGATTAT
>JAAZYQ010000339.1 GCA_014239575.1 Gammaproteobacteria bacterium
AATGCCGCTGCGGACATGGAATATCTGGATGTCCCTGCATTTCTTCGCAGGCAGGCAGACTAGCGGCATTACGAGCAATCCGCCGGGTAAGCCTCTGAGTTAAATTATGCAAAAAAAAGGGTAAAAATATTTCAAAAAAAGTCCTAATTTCTGATTTTCCGTGTAAAATTGCCAAAACGCACAGAAAAAAAGTGCACAAAATCCGGAAATACCGGGAAAGCAGGCAGGATGATTCGGGAAAGAAAGTCTATCTGACGCTTCGCCCGGCGCCTGTTAATACCGGAATTGTATTTCGCCGGATCGATCTGGATCCAGTTGCAGAGGTTCCAGCCGCTCTCGACCGTGTGAGTGACACCCGGCTTTCGACCACTATCGAGTGTAATGGTGTCCGTGTCTCTACGGTAGAGCATCTGATGTCAGCCTTCGCCGGTTTGCATATTGATAACGCGATCGTCGAACTCGACGCAGATGAAGTCCCAATCATGGATGGCAGCGCAGGGATCTTTGTATTCCTTATCCAGTCAGCTGGTATCGAAATGCAGTCAGCGGCCAA
>JAAZYQ010000033.1 GCA_014239575.1 Gammaproteobacteria bacterium
TGTAGGATACCCCTTATGGCGAAAAAATTCATAGCCCGTAAATTGCGCATCCAGAGCCCGCATATACCGATCACGAAACACCTTAGCCAAAATAGAGGCCGCCGAGATGACCGGTTGACTTTGATCGCCCCGGACTATGGCTTCGCCTGGATAAGGTACACGGGGATAGAAACGGCCATCGATGAGAACATAGTCTGGGACCCACTTGAGCCCAAGAATGGCTCGACGCATCGCCAAAAGGGTCGCCTGATGGATGTTCAACCGATCTATTTCTCCGGGAGAAGACGCCCCTATTGACCAATCGCAAGAAACTTGTCGGATTTTCCGTTCAAGCGTCTCTCGATGCCTGGAAGTCAGAGTCTTGGAGTCAGCTAAACCCCTTAGATCTATGGAATGGGGCAGTATTACCGCTGCGGCCACTACCGGGCCAGCGAGTGGCCCTCGACCCGCCTCATCGACACCGGCAATGACCGGCCCATAATCTCCCGTCATTTGGAGGCAAACTCCCCGATAAGTCGGGCAATGTTGTGATTCGCATCTCTTTGCAGGGCATCGCGAACTCCACTTAACCCTTGGAGCATTTCGTTACGATGGTCGGACGAATTCAGTAACCGGGAAACAGCCGCACTCAGATTAGATTGATCAACCTGATCCTGCAAAAACTCCGGCACCAATGGTGTCGGCATTAAATGATTGGGCATCGATACGTATCGTGTTGTAGCCAGCAGTCGGGCAAGCCAAAAAGACACAGCCGACACGCGGTAAGCAACCACCATGGGGCACCCGACCAGTGCTGCCTCAAGCGCAGCCGTCCCAGACGCCAGCAACGCCGCATCACTGGCTGCCAGCGCTGTTCGTGCCTGCCCATCAAGAAACCTGACCTGTGGCAAAGAGGCGTCTTGTCCAACGGCTTCAAAGAACATCTCACGGACTTTTACGCTGGCAAACGGCAGTAGGAATTCGAGGTCTGGATCGGCCAACGCCAACTTGCTTATCGTCTGCGTAAACACCGGAGCCAGGTGTTTTATTTCAGATACCCGACTCCCGGGAAGAATCGAGACAACACGCTTGCCTGGCGCAATAGCCAAGGACTGACGCGCACTCACTCGATCGAGGTCGGCCACCTCATCCGCCGCCGGGTGCCCCACAAAAGTGGCAGGTACCCCGCGCTCACGGTAGAACGATTCCTCAAAAGGAAACAACACCAGCATGTGGTCCACCGAACGTCGAATCTTCCTAACCCGGTACCCACGCCAGGCCCAGACCGTTGGACTGACAAGGTGTGCGACCGGTATTCCTGCGGCGCGCAACCAAGACTCCAGCCTTAAATTGAAGTCCGGGGAATCGATTCCTAAAAAAAGGTCCGGCGGATCCCTTAGGAGATCCTGAAAGAGTCTGCGACGAAGCAATAAGGCCCGCGGCAGCTTGCGCACGATATCCTCTAGGCCCATAACCGAAAGGTCGTGGATATCACATAAAGATTCCAGCCCTTCCGCCGCCAGCTCAGGCCCACCAATGCCCCGAATCGTTAACTTGGGGTAGCGACTCCGCAACGCCCGGACTACGCCACCCCCCAATGTATCCCCAGAGGTTTCGGCCGCAACCACACCTAGGCGAAAAGCACCTTCCATGGGGCTAGCGCTAACGAATAAGGCCGCGCCGGGACTCGCCAGCAAACGTCAGTAGTTGTGCGCTGGGCGAGCCATCTGGTGAAGCCTCGTTGCAGGAAATCGAATCCGTATTGGCCTGGGCAGCATTGCGGAAAATCTCCTTGTAGGTTTTTTTTAATTCACCAATTTGATCTTCGCTAAAGCCCCGGCGGCGAAGGCCGCGGACATTGACCCCATAACTTTTGGCTGGATTACCAGCCACAATGACATAAGGAGCGACGTCTTTTAGAGCCACAGTACCAATTCCAGTGAGGCAGTGAGCACCCACTTTACAAAACTGGTGAACCAATGTGAAGCCGCCCAAAATCGCGTAATCGCCAACCACGACGTGCCCGGCGAGGCTTGCCCCGTTAGCGAAAACGATGTGATCTCCCAGTATGCTGTCATGCGCAATATGGCAATAGGCCATGAGAAAATTATGGTTGCCGATCTGGGTAACGCCGGTACCTGCGGGTGAGCCTCGATTCAGGGTTACATATTCGCGAATAACGTTGTGATCACCCACCTCAAGGACGGTATTCTCCCCAGAATATCCGGCGAACTGTGGGTCTTCGCCGATCGAGGCAAAAGAATAAATACGATTGTCCTGTCCCAGGCGGGTTCCCTTGCGAATCACGACATGCGATCCCACGCGAGTACCTGAACCGATCGTTACACCCGATTCAACGATCGTAAAGGGGCCTATGCTGACATCTGAGCCGATTCGTGCATCCGGATGGATGGCGGCACGGTCATCTATCACTCAATTGGCCTGTGCGTAAATAACACATCCGAGGTGCAAACAGTCTTCCCATCCACCGTGATTAGCCCCGAACAACGCCACAAGTTCCGCCGGTGAGCCCCAAGCGTAACATCAATAACCAGTTGGTCTCCTGGCTCCACCGGAGATCGAAAGCGCGCTTTGTCGACGCCGGCAAAAAGATAGACATTTTTGCGGCTGGCTTTCGCATCAATCATCAAACTAACCAAGACCGCCGAGGCTTGCGCAATACTTTCAAGCATGAGCACCCCGGGAAATACGGGGCGATGAGGAAAGTGGCCGCCAAAAAATGGCTCGTTAATGGTAACGTTCTTTAAAGCTCTAAGGCTCTCCCCCGGGGTCACATCCGTGATCCGATCGATAAGTAGAAATGGATAACGATGAGGCAGAATATCCTGAATTCGATGAATGTCGATTTCCATTTTCTACCAAATAGTCCGGTTGTATTGAGGCCACAAACGAATCATTAAAGGAAGCTGCCATAGAAGAAGCGAAGGGAGTTGGCAAAAACCGGCGGGCATCTTTTAAGCCGCTGTCTATGGCAATTGCGCAAGGCGCTCAAGCACCTCGTCGGTGAGATTCACCGCTTCGCTGACGTAAACGGCTTGCTCTATTATGAGATCGTAGCCTTCTTCTTTGGCGAGTTCGACGATAATTTCTCGCACAAGACTCTGGAGCTTTCCTATTTCTTCATTGCGCCGCAGGTTGTAGTCCTCACGGGCTTCCTGCTGCGATCGTTTAAGTCGTCGTTTCAGATTATCTAATTCCCGTTGTCGCGCCTGCGCATCGCTGGCACTAATAACTAGAATATTTTTTTCAAGCGCAGCCTCCATCTCCTGAATTCGATTGTGCTGTTTCATCAGGTTTCGATTCGAGGGTTGGAATTCAATCTCCAATTGTTCCAGGACTCGGCCACCCTGAGGCGCCTGCTCGATCAGTCGCACGGGGTCGATAAACCCAATTCGAACAACTGGCTGCGCATTCGCTGCTGAAGCAACCAAGGTAATAGCAGCTAAGAACAGCAATGCCCAGTGCTTGCCCATTTTGATTTTTGTGTTTTTAAACATCGGCTCGGCCTTAACGGGTTAGCGCACTGAGCCCAAGGTAAATTGAATCTTTTTAACATCATCTCCTGCTTTGTCATTCAGGGGATACGCATAAATCAAAGAGATTGGCCCGACCGGCGAGAACCAGTGAAACCCAGCCCCAAGGCTCAACCGCAATTGGTCAAACTCGAAATTTTGACCTTCCCCGAAAACCTGGCCACTATCAAAAAATACGCTAAGGCGTTTGTCGTTACTGTCTTCAAGCCCTGGAATGGCCGCAAACATTTCCATACCCGCTACCGTACGGATGTTGCCGCCCAACGGGTCGGAATCCAGATTACTACTAACAGGACCTAAGGAACGGGACTCAAAGCCTCGAACGCTGGAGGCGCCGCCAGCATAGTAGTTTTTAAAGAACGGTAATTGCTTAAGACCTCCATAGCCATCCCCATACCCCACATCACCGCGTAAATTAAGAACCAGGCGGCCGGCAAGCCTGCGATACCAACTACCCCTAAGAGATACCTTATAGTATTCAAGATCACTTCCTGGTATCGCTGCCTCCCCTGAGATACGCCGGTAGAAGCCATTTTTGGGGAAAACGATGCTGTCTCGTGTGTCTTTAGAAAACCCGGTAGTCAGGTTGAAGTTTCTGTTGCCCGAGTGCAAGTCTATGAACGACATGTATTCAAGTGGTGTGTTGAGGTTCTCCTCAAGGTCGATTTGTTCGAACGCAACGCTGAAACTCAACGCATTGTATTCAGACATAGGAATTTTGTAGCGAATCCCTGCGCCAGTGGTTTGCGATGAATAATCAGCTGTTGTCGCCGAATTCGTATCAATCTGCTCACGGTTCAGAAAAAACGCGCGGCTGACGCCTTCTGCGGTATGGTAGGGATTGCGGTACTCAATATCGAAAACTTGATCGATCTTGGACACTTCAAACTCCAAACTCAGCTCTCGTCCTGTACCGAAAAGATTCGGTCGATGGGCCCCAGCTACCAGAAAAAGTCCGTCAGAGTCTGCGTAGCCGGTGCCAAACATAAAATTACCTGTCGCCCGCTCCTTTACAGAGATAGCCAGATCAACCTGATCAATAGCTCCGGGGACCGATGCCGTCTTAATATCAACATCATCGAAAAAGCCCAGGCGTCTAATCCGTTCACGGGAGCGTCGGATTTTTTCAGCCGAAAATACCGACGATTCCAACTGCCGGACCTCACGCCGTATCACTTCATCTCGAGTCGCCTCGTTTCCTGAAATATTGATTTGGCGGACATAAACTAACGGTCCCGGGTCGACGGCAAAGACAAAGTCGACACGTTGGGCATCCTCACCAATATCTGAGATGGTGTTGACGTTGGCAAACGCGTATCCGTGATCACCGAGTAATTGTTCTATAGCCGAACGCGATGCTACCAGGTCTTTGCGGGAAAAGAATTCACCTTTGGCCATTGAAACCAGCGCAATCAAATCCTGTGCTGAAAAGCCCCCACCCCCCTCAACGGCTATCTCACCCACTGAAAAACGCTCTCCTTCGGCAAGCGCCAGGCTAATAAAGATGTCCTGTTTATTCTGACTAATAGAAACATCTGACGAGAGTAGTTGAAAATTCATGAACCCCCGGTCGAGGTAAAAACTTCGCAAGCTCTCAATATCCGCGAGCAATTCCTCCTTGGCGTATCGTCCACTTTGGGAGATCGCGCTGTGCCAACTTTCCTCGCTCAATGATATCTCGGAGAGCAACTCGGAGTCGGAGAAAGCCTCGTTGCCGATAATGTTGATCTCTTTAATCCGGGCAATACGTCCCTCGTCGATATCAAGTGAGATCGCGACCCGGTTAAGATCCAATGGCGTAACAACCGCATCAACGCTTGCGGAGTAGCGTCCACGGGCGAAGTATCTTTCCTCAATCGCCTGCACTAACTGTCCAAGCAATGGGTCGTTAAAAATCTGCCCTTCGGTGACGCCAGTTTGGCTAAGCGCTTCATCAATTTTTTCGTCCGGCAGGTCTTTGTTGCCGTTGTACTCGACGCTTGCGATGGCGGGTCGTTCGGCGACGATGACGACCAGCACGTTGCCTTCCTGGCGAAGTTCCACATCACGGAAGAACCCTGTGGCAAACAACGCCTTGATTGACTGGTTGGTTAGATCGTTGTCAATCGTGTCCCCTACCTTGACCGGGAGGTAATTAAAAATAGTACCCACTTCGATATTCTGTGCGCCCTCCACACGAATATCGCTCACGACGAAGTCTTCTAGCGCTTGGGCGCTCAGCAGCCAACCACTCAACAGCAAGGCTACAATTCTTGTCAGACCGGATATGGTGTTTGGCGAATTAATCATTTGAGGTGTTATCTCAGTAGGCTCAGGATGTCATTATAAAACGCCAGAGCCATCAACAGGATAATTATACCTATCCCCAGTTGTTGACCCCATTGCATAACCCGCTGGGAAACCGGCTTTCCCTGGATGGCTTCAACCAAAAAATAAACTAGATGGCCTCCGTCTAATACTGGAATGGGAAGAAGATTCAGGATCCCCAGGCTGACGCTTAGCACAGCGAGGAAAAGCAAAAACTGGACAGGCCCGAGCTTTGCCGACTGGCCAGCATAGCGGGCAATCGAGACCGGTCCGCTGATACTTTCGGTCGATGCCTTCCCCACCAGCATATCTGCCAGCAGTCGCACGGTCAGAGATGACATCAACCAGGTCGTCTCAACCGCGTGCGTGACGCCGGCAACTGGGCCGTACCGAACCTGCACCAAGTGGTCCGCCAGGCCTGTCCCCGGCTGACTTTGAATGCCAACCCGGCCAATAAGCTGATCCTCAATCCGGATAGGTTCCGGAGTAATCCGCACGGTCAAAATCTCGCCAGCCCTTAAGACCCTAAAGGACAGTTCACGCTCTGGATTAGCAGCAACGACTTTAACCAAATCACCCCAGCCCTCAATTGCTTTCCCGTCGATCTTTTGGACCAGGTCATTAACCTGCAAGCCAGAACGCTCGGCTGGGCCACCTTCGAGAACGGCTCCCACGGCTGCCGGGAGCACCGGCAGGCGAGGGATGAGCCCCACAGTTCTTGCCAGCACTGAAGGCTCAAAAGACGCCTCCTTAAACGCGGCTGCAGGGATTGTCAGGCGGATCACCTGACTCTCGCCACGTTCTACATCGAAATGCAGTGCTCGCTCACGCGATACCTGATGAAGCAAATAGAGTCGATGTTGACTCCATCCCTGAACAGCACGACCATCAATCAATACGATTCGGTCCGCCTCGCGGAATCCAGCTGAGGCAGCCGGGCTGCCCGGTACCACGGTCTTGACGATCGGAGCAAGATCATTACCGCCAATCAGTCCGGCTATCCAATACAAACACACGGCAAGCAGCAGGTTGGCAGCCGGGCCTGCCAAAACGATCGCGGAACGTCTGATAAGACTTTTTCGGTTAAATGCGAGATGTCTTTGACTGGGCTCGACCTCGCGTTCGCGCTCATCAAGCATCTGTACATACCCGCCAAGCGGTACCAGTCCGATCGCGTACTCGGTTTGGTCAGGGTGTGCTTGCCAGCGCCATACGGTTCGGCCGAAACCAACCGAAAACTTAAGCACCCTCACGCCCATCCAACGAGCAACAATAAAATGCCCGAATTCGTGAAAACTGACTAACACAGCGACCGCCAGAAGGAAGGAACCCAAATTAGTTATTACACTCATGTTTTACACTCGGTTGCCTGAAACGGTTTTAGGCCAGGATTGGGCCTGAAGAATCTCTTTGGCAACACGCCGGGCCATAAGATCGATTCTGAGAACCTGATTAACGTCTGTGATCGATTCATAGGGGCAATCCTCAAGAACTCGCTCAATCAATTCCGGAATATTCATAAAACCCAGTATCTTATCCTGGAAGGCCTGTACTGCAATTTCGTTCGCGGCATTCAGGATGGCCGGCGCATTACCGCCCGTTCGCGCTGCCTCTCGAGCCAGTCGCAAGCAGGGAAAGCGCTCGGTATCCGGTTTATCAAAATCCAACCTAGCGATCTCAGTCAGCTGCAGGGGTTTCGCCCCGGATACAATGCGTTCTGGGTAGGATAACGAATACGCTATTGGAATTCGCATGTCCGCGCTCCCCATTTGCGCCAGCATCGATCCATCTTGAAACTCAACCAGCGAATGCACGACGCTTTGTGGGTGAACAACCACGTCAACCTGGGATTCAGGCAAGTTAAATAGTGCGCAGGCTTCAATGAGTTCAAGGCCTTTGTTCATCAGCGTGGCAGAATCAATGGAGATCTTAGACCCCATCTTCCAGTTTGGATGTTTTACCGCCTGCTTGACCGTTACCCGTCCTAACTCACTTGCCGGGGTTCGCAAAAACGGTCCTCCAGAGGCCGTGAGCGTAATCCCAACGATCTGACGTCTCAGTTCGGGAGTCGAATTCGGATTGCCACCGCCGAGAATCTGTTTTTGGCTGACCTCGGGAAGACATTGGAACACCGCATTGTGCTCACTGTCGGTCGGCAAAATCTGTGCGCCGGTCTCATTGGCTTTTCGGATAAGCAGGGGGCCCATCATAACCAGCGGCTCTTTGTTGGCGACTAACACCCGCTTACCGGCGCAAACGGCTGCATAGGTGGAAGCCAGCCCTGCGGCCCCAACAACCCCAGTGACCACGGTATCGACTTGTTCGGAAGAAGCAATCTGCACCAGCCCATCGGCGCCCTCCAGAACGACGGCGTCACTTTCTGTCAGCCCGGCTACCTGGCGAACCGTTTCTGCGAGCCCTGGCGCGACAACAATCGTTTTCGGGCTAAATTCTCTAGCCAGTTTCCCAAGCGCCTCGGCCTGGCGCCAGCCGCTGAGAGCCAAAACCTGGAAACGGTCGCGATGGAGTCGAATAACCTCCAAGGTGCTCGTCCCGATTGAACCGGTTGCCCCTAAGACAGCGACGGACTGAAGCACGCCTGCGCTAGCCAAGGGTCGCAGGGTTGAGCCAAAAAAGCCAAAGGACCGTGAATATCGGCACTGCTCCCAACAAGCTATCAATCCGATCCAACAGGCCGCCATGGCCTGGCAGCAGTTGTCCGCTATCCTTTTTCCCACTGGCTCGTTTGAGCATACTCTCTAGTAGATCCGAAAGAACCGCAGCCGCGCTCACCAAGACCATCACTAACACCAACCGAGTCATGGAAACCGCCGGCCCAGTGATGGTGGCTACTCCCACTACCCCCGTAGCGACCGCAAGCAAGCCTCCGCCTAGGGCGCCTTCAACCGTCTTGCCCGGACTAATATTCGGAGCCAGCAACCTTGAGCCCCAACGCTTGCCTACCCCGTACGCACCAATGTCGCCTATCCAAATGACCCCGCATATTGCCAGTACCAGATGAGGGCCGAAGTTCCCTTGCCCATGCAAGACCGGCACCATCCCCAGAGCGGGAACGATCACAACGACTCCCAATATTAAACTGGGGGAAATCATCTGCTGGCTATTTCGATATTGTCGAACCACGACCACGCCCAACAAGATGACCCATATCGCTGCCCCGACCAACATCGCTTTAGGGGAATAGTCAAACACCCGCCATCCCACCTGAACCAGACCTCCGATCGCCAAAATGTACAGCCACGCGATGTGACTTTTCTGCGGCGCCTGTGGCAAGTGAATCCACTCCCAAGCGGCAATCATTGCCATTACCGTTGTCAGTAACGCGACGAGCGGAGTTGGCAAAACCAGTATGCCGGCGACCGCTGCGAGGCCCAGCACAACTGCGGTCACAAGCCGCTGCCTGAACATTCAGCCAACCCTTAAATTCATGTCGTGACTTGCTCGCCGGTCTGGCCAAATCGGCGCTGTCGACGTTTGTAGGCGTCAAGCGCTTGTTCAAACTGCGCTTCGCCGAAGTCAGGCCATAGGTTGTCAGTAAAAAAGAGTTCGGTATAAGCCAGCTGCCATAACAGGAAATTACTAAGACGGATCTCTCCACCGGTTCGAATGAATAGATCGGGGTCGGGGAGGTTCCCGGTACTCAGGGTCTGGCTCAAAGTCGACTCATCGATCTCGCTCGCCGTCATACGTCGTTCTTCGCAGGCTGTTGCAAGTTCTCGAACGGCTTTGGTCAGATCCCAGCGCCCCCCATAATTCAGCGCAATGGTCAGCGTCATCGCCGTATTACTCAAGGTTTGGTCACGCGCGCGTGCGATCAGTTCCTCGACTTTGTGGCCAAAGGGTCGAAAATCCCCGATGACATTCAGCTGAATCTGATTCTCCTGTAGGCGGGGAATCTCGTTTTCGAGCGAGCTAATGAGTAGCTGGCTCAAAAAGCGAACTTCTTCTAGTGGGCGTTTCCAGTTCTCGCTACTAAACGCAAAAAGTGTCAAGTATTCAACGCCAGCCCGGCCACACAGGGAGGTCAATTGCCTGGCAGTCTCGACGCCGCGGCGGTGACCTTGAATTCTGGCTTTTCCACGGGCCTGCGCCCAGCGGCCATTGCCATCCATCACCACCGCCACATGCCGCGGTATCAAGCGGGCTTTGGTCGGGTCGCCGGATGCCTCGCCGCGATTAATCGGAAGCGGCGCTTTAGCACCCAATTTCAGACCTCCATGACCTCAGTTTCTTTTTCCGAAACCAGTCGTTCGACCAGTCCGACGAAACGATCAGTCAGAATTTGAATTTCAGCTTCGGCACGCTTTTCTTCATCTTTTCCGATTTCTTTCTCCTTGACCAGCTCGCGCGCGTCACTGAGTGCATCCCGTCGAATGTTCCGAATAGCAATCTTGCCGTTCTCTCCTTCATGCCGAACGATTTTTGTCATCTCGATTCGCCGTTCCTCGCTCAAGGCGGGCAAGGGAATTCGGATGACCTCACCGGCGGTCATCGGGTTGAGTCCGAGATCTGACTCCATTATTGCCCTTTCAATCGCGGCAACCATGCTTTTCTCCCAGGCTTGGACTTGCAAAGTTCGGGCGTCGGAAACACTGACTGTCGCGGCCTGCGCTATCGGTACTGAATTGCCATAGTAGTCAACCATTATGTGATCCAGGAGCGCGGGACTCGCCCTTCCGGTTCGAATACGCGTGAACTCGGCAGCAACCGCTTCGCTGCTTTTTTTCATCCGCCGTTCAGCGTCGTTCAGGATTTCGTTGATCATTCAGTCTCCCCTTCCCAGGTCACCAAAGTGCCGACTGACTCTCCCTGGACTGCGCGAGCCAGATTACCGGGTTTATTAACATCAAGAACGCGAATCTTCAATCGGTTGTCACGGCAAATCGCAAATGCGGTCGAGTCCATAATGGCTAGACCCTTTTGTATGGCAGTATCAAACGTGAGCTGATCATACCGTATTGCCGATGAATCGGCCTCCGGGTCACGGTCAAAAACCCCGTCTACGCGGGTAGCCTTAATGACAGCAGTCGCACCGATCTCTAATCCCCGGATACATGCGGTAGTATCAGTCGTGAAATAAGGATTCCCGGTTCCACCTGCCAGGATGACCAGTATTCCCTGCGCCAGATCTTCTCGGACCTGATGAGGGTTATACGGCTGAATGACACCGGATACCGGTAGGGCTGAAAAAACGGAAACCCGAACACCGGAACCCTGTAACCAATCGTGCAACAACAACCCGTTCATCACGGTTGCCAGCATCCCCACGTGGTCGCCGGTTACCCGGTCGAGCGACCAGAGTGCCGATCGGGCACCACGGAAAAAGTTCCCACCACCGACAACAACCGCTAAACCTTCAGCTTGGTCGTGGGCTAGAGTAATCTCGTGCCCAATGTTGGCGACAGCAGTGCCATCGACACCGATACCTGAGGACCCACCCAGCGCTTCTCCACTCAGCTTAACCAAAAACCGGGCTCGAGACGAACCGCCTCGTCTTTGCACTGATCAGCCCGCCTGCGCCTGCGCCATTACCTCCGAAACAAAATCATCGGCTCGTTTTTCTAATCCCTCACCCACTTCGAATCGAGGCGCTGTGATGACAGTGGCTCCGTGAGCCTTCAGTAAGTCCCGAACTGTTGTATCCGGGTTTTTAACAAAAGGCTGGCCCACCAATGTGTTGTCCTTCAGGAACTTACGAATCTTCCCTTCAACCATTTTCTGAACAATTTCGTCACTCTTGCCGCTGTCGATCGCTTGGGCGCTATAGATATCCCGCTCCTTTTGGAGCACCTCGTCAGGCATCCCGGCTTCGTCGATACACACCGGTTGACTGGCGGCCACGTGCATCGCAATATCACGACCGAGACTGGGAGTGTCTGAATTGACCATCTTGACCAATACGCCAATGCGGGTGCCGTGAGAATAGCCAAATACTTCTCCTGGCTCCCCTCGGATCACCTCGAATCGCCGAACAGAAATATTTTCCCCAATCTTTGCGATCAATGTCTGTCGAGTCTCCTCGACTGATTTCCCCGCAGCGAGCAACATCAATGACGCGGCCGATATATCAGCCGGGTGTTCGGCCAACACCGTCTTGGCCAGTTCTTCTGAGAATGCGAGAAACGATTGATCTTTCGCAACAAAATCAGTCTCACAGTTTATTTCGACAAGAACACCGTGGGATTGATCAGAATCTATGGCTAAAGCAATGACCCCTTCCGCTGCAATCCGACCGGATTTTTTTTCAGCGCTGGCTGCGCCATTTTTACGCAGCAACTCAATCGCGCTTTCCATATTACCGTCAGTTTCAGTAAGCGCTCTTTTGCATTCCATCATCCCCGCTGCCGTGCGCTCGCGAAGCTCTTTAACCTGGGTTGCGGTAATTGCCATCAGTTATCCTTTTGCTAATTAAACGGGTCGAGATTGGATCAGGACTCGGGATTCGTCTGCACTTCTTTGTCGCTGGGTTTGTCGCTGGGTTTGTCGCTGGGTTTGTCGCTGGGTTTGTCGCTGGGAGGCGTTTTTGCCTCAGCTGAAACCTCCGGGTCGCCGGACACTTTTTCAGGGGTGCCGTCACCCGAAACGCCCTGCCCCGAGTCATCTGACGGCGTCTTCTCAAGTCCCGTGTTGGTGTCGACAGGAGCTTCCTCAGTTACCTCAACGTAGTCATTAGCGTCTCCTTCGATCATCGGCGTCGCAACGGCTCTGGCCTCGAGAATTGCATCTGCCGCACCGCCCAAATAAAGTTTGATTGCGCGAAGCGCGTCATCGTTACCTGGAATCGGATAGTCAATTCCATCAGGGGAGCTATTGGTATCACAAACGCCCACCACTGGAATTCCCAGTTTCCGCGCCTCTGACACGGCGATTCGCTCATGATCAACATCAATCACCAGCAAGGCATCAGGCAGTCCTTTCATCTCACGGATTCCAGAAAGACTTCTATCCAGCTTGGCCCGCTCACGCTCGAGCATCAGGGTCTCTTTCTTAGTAAGGCCAACGCTTGTGCCACTGCTCGCCATTTCATCCAATTCCACCAATCGGGCAATTGAATTCTTTACCGTCTTAAAGTTGGTTAGCATGCCGCCAAGCCAACGATGATCAACGAACGGGCAATGGCACCGCGTGGCCTCTTCGCGAACCGCTTTACTGGCCTGGCGTTTGGTGCCGACAAAAAGGATTTTGCCTTTTCCGGTGGCAACACTGCCGAGGAAATTCATCGCATCCCGGTACAACGGGAGCGTTTTCTCCAGGTTTATAATATGAATTTTGTTGCGTGCACCAAAGATATAAGGACTCATCTTCGGTGACCAAAAACGCGTTTGGTGGCCAAAATGTACGCCGGCCTCCAGCATCTGCCGCATCGAAACGTCAGTCATGTTGTTCTCCTTTCGGGTTAGGATTCAGTGCAGTGTCGAACGCCGACCCCGTGATATCGTTCACGAAAGCACCCGGACGTCCGAAACTAAAACTACACCAGGATTGGGGGGGCGTATTCTAACGGCTCGGCGCGTGTTGCGCCACTCCTAGGACGCGTCCCTGGATCGGTGCAACCCATAAGGTGCGGCCGCCTTCTTTTGGACTAGAATTACAGAATTTCAAGGACGACAACCTCCATGGCAATTCACCTGAAATCAGACTTCGATCTGGCCCAAATGCGCATCGCCGGGGATCTTACCCGGCAAGTACTGGACATGATCGGTCCACATATTCAGCCCGGCGTCACCACGCTTGAATTAGATCAGATCTGTCATAGTTTCATCGTGGATGTCCTGGATGCAATTCCTGCCCCCTTAAACTACCGGGGATTTCCTAAGTCCATCTGTACCAGTGTTAACCATGTCATCTGTCACGGAATTCCAGGTGGAAAGCGCCTTAAAAATGGCGATGTTATTAATGTCGATATCACGGTCATTAAGGAAGGGTTCCACGGCGATGCAAGCCGGATGTTCGCTGTGGGCGAGGCGTCTGTCCTCGGCCGCCGACTGATTAAGACATGTCACGAGTGTCTGGAAAAAGGAATCGCGACAGTTCGACCTGGAAGTCGCCTGGGCGATATCGGTGCGGCAATCCAACAACATGCGGAGGCCGCAGGCTTTTCTGTGGTACGAGAGTATTGTGGTCACGGCATCGGCAGGGGTTTTCATGAAGACCCGCAGGTCTTGCACTACGGAACCGTCGGTCACGGCCTGGAAATCAAGCCCGGAATGACGTTTACGATAGAGCCGATGATTAACGCGGGCCGACCCGAGACCCGACTGCTGTCGGATGGATGGACAGTGGTCACCAAAGATCATTCCCTCAGCGCTCAATGGGAGCATACGCTTGCCGTAACCGACAATGGCGTCGAGATTTTAACAGCGCCCCAGTCATAAACTTTAACCGTGCGAATTGTCCGGGAAAAAATATTCAATCCCGATTCCCTTTCTGAGTCTGCACCGGGTAAATCCGGATTACTTGAACTCTTTAAAGATGCTCTAAAACGGGGCCGGGCAGCGCTTGCCGAATCTTATGCGACTGGTGCCGGGGCCGAAGAAATACTTCAGGCACACAGTTGGCTGGTTGATAGACTTTTACAGCACGCCTGGGATGACCTCCCCGACACTGGCGCTGACAAGGGCTCAATGGAGCTGGTAGCCGTCGGCGGCTACGGGCGAGCCGAATTACACCCATACTCTGATATTGATCTGTTATTCCTGCTTAACAGTCAAGCGACTAATGAGCAGGGTGCCTTCATCGGGGCTTTTATTCGGTTTCTATGGGACATGGGGCTTGAAGTAGGTCACAGCACCCGGACGCTTAAAGAGTGCGCTCAGCAAGGTGCATCTGACATCACCATTGTGACCAACCTCATGGAGGCTCGACTGCTGATCGGAAACGGCCGACTGGTTGAGAAGTTAAAAGGGAGAATCCAGACAAATAAGATGTGGCCCGCCCGCAAGTTTTTCGCCGCAAAATTGCGCGAACAGATTGTGCGCCATGCCCGCTACGGTGATACCGCTTATAACCTTGAACCGCACCTCAAAGAAGGCCCCGGAGGCTTGCGTGATATTCAGACCATTCAGTGGGTCGCGCAACGGTATTTTGGCACTCCCGACCTTCGGGAACTTAAAACCGAGGACTTTCTAACCGAGGGCGAAATGAACACCCTCCTTAAGGGGCGTGATTTTCTGTGGCGACTCAGAAATGCGCTACATTTTCTGACCGGCCGCTGTGAGGATCGATTGTTGTTTGACTACCAACAAGAAATTGCTCGCCAGTTTCGCTACAAGGACTCAGCGCAACTCGCCGTTGAGAAATTGATGAAACGCTTTTACCGCACGGTCAAAGAATTACGCGTACTGAACGAAATCCTGCTACAGCATTTTGAAGAAGCTATTTTGCACCCAGGCAAAAAGCATACCGTACGAATTAACCGTCGTTTTCGAGCTGTTGATGGGATGCTTGAGGCGGTTGGCCCTCGGGTATTTTCGCGACAACCGTTCGCTCTAATGGAGGCTTTTTTGCTGGTTTCCCAGGACTCACGACTGCGCGGAATTCGGGGAAATACCGTTCGTTTGATTCGCGCCAGCACTCATCTGGTAGATGCTGATTTTCGACGTGATATCCGTTGTCGCTCACTGTTTATGGAGATAATCAAAGCCGCAACTGGGCAAACTCAAACGCTTCGACAAATGAATGCTTATGGAGTTCTTGGCGCATATATCCCGGCTTTTGGCCGTGTGGTCGGACAGATGCAACACGACTTGTTCCACGTCTATACCGTCGATGCGCACCTTTTGTTCGTGCTTCGAAATCTCAGGCGCATGAATATTCCGGAACATAATGCTGAATTACCCTTTTGCAGTGAACTTATGCAGGGTCTATTCAAAAAACACCGCCTATATCTCGCTGCGTTGTTTCATGATATTGGCAAAGGCCGTGGAGGTGACCACTCAAGCCTGGGAGAACGCGATGCGTTGCGTTTTTGCAAATCGCACGATCTCAGCGACTACGATAGCCATTTTGTGGCCTGGCTGGTGGGTGCGCACCTTTTGATGTCTTGGGTTGCCCAGCGAGAGGATATTTCGGACCCCGAGGTAATCGATCGATTTGCCAGCCAGGTTGGCGATCAAGAACGCTTAGATAACCTCTATTTACTTACCGTCGCCGATATTCGTGGAACCAGCCCGAAAGTCTGGAACGATTGGAAAGGGAAGCTTCTTAGCGATCTTTACAACGAGACCACCCGAGCATTACGGCGCGGTAAAGGCGTACCCATTCAGGTTGAAGAAAAGCTCCGAGATCTGAAGGTGGAGGCCTTGCAACTCCTTGACCCTACTCAGTCGGCCGCAGCAGATGACCTTTGGAGCCTGTTTGACCAGGACTATTTCTTACGCAACCCGCCTGATGTCGTTGCCTGGCATGCGGCCCAACTGCTAGAACGGCGCGCTGGGGAACTGCCGCTTATGGACGCCCGCCAAGACGACGATTCCGGCACTGTTCGATTCTTCGTGTGTGCTCCAGATTCAGAAAAACTTCTGTGTGACATCACCGCGGGTTTTGACCGACTGAACATGAATATCGTCGACGCTCGGGTTCATCGAATGCGGTCTAACCTGGTGATCATGGTGTTTGTCGTCCTCCCAGGCGTTCAGGGGACCCCATCCGTGGCGGACCTGGAAGCCGCGGCGAAACGTTTGCGTCACGAAGTGTTGGAGCCTCAAACAAAACCGCCAGAGCAGCAAGTGCACATCCCCAGGACCTTGAAATATTTCCCCATAGAGACCGCCGTGCGTTTTTCAAATTCTGACAACACGGACGCCACCATTATGGAAGTCATTGCCCAGGACCGACCTGGGCTTTTGCTCCAGGTAGCAACCGTCCTGCTTGCCTGCAAAATACGCCTGGTCACTGCCAAAGTCAGCACATTTGGAGAACGCGCCGAAGATGTTTTCTTTATTACTGATCGCGACGGTCAGCCCGTAACCGACGCGGTTCAACATGTCCGCATCAGCGAGATGATTCGCACGGCTTTACCTACATCAAATCCGCCCCCTCAGCGGGGCTAAACCGGAACCAACCCTAATGAAAGATATACAAACGGCGATTGAATCTGCCTTCGAACAACGCAACAACCTATCACAGATCGCTAATTCGGAACTCCATCACGCTGTCAATGAGACAATTATCCAACTGGATTCAGGAAGTTTGCGTGTAGCCGAGCCGATCGATGGTCACTGGGTTGTCTGCGAATGGTTAAAAAAGGCTGTGCTGCTGTCTTTTGTGTTGCGCAGCAACGAGGTTATTGAAGGGGGGGATACTCGTTATTTTGACAAGGTGCCGGGGAAATTCGATGGTTTTACTGGCAAAGATTTCGAGGCGGGCGGCTACCGGGTTGTCCCACCCGCCATGGTCCGGCGCGGGGCCTACCTCGGTCGTGGCGTGGTGTTAATGCCAAGTTATGTCAACATTGGCGCCTACGTCGACGATGGCACCATGGTCGATACCTGGGCGACCGTAGGGTCTTGTGCTCAAATCGGAAAAAACGTTCACCTGTCGGGGGGTGTTGGCATTGGCGGCGTACTGGAACCCCTGCAGGCCTCCCCAACGATCATTGAAGACAACTGCTTTATTGGCGCGCGCAGCGAAGTCGTCGAAGGTGTTGTGGTGGAACGGGACTCGGTAATTTCCATGGGTGTTTACCTCGGCCAGAGCACACGCATCCTTGATCGCGCCACTGGGGAAATCAGTTATGGGAGAATCCCGGCCGGGTCGGTTGTGGTCTCGGGTTCGCTGCCCGCGGCTGATGGATCTCATTCGCTGTACTGCGCCGTAATCGTAAAGCAGGTAGACGAAAAGACTCGCGCTAAAGTCGGCATTAACGAATTGTTACGAGATCTCTAGATTCCACGGGGCTATGGCTCTTTGAGTGTTGACTATCGGAGAACTACGGTGGATTGACGATCAGCTCTCGTTCAGCTGTTCGAACAACTGGGCTGCCGAATTGATCTTAATAACATCCAATCCCTCAGGACTTTCTTTGATTCGGTTTCCCTGCGGAATAAATACTCTGGAAAATCCGAGTTTTGCGGCTTCACGCAATCGATCCTCACCGCGTACAACAGGGCGGACTTCGCCCGAAAGGCCCAGTTCGCCAAAAAACGCCGTCTGCCGCCCGAGCACTTTATCTTTTAAGCTGGAGATCACGGCTGCACTGATCGCCAGATCGGCCGCCGTTTCAGTAATCCTGACACCACCGGCAACGTTAACGAATATATCCTGATCAAACAAGGAAAGCCCTGCGTGCCGATGCAGTATCGCGAGCAGCATCCCCAGACGGTTGGTGTCAAATCCAACACACAGCCGCCGTGGATTCCCAAGCGTGCTCCGATCAACCAGCGCCTGGACCTCCACCAGAAGCGGGCGGGTTCCTTCCTGGCTGACCAATACCGCACTTCCGGGTGCGTCAATCTCACCGCGAGATAAAAACATTGCCGACGGGTTTTTCACCGGCTTCAACCCCGCCTGGGTCATGGCGAACACACCGATCTCATTGACCGCACCAAAACGATTCTTAAAAGCGCGAACCAGGCGGTAACGACTTGCGGTATCCCCTTCGAAATACAATACCGTATCTACCAAATGTTCAAGAACTTTCGGACCCGCGAGAGCCCCCTCTTTGGTCACATGACCAATCACCAAAACAGCACTGCCTCTGGTTTTAGCGAATTCGATCAAACGATCGGCACATTCGCGAATTTGTCCAACACTGCCTGGCGCCGAATCCAGTTCATCGCTAACCAGAGTTTGAATAGAATCTACGACCAAAAATCGGGTGGCCGCTGAAACAGCGGCATCAAGGACCGCGCTGACGCGGTTCGTCGACAGAGCCTGAATCTGGGAATCCTCAAGCCCCAAACGTCGACTACGCAACGCTAATTGGTCCAATGACTCTTCCCCACTGGCATACAAGGTAGGTTGATCTTGGGATAAACCCGCAAGGCTTTGTAACGCAAGCGTACTCTTACCGATCCCTGGCTCGCCGCCCAGCAGTATCACAGATCCTGGAACGATACCGCCGCCCAGCACTCGATCAAGCTCTCCTAATCCGGTGACGTGGCGAGTGTTCGCTTGCGCGCCCACCTCAGCTAAAGACTGGGGACTGGTCGCGGGTCTTTTCCCGGATCTGGGGCTAAACGTCATGCCGGCCTGCTCCGCCAATGTGTTCCATTGCATACAGCCGGCACACTGGCCAGTCCATTTGCCGAAACCCTGGCCGCAGCTGGCACAGATATAGCGAGTTAGGGTTCCAGATCGAGCCATCAGGTCACTTTATAACTCGACTGGGCGCCTGTCTTGTTGGCGGCCAAAAGTAGTCACGCCAACCGGTATGGATAACAACGGGCCGGGAACCTTTCACAGAAGAATAGGGGCTAACGAGTGAATCGATGCGCATTCGGGCCCACCACTCGGTCAATATCCGGAATTCTCAAACGCCGGCGTATAGTTTTCGAATCGTGTGTATTCGCCCAGGAAAGTAAGGCGCACCGTTCCTATTGGCCCGTTGCGCTGCTTGGCTACTATGATCTCGGCCGTGCCTTTTTCAGGGCTGTCCTCGTTATACACTTCGTCTCGATAAATAAACAGAATCAAGTCCGCATCTTGCTCGATTGCGCCGGATTCTCGAAGATCAGACATGATGGGGCGCTTGTTGGGGCGTTGTTCAAGCCCCCGGTTAAGCTGCGACAGAACCACTACCGGGACCCGAGCCTCTCTTGCAATAATCTTCAGCGCTCGGGTGATGTTCGCCACCTCAACCGCACGGTTCTCGGCGCTCTCGCCAGTCTGCATTAGCTGAAGATAATCCACAACCACCACGCCCAATTGCCCATGCTCACGCATCAACCGCCGAATACGTGTGCGTAATTCCAATGGCGTGAGTGCGGGAGTATCGTCGATAAAAATTGGCGACTCATCGAGCAAACCAACCGCAGAGGTCAAACGAGGCCAATCCTCTTGGCTGAGT
>JAAZYQ010000340.1 GCA_014239575.1 Gammaproteobacteria bacterium
CGATGGCCAGGAAGGGCTGGACGCCTTTATCAATAAACGCCGGCCCACATTTACTGGCCGGCACTGACTGGCTGCCGGCTGTGACCATGCGCTGGGATTTTTCTGATCACAACGTTCTTGTGATCGGCGGGAGTAGCGGAATCAATCTTGGTATCGCACAAGGCTTTGCCCAGGCTGGTGCAAAGCTTGGGGTCGTCAGCCGATCCCAGGAAAAAGTGGATGCTGCTGTGAGTGCACTTTCCACGCAGACTGAGGCGATCGGTTTCAGCGCCGATGTGCGCGATTACGAAGCCATCGCTACCTGCAGTCACGATTTCTGTGAACACTTTGGTCCGATCGATGTTCTAGTCTCAGGTGCAGCTGGCAATTTTCCTGCCCCCCTAACGGGTATGTCCGCGAACGGCTTTAAGGCAGTAATGGATATCGACCTGCTGGGAACCTTTCATGTGATGCGGAGCACCCACGCTTTTCTGGCAAAACCTGGCAGCACAGTAATCAATATCTCGGCACCACAAGCATTCCAGCCAATGGAGATGCAGGCACACGTCTGTGC
>JAAZYQ010000341.1:0-265 GCA_014239575.1 Gammaproteobacteria bacterium
TCTATCCGAATTACCTCTCGACGTAACTGAGTCGCACGGCCGTTGTCGACAGCTTCAAATTAAGACGCCACCTGACGGCGGCGCCTTCTTTGCAGCCGTATATCGTGCGTGAGGTTCTCCCCGGCATCGATATCCAAGCTGATGCCCGAATTCTCGATAGCGCACGCAATATCGCACAAATTCTGAGCAACGATTGCTGTTACCACCAGGCCGCTGCATTAACCTGTATATCTTCCATGGTGATCGCGGCGGCTTCCTCCCGACA
>JAAZYQ010000341.1:275-553 GCA_014239575.1 Gammaproteobacteria bacterium
CTGCTGGGGCGATTGACTGATCATCTTGGCGATTTCATCGTCCAGGCCTGTACCGTTCTCCTGGATCAGGATTTTTAGATCAGGCCGCCAAAACAGTCTCCACGAGACGCGAGAAATAGGTCGCACCGACAGGCAGGATTTCATCATTAAAATCGTAGCTCGGGTTATGAACCATGCACGCCCCTTCGCCGGCACCATTGCCGATAAACAAATAACACCCCGGCACCTTTTCCAGCATGAAGGAAAAATCCTCTCCACCCATGACCGGCGCAGTATTG
>JAAZYQ010000342.1 GCA_014239575.1 Gammaproteobacteria bacterium
CAAGTCAAACCATATATTTCCAATTGGTAGTTGCATAGCTCCCTTGTCAAGTGCTCGACATATTAATGGTAGTTGAACGCAAAAACTAGTTGACCCTTTGCCAGAATAATGTGACCGGGCGAGATATCAAACGACTGTGAGATAGAGAGATATAAGATTAGTTTAAAGTCTACCCCGTATACACAGCGCCGTGTATAACGAGTTTTCGAACATCAAGGTTCAACTATAGACTATGGACCATAAAAGATAATTTCCACTTCTTTATAAAGGTGTCATTTATCGCCTGGCAAAAACCTGATTCGGAACAGAGTAAGTGACTGTATATTGATATTATAATTTTACCGATATTTTTTTTATTTTTTAATTTAAAAGTTGATGTAAAAAAATTCTATAATTATAAATTTGTTGTTAATATATATTCATTTTACTTTATTTTTCTGATTTTAAATTTTGCTAAACAAATAATCTAATTATTTAGAAAAATTTAAAAAGTGTTGGTAGGTGTATTCTAAAGCCTTATCAAGATTATTTTTAGGACTCCAACCATATTTTT
>JAAZYQ010000343.1 GCA_014239575.1 Gammaproteobacteria bacterium
AGGATAATCTCAATATCCGGCAACCGGCAAACCTGAAGAACGAATCATCCTATCTTCGAGACCAGAAAGTTGATCTCGCGGTAGTGGTGGCATACGGCATGCTGTTGCCCCAGGCCATGCTGGAAGCGCCGGCAGTCGGATGCGTCAACGTCCACGCTTCCCTGTTACCGCGCTGGCGAGGCGCTGCACCCATTCAGCGAGCCATCGAAGCCGGTGACGCCAAAACCGGTGTGACCTTGATGAGAATGGACGTCGGTCTTGATACCGGCCCTATCATCGAAGCCCGTCGGATTCCCATACTTAAATCAGAGAAGCAACCAAAACCGGAGCGACCTATGCCCGAGCGCTAACACGCGATGAGGCCTGGCTTGACTGGCGGCGGCCAGCAGAAGAACTGGTACGACAGGTCTGCGCCTTCAATCCTTGGCCGCTGGCGCGATCTCATCTCGACGGTGTCGACTACCGAATTCATCAGGCTACGGTTGGCCCCATGGCGTCATCCGCGGTTCCTGGAACCATTATCCAGGCGCAAGGTCCATGCCTTCGGCTT
>JAAZYQ010000344.1 GCA_014239575.1 Gammaproteobacteria bacterium
GAGGTTTTTGAGGATTATATAGGAAATGATAAAATCAAAAATGTCGCAAACAAGCTTTTATATGCCTCAGCTGTGGTAATTCCAATAATTACAATTATATTAATCTCTAACTTATGAGTTCTTACAAAATAGTAGATCATGAATATGATGTTGTAGTTTTAGGAGCAGGTGGTTCTGGTTTGAGAGCTGCGGTTGGCTTAAGTGAGTCTGGTTTAAAAACAGCCTGTATCTCCAAGGTATTTCCAACTAGAAGTCATACTTCTGCAGCGCAAGGGGGTATTTCGGCTGCGCTTGGTAATATGGGAGAAGATGATTGGCGATGGCACATGTACGATACTGTAAAGGGAGCTGATTGGCTTGGAGACCAAGATAGCATTGAATACTTATGTAAAGAAGCGCCAAAAGCTGTAATTGAATTAGAAAAGTATGGTGTACCTTTTAGTAGAACTGATGATGGAAAAATTTATCAAAGACCATTTGGTGGCATGACAACAGAGTTTGGTGACGGCCCTCAAGCACATAGAACATGTTCAGCTGCTGATAGAACAG
>JAAZYQ010000345.1 GCA_014239575.1 Gammaproteobacteria bacterium
ATAGCTCAGTGGGGAATGGGCCAGATCCGACGCGAGTGGTGTAGGCTTTGGTAATTCCGAGCACATAATCTAAATAGAGTGGGCCATAACCAGTGCCTGTAGCAGTGCCACCTGCAGTAGTATTCGAAGAGGTTACAAACGGATAGGTTCCATGATCAATATCGAGCAATGATCCTTGAGCACCCTCAAAAAGTATATTGTTGCCGGCTTTGCGATGACCATGCAAAATATCGATTGTGTCAGCAATCATTGGGCGAACTTGCTTGGCGAAACTTAGACAGTCGTCATGGGATCGCTGAAAGTCAACAGGATCAGTTTGAAAATACTGTTGCAACAGGAAATTATGGAAACTAAGTAGCTCTCTAAGTTTCTCAGCAAACTGTTTTTCATTTAGAGTTTCCGCTAAACGTATTCCTCGACGAGCAACTTTGTCTTCATAGGCCGGACCAATACCTCTGCCGGTTGTACCAATTTTATTTCTACCCTTTTTTACTTCTCTTGCTTGATCCAAAGCTATGTGACTTGGAAGTATCAATGGACAAGCAC
>JAAZYQ010000346.1 GCA_014239575.1 Gammaproteobacteria bacterium
AGGCCAGCATGATCGCCTCCAACCCGCTCGAGGGAGAAAGGATCGCCGGAACTGTGGGCTTTGCCTTGCCCGGGGTCACGCTACGAGTCTGCGATGCCGAGTACCGCACGGTTGCTACCGGCGAGACCGGGGTCCTGCAGATGCGCGGTCCGAATGTCTTCAAGGGCTACTGGCAGATGCCGGAAAAAACCGCCAGCGAATTTACCGATGACGGGTTTTTCATCTCCGGCGACATGGCGACGATGGATGGGCAAGGGCGGGTCCGGATTGTCGGACGAGAAAAAGACCTCGTGATCAGCGGCGGGCTGAATATCTATCCCAAAGAAATCGAAGATGCGATGGATGTGTTTGACGGCGTCAACGAGACCGCCGTGATCGGGGTACCCCATGCAGACCTCGGCGAGGGGCTGGTGGCGGTGATCTGTCCACTGCCGGGCGCTGTTGTCGACCCTGATGCTGTGATCACCCAACTCAAGACCCAACTGGCGGGATTCAAGGTACCCAGACGGATTTTTACCGTGGACGCCCTGCCACGTAATGCGATG
>JAAZYQ010000347.1 GCA_014239575.1 Gammaproteobacteria bacterium
ATATCGAACCCGGGAAGCCCTGGCAAAACGGCAGTAACGAAAGTTTTAATGGTACATTCCGCAAGGAATGCCTGAATGCCGAAGTGTTTAGCTGCCTGGCCGAAGCCAGAGTAATGATCGAAAGATGGCGTTGCCGTTACAATGAGCGAAGACCGCATAGCTCACAAAACTACATCACGCCGGAAATGGCGTATTTTGGATTACGTGAAATGAGGAAAACCTAACAGCCAAGTGGCCAAAGAACGGGGGCATTTCAATAATACCCAGTGGATAACGGATACCCCAAAACAATCTGAGGCAACTGAGATGAGGCAGCTATTACTTGTTGTGCTGTTAGCGTTTGCTGGGGAAAGTTTTGCTCTTCCCCCGTGTCCATCGTCAGGTGTCTGGCACAACTGTATTGGAACTGCCACAAATGATGAAGGTCAGTACGTTGGGGAATGGAAGGACGGCAAGAGGCATGGCGAAGGCGTCTACACATTTGCCGATGGCAGAGAAATTCTCGGTGAATTTAAGTTTGGTAAGGCGTGGAATGCCGTTGCCT
>JAAZYQ010000348.1 GCA_014239575.1 Gammaproteobacteria bacterium
GTTATTCACTTGAGAACGGCTGGCGGAAGGTCTGTGCGGCGGCAGATGTCAACGATGGAGAATTGAAGCGGTTTCAGGCGGGAGAGATCGTAGTGGTCGTAGTAGGCGTCGGCGATGAATATCGGATTATTCCTCCCTTTTGTCCCCACATGGCTGAGCCACTTCATGAGTCGGGAATCTGTCGCGCTGGAACTCTGACCTGCTCAAAGCACCTGTGGCAGTGGAATCTTCTTACCGGAAAGGAGCAAGGTCCGGCTGAGCGACCGCTTCTGTTTTACCAGTCGGAGGTTCGCGACGGTGAGGTGTGGGCGTGTGTGGACAAGGAACTGGTCTACGAATTTGATGAAGAAGATGACGATGATTTCGAGTGGTAGTACGGTGTCGATGCCTTTGACTTTTTTCTGACCGGGAGTCGGAACTTGCCCAAAGTCACTTTTTTGAATAAGCAAGGTCGTGTGACGGTCGAGTGCGACGAGGGCGAAACACTGCTGCAGGCAGGACTTCGCCAGGGAGTACCTTTGCCCTACGGTTGTGGCGAATATC
>JAAZYQ010000349.1 GCA_014239575.1 Gammaproteobacteria bacterium
GATACCTTGGCTTCGAGTGGGATTAGAGTTCGCTGGCCTCCCGATACTCTTTGTCGGCGGGTTGCTGGCGGAGAGATGGGTACTGCGGCCGCTCTTTGTGCGTTTCGACAAGGTCGGCGAGTATGTTTTTCTGCTGTCGCTGGGCTGGTGCCTGGGCTTTGCTCAATTGGCACAAAGCCTCAGCCTTTCCTATGAGATCGGCGCCTTCATCGGCGGTATCACACTGGCCAACAGCCCCATCGCGCCTTTTATTGCTGGAAGCCTTCGGCCGTTGCGGGACTTCTTTCTGGTGATGTTCTTCTTCGCGCTCGGCGCGGGCTTCGATCTGGCCGGCGCGATGGTGGTATGGCCAGCGGCGTTGGCGTTGGCGGCAGGAATACTCCTAATCAAGCCGGTAACTTACCGTACACTCCTTAAAAAGTTTGGCGAGAGCAATGTCCTGGCTGGTGAGGCCGGCGTCAGGATGGGCCAGATGAGTGAGTTTTCCTTATTGCTGGTTGCCGTCGCCCTGCAGGCACAAACTATCAGCCAGCAAGCCGCTA
>JAAZYQ010000034.1 GCA_014239575.1 Gammaproteobacteria bacterium
GCGCATCGGTCTAGCGGTACTGGTGCTGGGATTTACGCCTGTCCAAGCAGGAGACCCGATCGAGGAGGCCATCACTTACCGCCAGTCGGCCTACAAGATGATCGTCTGGCATGTGAAGCCCATGACCGCTATGGTCAAAGGCAAGACCGACTGGGACGCTGACGCGTTCAACCACCATGCAAAGGCACTGGCCAAACTCAGCCGGTTCCCGATCAATGGCTTTATCCCCGGCAGTGACTTTGGCGACACCCGGGCGAAAGAAGAGATCTGGGAAAACTGGGATGATTTCCAGACGAAGATGAATGCCCTGATTGAGCAATCACAAGTCCTGGCAAAGATAGCTGCATCTAAGGACCAGGATGCGATTACCCAACAGTTCATCAAGACTGCCCGTACCTGCAAAAGCTGTCACAAGAAATACCGCGAGAAAAACTGACATGATCATCGACTGTACAAAATAGGGTTGATTGGCATTGTCCTGGTGGTGCTGACGGGCTGCCCATCCAATCCTGTCCAGGTCACGGGCGAGGCGGTGTACTGTAATGGCAGCCCGGTGGCACGACCGTCGAATTGGGAATGCGGCCAACCCAAGTAAAACGGGCGACCCGTCGATAACGCGTGATGCCCTGGGTCAGGTCGCCTGGCCAAGGCTCCACACCAGTACTGCAAAAATCAGCACCAGAATCAGTGCAGCCCACCATGGTGAACGCAAACGTGGCGCCACAACCGGCTCCTTGTAGCTTTTCACCCCGGTGATCATCGGCGTAATCAGGTTATCGCGTTTAAACACCAGGTGCGCCAGTGCCGCAACAATGTGTACGACTATCGCCACCCACAGCGCATTGAACAAAAAGTAGTGCACACTGGTTATTACATCGCTCAGCCCTTTGCCCACCCAGCCGGACAGCGGTCCATCAAATAGCACGTCGTCATTGCTGAACAGCCCGGTTAGGGCCTGAGTGACAAGCAGACCCAACAATAACAACACCGACCAGCCACCTGCAGGGTTGTGGCCTACCCGATTGGGTTCGACACGAAATGAAACAAACTCCCGCAGATAGGCCACAACAGCACTGCGACCTCTCATAAAGTGGCCAAAACGCGCGGTCTCACTGCCGACAAAACCCCATATGATACGGCTCAGCGCCAGAGTCAGGAGCGAGATGCCCAGCCACTGGTGCACTTCCATCCAGTCGTCCTCGGATGTCCCGGTCAACCATGACCCGGTCAACAACACCAGCAAAGACCAGTGAAAAACCCGGACCCCCAGATCCCACACCCTGACCGGGTATCGATTACCCTGCAAGAAACCTCCTTAACGCCAACGGTTGCTTAACCCGAAACGACACAGTAGCAGACAGTGATTAACAATCTGATAATGTAACGCAGTTACGGGATTGCTCTGGATGCGGCTTGCCGTGTTCGACAAAAGGCCGTCATGAGGTGCGCCTTTATTTACGACTTTGAGACCTCACATTGCTCATAGTTAACCCATTGAGTAAACCCAATGAAACCCCCAAGTCAAATCAAGTCTCTGATAACCGGATTATGTACCTTCTGTCTGGTGGCATTGCTAGGTCTCAGCATTCTCACCGCACCGAACACCTACACCAAAGAAGCAGATAGGCTGGCCACGATGCAGTAAATGCCATCCGCAGGCGTGTGTGAATCCACCTTGGCGAGCACCACTGCAAGCCGGTGGTCTTGGTTTGCCAAATGACATCTAGAATGAATATGTCGAGAAGTGCTGACCCAGCACGCGATTGCCTGTGACAGCCTGGTCGCGGTAAAACGATACAATAAGTCAATGACTCCACCTGCTGCACCATTTTTTCGTGTGACCAGTGCTCTGGTCTTTCTCGCGTGCGCGGGCCTTTTAGGCTATGCCTACTGGCTGCAGTTTCGTGAATTTCTGGATCCGTGCCCACTTTGCATCTTTCAGCGGCTGGCATTTGTCGGCATTGGCATCGCTGCATTGATTGGGGTGTTTCACAATCCACGCGGCTTTGGCCGCAAAGTCTATGCCGGACTGGCCACATTAGCAGCGGCACTCGGCGTAGCGGTAGCGGGCCGGCACATCTGGATCCAATCGCTACCGCCGGACCGAGTCCCCGAATGCGGGCCGGGCCTTGAATTCATGCTGCAGAACCTGCCACTCGCCGACGCTCTAAGCAAAGCCCTGGCAGGCTCCGGTGAATGTGCTTCAGTCGACTGGACATTCTGGGGGCTATCGATGCCCTGGTGGGCGCTTTTCTGGTACCTGGCCCTCAGCGTTTTGATGATCAAGGCCGCGTCGGGGCGAATCTAACCGACCTCAAGCCGTCTTCCCCGGTCTCAATATCGAACACGTACTTGTAGTTTCTGTTCCTGGTTTATTAATCCAGTAGGTCGTTGAGCCGGGCCATATGGCGCATCTGGGTGCATTGTTTTGCACTCAGCTCAACGTTGCCAGAAGACGTGTCGCTGTGCATCAGGTTACCAGGTGATCGTGTGTGCGAACCATCGTCTAACAGCACATGCGCAAGCTCATGCGCCAAGGCAATGTGTGGGTC
This sequence comes from Gammaproteobacteria bacterium, assembly GCA_014239575.1. Lineage (GTDB taxonomy): Bacteria > Pseudomonadota > Gammaproteobacteria > Arenicellales > UBA868 > UBA868. The sequence continues at coordinate 2,553 of JAAZYQ010000034.1, forward strand.
GCGAGTAGCCGCCGTGATCCATACCGTAAAACGTAAAGCGGGGTTGCTTTTACTGTTGGCGGTGCCAAACGTGACCGCTTCGAACGCGGGGCGATCCAAGGTGTCACGAACAAAAAATACCCGTGACCCTTGCGAGCCAACTTTGTCGGTCAGCAGTTTCGCGTTGCTGCGGGAAAAATCCCGCACGCTGTCCGGGGTGGCAACCTCGAGCATTTTTACGGGCAACAGATCGATGCCGCATTGTCTGATGATGTCGGCGCTGCGCTGGACCAGTTGCAAAATTTCCTTTCCATTCCACCCGCTGTCGTTGATCATGACCAGGGTTGGATGGAATCGATCACTGCCCGAGGTATCATGCTGCCAATCAGTGGTGGCACTGACCTGCAGACTCTGCGCGTCGCGCTCTCGCGCCAAGCCTGCCGGCTCGCTGATCCAACCGCCGCTGACGAAGGAGCCAGGTGCCGGCTGCGCCATTGAAAGTATGGTTTTACGCAGTGCCGATACACTTAAATGCGGCGAGTTCAACAAGATTCGAGAGGCCAGAGCGGTTACGCGGGCCACCGCATAACTGGATCCCGATACATCAAGCGGCGTCCCGGCAAAACCGATGGCGGGAATGTGCTCTCCTGGAACCAGCAGGTCAACGCTGCCCTGGCCCCAGTTCGAACCATCAGCGGGATAACCGTCTTCATCGGAAGATGTCACCGTAAGCATATTATCGAGATTCAACGACGCAGGGTAAACCGGCTGGCTGTCGATATCCCTGCCGTTATTGCCGGCTGACACTACGAACAGCATGTTGTCATGCTGCCGAGCCATCTGCTCGAAAGTTGTCCAGAGTTCCCGCTTGTTGCTGCCCAATGAGACATTCACAATACGCACCCCCGCATTTGCCGCGTGGGCGATCAACTCGCGCATCCGGGTCATGTCCTCTCGCGGATATCGATAGGGAACCAGGCGTGTGTCCGGCGCCTCGCGCACGATAATGCTGGCTGTGCGAGTACCATGGCGTTGCGGAAAAAATACTGAGCGTACCGGGTGCGAGTCGAAGGGGCGCGCATCCATGTCCCAGAAATCGAACCCCAGGGGCTGCCCCTCAGCATCGCGTGCCAGGCGATGGGCGATCATTGGCAGCAGGTAGTTAACGCCGGAATCGATCACTGCAACGGTGGTACCGTGGGCATCCTTGCCTTTTGGTATTGGCGGGTTCATCGGGATTCGCTCTGCGCGCTGATTCAGTTGCCCATCCAGCTGAGTCAGGAAAGTCGCGTGTTGGCCGTCATATTCGATTCCTCGGGCGGTCGTGATGACGCAATCCGGCCTGGCCAACACCAGCAGCAAGGGGCGAGATGACAAATCGCTGTATTCGACACTCAGACGGCGCAGTTGTCCTTCAGGGGCAATACCTTCGATGCTGGCGTGTGCTCCATCCACAAAATCCAACCGTCGTCGCCACCCGTATACAGTGTTACCGCGTACGAGTTCCTCAGGGTTGCCTAAAACAAGCCCGGGGAAAGCCGCAACAGCTGCCGCCTCGCTAAAACCTTCGCAAAGCAAATCCAAAGTGACAAGCGTGCGCTGTCGATGGGTCGACAGCGTATCGGCTGAGCCGAAGCCGTGGACTGGGGGCAATAGCAACGCCGCCATGAAAGCGAAGCGATGAATAATCACGTTCATACTGGCATCTTTCAATACTTAATCGACTCGCATAACTGTCAGTTGTGTCATGGTTTCGCTATGCGACACTAAAACCATGGCGCCGCAGACAAAAAGCCGCGCTTGCACCGAGGCACTCTGGCGGTAAAGGCGCGTCAACATCTTCGCCGTCATCGTTCGATCAACAAGATAAGCGAAGCCCCTGACCGATCCCACTTAGGGGCGGCGAGCGACCATATCGATCTCGACCAGCGCGCTCCGCGCAAGGCCGGTTACCCCAATACAGGTGCGTGCCGGTAGCCGGTTCTGTGAAAAATACGAACGATAAGTCTGGTTCATTGCCTCGTAATCACGTGCAAACTCGGTCAGATAAATACGGCACGAGAGTACATTGGCCAGTTTGAGGTTCAGACCCTCGAGCACGATCACAAGATTGTCCATCACCCGCCCGGTCTGCGCCTTCACCCCGTCCGGTAAAGGTGCGCTGTCATCATCGGGGTGAGTTGGCATCTGCCCGGTCAACTGTATCCACCCATCAGATTCAACGGCATGACTGAAGGGCGCCACAGGGGTCGGCGCTTTGTCAAAATTATGGAATATCGGTGCTTGGCTCACGGTCTATCTCCTGAGTTTAAGGGAAAATCGATGCCGGCACTCGCACTCAGCGCCGCGGCAGGGGGCGGCCCACAACATACCAGTCCCACAGGCGATGCAAAAGGTAGGCGACACTCGTTGCCGCCAGGGTCACAAACCCCCAACCAACGACGTCGTCATGAGGCATTAGGGTAGGTACGAGCAACACCAGCGTGGCCAACCAGGTACTCCAGATCACTAACCAACCGAGGCGATACAGCGGTCGCAGGAAATTAGTACTTCGCGTACGTCGCATCATTCGCCTGCCCTGTCCGCGTTAAACTGGCTGGCACCATAACATACACATCTTAAAAAACACCCACCGATTGAGGTTACTACTATGGTGATTGTCGTATTCGAATTCGAGCCAGATCCGGCCTACCAGGATCGTTATTTTGAACTGGCTGCAGCACTGAGCGAGGCAGTAGAAACGATTGAAGGCTTTATCAGTGTTGAACGTTTCGAGAGCATTGCCAAAAGCGGCCGCTTTGTCTCTTTATCCACATGGGAGAACATGGATGCGGTATCGCGTTGGCATCAGCATGTCGAACATAGCTCAGCCCAGGGCGAAGCGAAAGATCGAGGTCTGTTTCACGATTACCGGATTCGGGTGGCCGAGGTTGTGCGCGACTACGGCCAAGAGCTTCAGTAAATCCAGTCGCGCTGCAGCGCTTCAGCGCCTGGGGTACGACCGTAGAGTATTTCGGTGCGGATGATGTACTTGATGCCGCGCCGCACGGTCTCACCGGCGTGTATGCACTGCTGTGGATGCCCGCCATGGGGAAAACACAACGCGCTGCCAAGCGGTGTGTGCACAGGAAACGCCTCGCCTTCGAGCCCATCTGGGTAAAAGCGGGTGTGCCCCCCTTCAAAGTCATCGCTCAAGAACAGCAGGAAAGTCAATTGACTCCAGCGATCGCCAAAGGCGTCGACCTGTAGGCGGCCATCCACGGCACGGCTACCGGGCCACGATCCGTCAGTATGCGGTTTGAAGTAATCGCCGGCCTGGTAACGATAGAAACGAAATCGCGCGTTCAAACCCAGACTGGGTGCGCCACCGATGTGATCTGTCAGTTGTGGCTGACAACGCGCAAACACCGCTTCGCAGATCTGATCATCAACCACCCAGTTGAGATTAGCCATATGGCGAACGCGGTGTGGCAACGATACTGGGGCATCGGCGTGATAGCCCAGAGTATCGGTGATCAGGCGAAACTGCCGACATTCAGCCGGCGATAACACATGGTGCAACTGAAAAACCCCAGGTAGATCGGACAGGTCAACCCGTTCTACCGGCGACGGGTCATCGTCGAACTGGACCAGGTCGGATCGGGCACCCGCCCACAGCGGCAGTGCGTCGACCTCATGGCCACGCTCGTGGGCAAGTACAAAAAAATCCGCGCTGTCGCTATCCATCATGGCTGTGCTTCGTGACCCCGGGTGACGTCTACTGTCGCCCGATGCATTATCAGTATCTGGGTGCACAGTGCAAACAACCAAAATGACAACAAACCATCGAAGGCAATTACAGATGAAAATCTGTCGTACTGAACCGACTGCTGAAACAATAATGAACTCACCGACTGGATACCCTTGAGGGGGTGATCGAGAGCAGCCCACACAGTGGGCTGCTGCACAAAGGTAAAAACAAGCAACTCAATGTGATTACTGGGAGTGTGCTCCCGAATACGGGCGATGCCCGCGGGGGCGAGATGCGTTCTGCCGCTTTCTCCTTGGCGAGGTCTGCTACCAGCACGATGACAGCGAGATTAGCCAGGCAGGTACCGACACGGCGGCTTTCTTCCTCGCAGGCCGATCAGGGGTCTGCCGGATCACCGGAACTGTGAAGAGGGCTTATATGATCCGCTAACAGCCTGCTTAGTGCTTAGGCCGATTCATCGCGATGTGATGCAGCCGCGACAATACCGCCGCCGTCTGGTGTTGCTTGGGGACATCTTCATCGACCAAACTGGAACACAATACTGTCGCAGCCGACAGGCTGCCGGTGATCGAGTAAGCGGTCATCACTGCATCGCGCAAAAGTGTCGCCTGAGCGCTGGCACGGTCCGTCGCCGGGGCTACGCCCAATACCGGTTGATTACTTTTCATACCTGCAAGATGAGGTCGTTTCCCTGGCTTTTCAACCACCCAACCCAGAGGTTCGGACCATTTACCCTGCTTTAACAAGGCGGTTATCCGTTTCCCAAACTAAGGCCCGATCGGGTCGCACTTGCAGACGCCAAGAAGCTGTGTCCTACTTAAGTGTTCATCGCCGAAGCAGCGCTACCGGGCAGGCGATATTGTTGCCAATCCAAAGGAGCTCTCATGAATCACACCCTACAGAAATTCTGCACAGCTCGTGCGGATGACGCCCAATGGACTCAGGGCTTACGAAAATTTTTTGAATACCGGGATCTGGGCATCAACGAGGCCACAGGCGGGCGCTATAACGCTCATGTCATCCGCGTAAAAAAACCGGTGGCGGAATTTCCTCACACCGGACCACACGTACACGACCTTCAGTTCCAGATGATCTATGTACTCAAGGGGTGGATTCGCTTCACCTACGAGGGACAGGGGGAGCTCACCTTTCGCGCCGGTGACAGCTGCTTACAGCCCGCGGGCATTATCCACGATGAACTTGCCTGCTCCGATGACGTGGAACTGATCGAGTTCACCTCGCCTGCTGAGTTTGAAACCCACCGGATCAACCAAGACCCAACCTGAGCCAACGACAGCGAAGGTCAGCGTTCACGCGCCCACAATTCCCGGGTCAGCACACCGACTCGGGCTTCGATTGCGGTCATGGCATCAAGAATCATATCCTCGCGGTAACGTCGGCCAATCAGCTGCACCCCGGCGGGCAATCCCTCAATCAACCCGATTGGGGTGACCCCAGCCGGCAGGCTGACCCAGTTGATGCCGGTGCTGTAGATCGCTGCATTGAAAACATCCCGCGTGCCTTGAAGGCTTTTCGCATCGCAGTCCCACTCGGGAGTGGGCTGCAGAAAATACGGCGTTAGCACTAAAGGCGTTCGCTCAAGGAATACATCCCATTGACGGGTCATTGCCGTACGCTCCTTAATCCCCTCGCGGTAAGCCGCCGCATCGGCTGTCTGACCCATCTCGAAGTACCACTCAAAAATCTGCTGGATGGTTGCACTGCCATGCTCTCGCGCCAGCGGCATCAGGAAAGCCTCAAGCTCCGCCCCCAGAAAAGTGAACCATGCCTGCGCCGCATCGTCCACCGAAGGCGTAGTCACCGGCTCCACCGCATAACCCGCATCCGACAGGTATCCCGCTGCCTGATCGATCGCCTGACTGATCTGCGGGTGGATGGGATGACCGTAGGACTCGGTCGTGACACCCACCCGGATAGGGGACGGCTCGCTCGGCCAGTTGTCAAAAGGCACTGGCATCCAAAAAGGATCGCGCGCATCATGTCCAGACATAACCTTGAGCGCCAGGCGCACGTCACGCACTTCACGGCAGATGGCGCCCTGCGCCGAAATCAACTGGGCCAGCATCCCTCGCTCCGCCGGTGCCGAGGGCAAATAGGCCGGCACCCGGCCGAAGGTGGGCTTGACCGTGGACAGGCCGCAATTAAACGCGGGACAGCGTAGCGACCCGCCAATGTCATTGCCGTGATGAATCGGACCAAACCCAGCGGCGGCGGCAGATGAAGCGCCGCCTGAAGAGCCGCCCGGACTGGCGTTGTCATCCCAGGGGTTAAGCGTACGGCCGTACAGTGGGTTGTCGGTCGTCAGACGCATCGACAACTCCGGCGTATTGGTACGCCCGATGATGATCGCACCAGCGTTTTTCAGGTTGCTCACCACCGGGGAATCATCTGGTGCGATGAGATCAGCAAAGACGGGCAGGCCATTGGGCGTGGGTTGATCCTTGACATCGATATTGGATTTAATCGTAACAGGCACACCGTGCAACGGCCCCAGCGGCGCCCCGGCTTTGACGCTGGCATCGGCCGCACGCGCCTGCATCAGGGCTTCATCACCAAGATCAAGCACTATGGCGTTGAGGCGGGGGTTGTGGACTGCCATGCGTTCTGTCACCGAGGTCACAACTGCCTCACTGGTAAAAACCTGATCACGGATACCTTGCGCCACATCGCAAGCGCTCAATTGCCACAGTTCATCGCTCATGACGTGCTCCTTGTTGTACGGGTACTGTTCCCATCGGTAAGTCCACCTCCAGGCGCGCCGGGAAGGTACAACAGCCAGTGATAACGCTCCTCCCCCGGGCCAAGCGAAATCACGACCGCCTACGACCCAACGCTCTTGTGATTGGGTTTACGCGTTGCTCGAACGATAACGCCAATGCCGGGAGGGTGTCCAACTGATATGCGTATCCGCTGTGAAAATCAGCTCGATGGTAACCGCCTTTGATCTACTGGCCGGCACCGCGACAGCGCTAACTGACATCCACACGATCGGTGTGCTCGCCTATCAGGGTGAGGCCGAAGCCATCGTGCGCTGGGAGCCAGCCGCTCAAGATTATCGGACCAACTGGCTCCAAGCCTCCGAATCCCGGGGTGCACCACTAAATAACTACGAAATCTTACTGGGTTGCAATTGCACAAAGACCCGCGCAAAATGATCGCTTATGCTCAAAACTCTGAAGGAGTGAGATATGTCTACACTAAAGAAATCAAAATTGTGGCCCAGGGCCTTACTGGGCGCTGCGTTGGCGCTGGGCCTGTCGCAAGCGACACTTGCCGAAGGCTACGGCAAGCAAAAAGTCGTTTATCACGTGAACTACGATAATCCCAAAGCCCAGGGGGGAGCTCTGCGCAATATCCAGAACCACATTAACGCGGTGGGCGCGGAAAATCTGGAACTGCGAGTTGTCCTACACGGCAAGGGGTTGACCCTGTTGCTTGAGCCTGACCAGGCACAGTACACCAAGCTCGAAGTGGGTAACGCCACCGACAAGATGGCCGCCATGATATCTGGCCTCAAAGACCAGGGTGTTGCTTTCAATGTCTGCGCCAACACCGTGCGCGGCAAAAAAATCGATATCGACGCCAATCTTTTCGATGTTTCCGAAGCTGATATTGTCCCAAGCGGCGTCGCCGAACTGGCTCACCTGCAGGCACAGGGATTCACCTATATCAAACCTTAACTTCGACGGTACCCCGGCATTTAAGCCGGGGTACCTGTCTTTCACAAACCTACATTACCCCCCAATAATCCAGGCGACGCAGTTGGCATCAGCCGGAACCTGGCCGGCGTCGTTCCCTATCGGTTGTAACGCAAAGATCGCCAGAGCCGCGACGGCTCGCTCAGTGGTGCAATCGATAACTATCGGGGTAGACCTGGATCGCCGGCACCTTACCCTCGCTTAGTTCATCCTGAATCCGCTCCCAGTAGTCGGCTCGCAACAGGTCGCCATGGACGCTGCGGAAAAGTTGACGCAGTGACCGGTCGGCGATACGCAGTCCCGATTCGATTTCCTCGGGCAAAAATATCACGCCGTCTTCAAAAACCCAGTCCGGTATATCTTCCTCACCGTCATAGCGATCAGCGTTGCTGCGGATCTTGACCTCGGTAAATGGCTCCAACGCGTCGTAATCGAAAAGATAAACGCGTATGTGACTGCCCACACCATAGTTACGCCCATCCAAATCACGGTTGAAGATGTTGGCTGCCATGTTGTTCTTTATGCAATAGCCCAAATTCACGACTGCCCGTTCGCAATCTGCCCGCGATGCATTTTCCAAAAACACAGGCAAGGGAATCATGCGCCTTTGCACAATCAGGTGATGAAATACCACCGAACTGCCACGTAGCGATACCGTATAGCCTGCATCGCGTAGCATCTCGTCCAAAAGCGCATTATTGAAATGTTGTTGCGGCAAGGTAACGTTGTAATAGATCACGTTGTCCAGCATGCTGCCAGTGCGGTTGATATCATGAACCTGACTGTACTTGGCAAGCACTGAATCAACGCCAGCAAAATCACCCCACTTGTAACCCTGGGTCGGGCGGTCACGGATGACTTTGAGGTTGTACGCCGAATTCGGCGCCTGAAATCCAATGGCCACGGTACCCGGGAAACCAACCGCCGTGTCTAATAAGGCCCCGGACTGATCCAACTCCCGGTTCAATTCGTCCATCACAGCAACTTTGCCAAAGTGATTAAAACCAATGGATGAGTAATGCAGTCCCAACGGGCGCTTAGGCATGATCTCATGCAAAAACTCGGACAACTCGTGGTAGTGATTGTTCGTCACGATGAAATTGGCCCGGGTGGTGCTGAACAAATTGTGCGCGGCCGACTCACTGGATGGCGCAGCATCAATATAGATGCCGTCTTCATCGTTGAGCAGGGCTAGGATAAGCGGAACAACTGGTCGTTCAGTCAACCGAATGCGGCCAACGATATAGGCGCCGCGATTGCGGAAAAACCCACCCCGGATGACATCGACACCAACAACATGCGCTTCCTGGTCCGAAGATAACAGGGCGTTGATCTGCTGCGCTGCCAGTACAGCGTCGCCGGCTTGATCTCGATAAGCGGTACTAAAACCAGGCAAATTGAGAATCTGTTGTAACAGGCCGGCGCTGATGGTTGAGACCGGATAACTCACCATCATCTCGCTGATGCCAGCCGCACTGGTGTCAACCTTGATGCCGACGGAATAGTCGACCGGCCTCCACTCGCCCATGAAAACAGAGCGTCGCACCGAATGCAAAAAAGCAAGCGCCAAGTCAGCTTCGTATCGCCCAAAGACCAAAGCTCGGTAAAGCATTTCAAGCTCATCCCACAGCATCGTCGCAGACTCGGACGCTGGCACCTGGGCGACCAGGGTCGAGGCCAGCGCATGCATACGCTCACCGTAAAGCAGTAACTGGTTTTGACTATGAACTAAGGACTGTGGGAAATCGCGCTCCTCAAAGGCGCTCTTGGCGCGACCAGGAATGGCACGAAAATCGAGATAAAAGCGATCGAACTCCTGCAGTACTACATCGGAGAGAATCTGCGCGTGCTGATCCGGATTACCTGCCGACTGCAGCCGATGGGCAAGCCCGAAGAGATGCGGTCGGATGACGTCAGCGCTCATCAATAGTCCTTTGCTGACTTGGGCCGAAAGTAAAGCTGGTCAGCAAAGCTCTCCCAAGTTCAAAGCTCAAGCTGAGTTTAAACCGTTGTTTGAGTCTTGGTTTCCAGCACATAGCTGGCGAGGCCCCAGATACTGATGGGTGCAGAATTACGGCGAGGCTCAATCCGATGTGGGTACGCGCGGCTTACGAAACAGTTTTAGCAGTGGTAGCAAAAAGAGCACAACAGCGCCACCCATAATGGGGCCTGAGATCGGTCTTTCAATAAAGATCATCAGATTACCATCGCTCATCAACAAGGCCTGACGCATTGATGTCTCAGCCAGTGGGCCCAATACGATCGCCAATACGGCTGGCGCCAGTGGGTAATCCAGTTTGCGCATCAGATAACCCACGATACCAAAAATCAGGATCAACCAGACATCATGCATATTTTGCGTAGGGGCGTAGCCGCCCACCAGGCACAGTACGAAAATGATAGGCGCGAGGATGGTAAAAGGCATGCGCAGTACGCCAATGAACGCCGGTATGAATGCCAGGTTGATCAACATGGCGAACAGGTTCGCCACGTAGAGGCTGGCAATAAGGCCCCAGACGAAGCTCTGGTGCTCAACGAACAGCATCGGCCCAGGTTCCAGGCCCCAGATCACCATGCCGCCCAGCAGAATCGCTGTAGTCGGCGACCCGGGAATACCCAGGGTCAGCATCGGCAGCATTGAACCCGTACTGGCAGCGTTGTTAGCCGATTCAGGTGCAGCCACGCCCTCAACGTTCCCTTTGCCAAAAGAATCCGGATCCTTGGACATCGTCTTGGCCATACCGTAGGCCATGATAGATCCCGGGGTTGCTCCCGCAGCCGGCAATATGCCGACAAAGTATCCCAGAAAAGATCCCATCACACTGGCTTTCAGTGACTGTTTGAGACCCTTCAGGTGCGTGACGATACCCCGGATACTGAACGATGCCTGGGAGACTTTTACCCCACCATGGCTGGATTCGATGGTCCACAGCATCTCACCAATCCCGTAGATACCAATCGCTAGAACCAGAAAATTAATGCCATGGAAAAACCCGGGCAGGCCGCCGAAAATCAACCGCGGCTCTCCGCTGATGATATCCAGACCCACAGCGCTCAGCACCAAACCGATGAATATCGAAAACAGTGTCTTGGGGATATCGTCGCCACCCAATCCAACAAACGTCGCAAATGCAAGCATCATCAGTGCAAATTCCTCGGCAGCACCAAAAGCCAGTGCGACTTCGGCCAAGGGAGGTGCAAACAGCGTAAACAGCACCACCGATACGGTGCCGCCAATAAACGAAGCACCAGCAGCAGTAATCAGCGCCTGGTCTGCTTTGCCGGCAAGAGCCAACGGCCGACCATCAAAGGTGGTGGCGACAGCGGTTGAAGCGCCGGGAATGCCCAGCATGATCGAAGAAATAGCGCCGCCGTACATGGCGCCATAGTAGATGGCGGCAAGAAAAATGATCGCGCCGGTGGGTGGTACCAGAAAAGTCATCGGCAACAAAATGGCGACGCCGTTAACCGAACCAAGCCCCGGCATCGCACCAATAAAAAGACCCAGCGCACATCCAAATATGACAAGTGCCAGGTTCAAAGGTTCCAGCGCAATGCTAAAACCCTGCATCAACAGGTTAAACGTTTCCACAGGGCCTCACATAAAAATATCGTACAACGGATAGAAAAGCGGCTCGGTGTAACCTTTCGGTAATGTGATCCGCAGCGCAATCTCAAAGAAAAAGAAACTGACCACAGGTGTGATCACAGACACCGCTATGCTGAGCGGCCAGCGGTGGGCTCCCATCATCCGCACGTAGTACAACAGAAAAAGCGGTATGGACAGGTATATGCCAATAATGTGGATTGCCCCAATCATCAGTGTCAGTGCAACGATGACCCTGATTATTGTGCTCCGCGTTGTAACAGCCAGGTAAGGCTCGGTAGAACGTGACGGTCCGGTTTTCCGCCTAAACCAGCGCGCGATAATCCACACACAACAGATCAGCATCCCAAATGCCAGCCAAAAGGGAAACGCCCCACCGCCTGGTCCTTCATTAGGAATCCAGCCGATGGGAAGCTCCGCACTCTTAACCATCAAGTAGGCCGAAAAGACCCCAAGAATCAGGGCCATTAACAGCTCGGCTCTACGCATGACAGTTGCTCCTTACTGCCTAAACCAACGGATGGGCGATCAAATCTCGCCGATATCCTTCAAGATGACTTCATGGACTGCCTTTTCTCGAGCCCAGTAGGCCTTGAGCTTAGGTCCAGTCAGGAAACCACCCATCAGGCTCTTTTTGGTCATGTAGGCCTGCCACTCATCCGTCGCATAGACCCGGGCGAACACGTCACGATAGTAAGCGGCTGCTTCATCGCTCATGCCTGGTGCTCCAACCACGCTGCGTTGCATGAAATAGACGTAGTCCTTGCCTAGCTCTTTGAAAGTCGGTGCGTCTGGAAACAACGGTAACCGCGTTGGAGTAAATGACGCGATTGCCCGGGTTTTGCCAGCCTGGTAAAAGCCCAACTGCTCGGAGGGATTATTCACTGTGGAATTAACGTGGTTACCCGCCAGTTCCTTGGCTACCCGGCCGCCGCCTTTGAAAGGCACGTACTTGATCTTAAGGCCATACGCTTTATTGAGGAAAGTCGTCAACAGCTGATCTTCCTGGCCTTTACCCGTGCCGGCCATGAGCCAATCACTGCCGGCGGCTCTGGCTGCAGCCACGAACTCGTCAACGTTGGTGATGCCCGAATCGACGTTGACCCACAGCAGGAAGGTATCCTCAGCCATGCGTCCGACAGGTGTGAAAGTCGAGATGTCTACATCCAGACCCGGTTGACGCAACGGTGTGGTGTAAAAGCTGTTGAGCGTCACCATCACGGTGTGGTTGTCGCCCTGCTTACCCTTCATATGAATAAGCGCCTCTGCACCAGAACCACCTGGTTTGTTGATCGGGACAAACGGTTTGGATGCCAAACCGTACTTTTCGATCACACTTTGCATCAGGCGTGCCATCTTGTCGGCTCCGCCACCCTTGCCGGCCATAATCACAAAATCCACCGGCTTCTTTGGTTCCCAGGCCTGCGCGGGCCCTGCGACCAATACGGCCAGCGCACTGAACAGCGCGATCAACGGCAAAAATACACTGCGTTTAATCATGATTCCTCTCCTATAAATAGTTGTAGATTCAATGCCCATATAAATCTTGTATTGCCCAATACGGGCATTACGGTAGTGGAACCATTCAATGTAGGCGAGTGTGCCAAAGACTGTCAAGAATGCTTCTGCAAATAGACAAAAACAACAGGCCACAACCGATTCAACACGTTGGCAGCCAACTTAAGAATTCTCTACTATGCGATGGCGGCCACACGCCAAGTTGTTCGGTCTATCAGACTGTTCTGGGTTGTAGACCGCGATCAATCTGCGAGATGTGCCCTACTCATTCTGCCCAAGGCGGCTCACAGGGCAAAAGGATTATCACCGAAGAGCGTGATGTCGCCATGACACTTAAGTGTGGTTCTGGTGATTTCAATCGTTACTGGTCATACCAAGTGGCATCAAATGACCGCCCCAGCGCGAGGCAATTTCTGAGAACGGTTCAAAACCCTTCAGGCTTGTGCAGGCGTCCAACTCAGCCGCCCGGGCGTGAGCGCATATTGTCCGGAAGGTAAGTGGCAAGATCCGGAAAGGCTATCAGAATAAAAACCATCACCACCATCATCGCGAACATCGGTAGTGCTACCTTGGATAGATAGCTCATCTCATGACCGGTCATGCCTTGTAGCACGAAAAGATTAAAACCAATGGGTGGGGTGATCTGTGCCATCTCGACAACCACAACAATAAAGATGCCGAACCAGATCACGTCTATACCGGCGGTGCGAATCATCGGCTCAACCACAGCCATGGTCAGAACTACCGATGAGATACCATCAAGAAAGCAACCAATCACGATATAAAAAAGCATCAGTGACAGGATCAGCACCGTCGGTGATAGACCCAGCGAGGCGATCCATTCAGCCAGCGCCCGGGGCAAGCCGGTAAATCCCATCGACAGCGAGAGAAAGGCGGCGCCAGCCAGAATCAGCGCAATCATGCACGAAGTTCGCAGCGCACCGAGCAGGCTCTGAATGAAAGTCTCGCGGTTTAAAGAGCCCTGACCAATCGCCAGTATCAATGAACCGACGACACCAAACGATGCAGCCTCGGTGGCAGTAGCCCAGCCCAAGTACATTGAGCCGATCACAAGAGCCACCAGCAGCAGCACCGGTATCAGAAAACGTGACTCGGCTACCTTCTGGGAAAAGGAGATCGGGGGCTCAGGCGGCGGCACCTCGTTGGGTCGTACAAATGACCACACGGCGACATAGGTCATAAACAGCAGCGCCAGCGTCAGCCCAGGCAAAATCCCAGCGATAAACAGTTTGGATATAGATTCATTGATGGTGACACCGTAGACAATCAGTGTCAGCGACGGCGGGATCATCAATCCCAGCGTAGCCGAACCTGCCAGGGTGCCAATAACCATGTGCTCTGGATAACCACGCTTTCGCAGCTCCGGGATCGACATCTTACCCACGGTGGTCAACGTAGCGGCCGACGAGCCGGACACGGCCGCAAAGAGAGTACAGCCTGCGATATTGGTGTGTATAAGCCCACCCGGTAGCTTCGCCATCCAGGGGCTTAAGCCACGGAACATATCTTCAGACAATCGCGTGCGGTAAAGAATCTCACCCATCCAGATAAAAAGTGGCAGCGCAGTCAAAGACCAACTCGAGGCTGTGGTCCAGATGGTGGTAATCATCGCATCGCCGCCAGGGCGTGTGGTGAAAAGCTCCATACCCACAAAGGCCACGCCCAGCAACGCCAAGCCAACCCAGACCCCGGTTCCCAGCAATAAGAACAAGGTAAACAGAAAAATAGCTGTCAGTGCAAGGTGTTCCATGAGTGAGTCGCGTCAATCAATAACGTTGGCTTTTTCAGTCGATTCATCAAACCCAAACAGAGCGATGCTGATGAAGCGATCCACCATAGCCAGAGCAAAAACAAAAGTCCCCACCGACATTGAGATCTGGGGAATCCACATCGGCGTTGCGTCCTGGCCCTGCGAAACATCGTTCAGCAAGTGTGACCAGTAGGTGGCCTTGATAGCGTAGTAACAGAAATATATCGACAGTGCGCCACCGATGCCGTAACACCACAATTCACCGATACGACGAAAGCGCCCCAGGCGCGTGAGCAGCAATCGAACCCGGATATGCGCGCCATGGTTCAACGCGTAAGCCAACGCCAGAAACGACATAGCCGCCATGCAGTAACCCGCGTAGTTGGTGGAACCGGGAAATACCTGCCCCGTCCAGCGGGCGGCCATCTGCAGTACGATGATCACCAGCAGTGCGAGCATGAACACCGCCCCCAGCATGCCGGCCGTGAAATACACGCCATCCAGGGCGCGCCGCAATGGGTGCGCTTTCATATCAAAAAGAACTAAGGTTTCAGGTACGGAGCCGGCCGCTTGGCCGGCCCCTTGCCTGGCAGTTTTACATCGCCTTGTAGGCGTCTACGATGGCTTTGCCCTCGTCGCCGGCAGCTTCGATCCATTCACCGGACATGGTCGCGCCAATGGCTTCGAGTTCGCCGAGCAACTGATCACCGGCCGGCTGCACTTTCATGCCGTTGGCGGCCAGCTGGGTCAGATACCAACCACTCAACTGCTGTGACTTGGTGGTGCCGGCACGCTCGGCCAGCATGGCTATACCCTTGACGATATTCTGCGTATCGGCATCCAGTGCATCCCATGCCTGCTGGTTGACGAACACGTAGTTACGAGGTAACCAGGCATTCACCTCATAGAAATGCGACAGGTGCTCCCAGACCTTGCGGTCATAACCGGTTGAACCAGACGACACGAACGCCTCGGCAACGCCAGTCGCCAGTGCCTGTACCAGTTCAGCCGCTTCGATCTGTACCGGCAGCATACCCATCAGTTCGGCGACACGGGCAGTGGCAGCGTTATATGCCCGGAACTTCACACCCTTGGAGTCCGCCGTGGAGTTCACTTCCTTGTTGAAATACAAACCCTGCGGTGGCCACGGAACAGCATAGAGCAACACCAGATTCTGCTCGGCCAGAGTCTTTTCTATGGTCGGGCGCGCAGCCTGCCACAGTTTGTCTGATGCCTCAAAAGAGGTCGCCAGGAACGGTATCGAATCTACGCCGAAGATAGCGCTTTCGTTCTGGTGTGCTGACAATAACCGCTCGCCAGCCGGTGCCTGGCCGGTCTGTACGGCACGTTTGATTTCATTACCCTTGAACAGCGAGCCGCCACCGTGGACCACAATCTCAAGCTTGCCTCCGGTTGCCACATTAACCGCCTCGGCAAAAGCCTTGCCGTTTTGGGTGTGGAAGTTGCTGTCCGAGTAGGCCATGGGCATATCCCACTTCTCGGCCGCGGCTGGCGCGCCAGCGAAAACCGCTGCAGTAGCGATCGCCGATACCCCCAGAGTCTTTAACAGTGTTGCTTTCATAGAATCCTCCTTGGTTTTTGCTATTACTTTTGCTATTACTTTTGCTATTACTTTCGTTTTTATCTTCATTGCCACCAAAGCGGTGTCAGTTACATAGACCGCCTGCGAGCGATCCGACCCCGCTACGACATGCGGCCCCTATCGCCCTTGCCCGGCCTAAAACTTGCGCCCAGCATCAAGACTCAATGTAGCGCAATTTAAATACAAAAGGAAAGGTTTTTATCTTTGACGCAAAGATCATGCAGCCTACCCGCTCAAGGCCGTGGCGGACTTGGCGTTGTCTGAGCTCATCGAGCGCTCGGTGGCCGGTGTTGCCAGGTGTATACAATAGCCCGCAACTCTAACCAGGACATGGCCGACGGCTAAGCTCAAGGCCGCAGGGGAGATCGCAATGGCTGGCAAAGCAAACGCATCGGCGCACGGCGGCAAAACAGTCTACGGCGCTACGGTTGGCATGCTCATGCTCGATACCGTCTTCCCCCGGATCCCGGGCGACTTCGGCAATGCCGCCACCTGGCCTTTCCCGGTACTCTACCGCGTGGTGCGGGGCGCCTCTCCCAATCAGGTGGTGCGACATCGCGCCGAAGGCCTGCTTGATGCCTTTATCGAAGCCGGTCAATCACTCGTTGCCGATGGTGCCGATGGCTTGTCGACCACCTGTGGATTTTTATCGCTGTTTCAGGACGAGATCGCCCGCGCCGTGAAAGTACCCGTGGCCAGTTCCTCCCTGATGCAGGTACCGCTGGCTCAGCGACTGTTGCCCAACAATCAGCAGGTGGGTGTTATCACAATCTCTCGCGAGAGCTTGACTGTAGATCACCTGGCAGCCGCTGGCGCGCCTGCCGATACTCCGGTAGTGGGCACCGAGGGTGGCCGCGAATTCACCCGGGTGATTCTCGAAGATGAGGTCGAAATGGATGTCGATGCCTGTCGCCAGGATCTGCTCGATGCCGGAGCTGCGCTGATTCGCGAGCACCCGCAGGTGGGAGCCATCGTGCTTGAGTGCACCAATATGGGCCCCTATGCTGCAGACCTGCGCCAGGCGCTGGGCCTGCCGATATTCAGCATCATCACCTTTGTCAGCTGGTTCCAATCGGGCCTGCTGCCGCG
>JAAZYQ010000350.1 GCA_014239575.1 Gammaproteobacteria bacterium
ACGGCGCAATTGGTGATACCACCCGGTAGGTATTGACCCAGACAATTCCAGCCCGGATAGCCTTGCTGATCCTGAGCGCTCGACCAACGTCCCGGGTAAAGATGCCGCTCGCGAGTCCAAAATTCGTATCGTTGGCAAGCGCGAGGGCTTCGGTTTCATCGCGAAAACCAAGGGCGCTGACGACGGGCCCGAAAAGTTCCTTGCGTACGATGCTGATGTCCTGGTGGGGGCAGTCCACGATGGTAGGCTCTATGTACCAGCCGGTCTCCAGACCCTTGGGGGTATTCCCACCGTAGCGGACACTGGCGCCGTTCGCGGTGGCATCAGCCAGGGTCGAACGGATATTGTTGAGTTGTGCCTCGGTCGCGAGCGGGCCCATCTGGCTGTTATCGTCCAGCGGATCGCCGATCCGGATCTGAGCCGCTTTTTCCACTACTCGCGATAGCACCTCTTCACGGATCGATTCCTGCAAAAGCAGTCGGGAACCCGCCACACAGCTTTGCCCGCTGGCACTGAAGATGCTGAGGAGCACGCCGTTAAC
>JAAZYQ010000351.1:0-245 GCA_014239575.1 Gammaproteobacteria bacterium
TGGCCTTTGGCCAGGGTGGAGTACACGCGTGTCTCGGCATGTGGCTCGCGCGACTGGAACTTCGGGTGGTACTGAAGGAACTCGTCAAACGAATCAGCAGCATTGAGCAAACCACACCTGAGACCTTCTTGCGATCCAATTTTATTGGTGGCATAAAATCACTTCCAGTTGCTGTAAAAATAAAATCGTGACCTTTGTTTGATGGGGCAGCCTGTCGTCCTAAAAATATGCTGTCCTGAGAACCG
>JAAZYQ010000351.1:255-541 GCA_014239575.1 Gammaproteobacteria bacterium
TGGGATGGAGGAAAGTATGAATACTTATAAACGTATGCGAGTGCTGTTTTGTGATCACCTGAACCTGCCCCGGGGCAAGTACCTGCCCGAGGCGGTAGCAAAATCTGGTAATGCCCGTTTCTGTATCAGCCTTTTTGGCCTTACCCATGACCGGGAATTAACTCCTGTCACGGGCTCGATGATGCTCGAGGGCCTACCAGATCTTGAGGCCATATTTGATCCCGATGATGTTCGGCCGAGTTGGGAAGAAGACACTGGTATTGTCCTGGCAGACCTCCAGAAAGAC
>JAAZYQ010000352.1 GCA_014239575.1 Gammaproteobacteria bacterium
GATAGAGGGTCGTTTTTTAGGCTTACCATCAATCGCAATTTCTTTAGCTAGTTTTGAGTGTGAACACTTTGAAACAGCAGGAGCAATCGCCAAGAGCCTAGTGACTCAAATTGATAAAGCACCATTGTCTTATAACACCATTATTAATGTTAATGTTCCTGATATTCCTCTTAGTTAAATCAATCTGAAGAGGGGTAACAGAAACATAGTTATTAGAAACTGCATGGAAGTCAGTTCCCTCACCATTGTCAGCTTCCTTACCATTTTCACCAATCCAATATAAAGATGGATCTTTTTCATCTTGTATACTTGGTTCAGATTTGTGGCGATTACCTAGGCGAGTGCTTTTAATGCCTTTAATCTCATTAAGAGGAATATCTGGAACATTAACATTAATGATGGTGTTATAAGATAATGGCGCTTTATCAATTTGAGTCACCAGTCTCTTGGCGATTTCTCCTGCTGTTTCAAAGTGTTTACACTCCCAACTAGCTAAAGAAATTGCGATTGATGGCAAGCCTAAAAAACGACCCTCTATT
>JAAZYQ010000353.1 GCA_014239575.1 Gammaproteobacteria bacterium
GACGAAAATCCGGCAACACCACTCGGCCCAGTAATCGATCAATACGGGCTTTTCTGACTGCAGGACTTCCTGCTCAAAAGAATCATCGCTGACGTGAATAATGTTATCGGACATGTTCAAAAAATTCCTTTTTTCCTAATATCGCTCTGTCACCAATGCGCCAGAAGACGAGCAAATAAGGTATAGGGCGCGGTGATCGGGGGGTGTGATATACTGCTTTTCCCGCTTTCCGCAAGGGTGAAATTGTACCGCACCCTTCCGTGAACGGCACAACACCTCTAAACGATCCGTTAGTTTTACCAGATTTTCGCATCAGGAATCAAGAACCCATTTTCCCGACGTTTCTGACAGTTTCATAATTCCGGCCAATCCGGGCCTGTCGGAGCAACAGCGGATACGTGCGATATATACCCAAAACACGCTGATCACGGACTCCTGATCGCTGGCATCCATCCAAGATGCCTGTAACCCACCAAAAAGAACAACATGGAAGACATTAGCTACCTGACCGAAACCAAATTTACCGACTTTTCCCTGGA
>JAAZYQ010000354.1 GCA_014239575.1 Gammaproteobacteria bacterium
CTCTGCTGCCGGATTCATGAAAATCACCCGCCTGTCAGCGCCGACCAAGAGGACTGCTGCCTTGAGCCCATCCAGAACCGGTCGGCTGACATCCGCCTGTGTATAATTCATCTGTAACGCATTTGCACCATCATGGTGCATACTATCCCAATGGAAGCGGGTGTCTGTCAAACACCCGTCCGTGGAACCTACACGCTGTAATACATATCAAACTCGACGGGATGCGTGGCCATTCGCAGCCGCTGGACCTGTTCCATCTTGAGATTGATATACCCGTCGATCATGTCGTCGCTCATGACACCGCCCACCTTGAGAAACTCACGGTCCACATCCAGTGCGTCGAGGGCCTGATCGAGTGAGTGGGCAACTGTCGCGATTTCCTTTTCTTCCTCAGGCGGCAGATCGTAAAGATCCTTATCCATAGGACCCCCGGGATGGATACGGTTCTGGATCCCGTCAAGACCTGCCAACAGCATGGCTGAAAATGCGAGATAAGGGTTAGCGGTGGGATCCGGGAAACGGATTTCAATACGCCGCG
>JAAZYQ010000355.1 GCA_014239575.1 Gammaproteobacteria bacterium
TCTTGCGACTGACGGGACGAGCATTACGCGGATGAATGGTAACAGCCCTCCCATCCTTCGCCCTGAATCCCTGACGGTTTGGCGACGCAATGCCCTGGTATGGCGCAAATTAATGGCAGCGAGCTTGCTGCTGCACTTCGGTGAACCCCTGATCTACCTTTTGGGTATTGGATACGGGTTGGGCAGATTCGTTGGCGAGATCGACGGGATGCCCTACTTCACCTTTCTCGCTTCAGGATTTATTGCCTGGTCGGCGATGAATGTGGCCAGCATGGAATCCATGTGGTCAGTCTATACACGGATGGTGCCCCAACAAACCTACGAAGCGATCCTTGCAACCCCTGCAGAAGTCGACGATATCGTAATCGGTGAATTGCTCTGGTGCGGCACAAAAAGCCTGATGAGCGGTAGCGCCATCCTGGCGGTTGCGGCAATGCTAGGCGCGGTCAATGATTGGAGTGCATTGTTGATAATCCCGGTTATCTTCCTCACTGGAGTCTGCTTCGCTGCGCCCGGCCTCGTTGTCACCGCATAC
>JAAZYQ010000356.1 GCA_014239575.1 Gammaproteobacteria bacterium
TACGGGAATATCTCGTGAGTCGTGGAATTCCCTTCGATATCATTGATGAGGACACCTACAGCATCGTCAAACGCGTCATCCCCGAAGGAAAAACTATGTGTGGCCTTTGCTCAAGGCTTCGCCGGGGAATTCTGTATCGCTACGCCTGCGACCACGGAATGAATCGGATTGCCCTGGGGCATCATCGCGATGACATGATCGAGACCCTTTTTCTCAACATGTTCTATGGCGGGCAATTGAAGTCGATGCCACCCAAGCTTCGCAGTGACGACGGGCGCAACATTGTTATTCGACCGCTGGCTTATTGTCGTGAAGCCGATCTGGCACGTTACGCGAAGATGAGAGAATATCCTGTGATCCCATGTAATCTGTGCGGCTCCCAGGATCATCTGCAGCGCCAGGCGATCAAGGGCATGCTGACTGACTGGGAGAAATCGCATCCCGGACGTATCGCCAGCATCTTCCGAGCCCTAACCCAGGTGGCGCCCAGCCAACTCGCTGACCGCACGCTTTTTGACTTTGGTGCGCTGGAA
>JAAZYQ010000357.1 GCA_014239575.1 Gammaproteobacteria bacterium
ACATCTTGCCAAGGTCTTGCGCCAGGGCGGCAACGTGCTGCTGCTGGATGAACCGACCAACGACCTTGATGTGGAAACGCTTCGCGCGCTTGAAGTTGCGTTGACGAATTTTCCGGGCTGCGCCGTTGTCATCTCACACGACCGCTGGTTCCTCGACCGGATTGCGACGCATATTCTCGCCTTTGAGGGCGACAGCCAAGTGACGTGGTTTTCTGGTAACTTTGCTGAATACGAAGCCGACCGAAAACGCCGTCTGGGTGACGATGCCGACCAGCCACACCGTATCAAATACAAGCCCATCCAGCGCTGAGAACACTATGAATAAAGGGTCAAATGGTGCTCAAGCGGATCTTCGGGCATGACTGACCCATTCGCCCGGTTCGGTGTTTCACACCTGTCGGCGACCTCGATGCTGCAGTTTCGGGCCGACCCAGCGCTTGGTGTGCTTTACCTGATCTATAAGATTCGTGAAGCCGGCTCCCCCGCGATGCACCGGGGCTCAGCGCTCGATCACACCATTGGCCAGATGC
>JAAZYQ010000358.1 GCA_014239575.1 Gammaproteobacteria bacterium
TGTTCCAATAGGTCTATTTCCCGTGCTTCTCATCGTCAGGGTATTCATCTTCTGATTCCTTCTTCCCGTTCTTGTGCCATTGGGTTAGCAAACCTTAACCGCGCTCCACTATTGATAGCGGCCAAGTGTTTATAGCAAATGGTGACAGGAAGGGGCGTTAATGCTGCCTATACTGATCCTGTGTTAAATATTATTTAATATATAATTTTTCAATTAACCCAACTGAATATTTACGTTATGACAAATTTCGTCACTAAAAAAGTCATCAAAGTGGAGCCCCGTTGTTATACATCGTTTTTATTAAGCCAAGGAGATATGGTTCGATTTACAGACCTCGAGGGCGCTCAACCGATAGACTTTTGGGCATTTACTCAAGAGAACATCTATGAACATCTCTCCTGCGAGCATACAAAACCTTCGATTGAAAATGTTTATCCGAGGCTGGGTGATGCAGCCTATACCAACCAACGAAGAGCCATCGTAACTTTGGTGGATGATAATTCACCAGGCCAACACGACATGCAGTATG
>JAAZYQ010000359.1 GCA_014239575.1 Gammaproteobacteria bacterium
AGAACGTGGTCAGGTTGGAGAATTACTATTATCCATGGCAGTCGGGAAAAGCCATTGCAGATTGTGGCAGGAAGGGGCGTTAATGCTGCCTATACTCCTGCGTCCGAGGCTAAAAACTGAAAAAAGCGACTTTCAATACCGATTACAAAGGGCCCTACTCTCGCAGTTCGCGGCGCAGCAACTTGCCAACGGCTGATTTTGGCAACTCGTCGATGAAGACAATCTGCTTTGGTACTTTGTATGCCGTCAGGTGATCGCGGCAATATGCGATGATGTCTTCTGCGCCGATATTTGATCCTTGCGCGCGAACAACAAATAGTTTTGTCGCCTCACCAGTTACTTCGTCCGGTACACCGATGCAGGCGCATTCCTGAATTCCCTCGCATTTGGACGCGGCCTGCTCCACATCTGTTGGATAGACGTTGAAGCCTGACACAATCACCATATCTTTTTTGCGATCGACAATGCGGTACATTCCGGATGCCTCGCGGATAGCAATGTCACCCGTGCGGAAAAATCCATCTTT
>JAAZYQ010000035.1 GCA_014239575.1 Gammaproteobacteria bacterium
TGGTCGCGCTGGTTGGCCTGATGTGGCTGGCATCCTGGCTGGGCAAAGCCACCCCGGCCCAGCGCGGTCGCGCCCTGAAATTGATCGTACTGTACGGCGTGGCCGGCGCCTTACTGCTTTTGGTGGTCACCGGGCGGATTCACTGGATGTTCGCGATCATCAGCGCGGCAGTCCCCTGGCTGCAGCGGCTGATGGTCGCACGCCAGGCCTGGCACCTGTTCAAGACCACCCGGGGCCCCAGCTCCGGTCAGGCGTCCCGGGTTGAAACCGAGGTGCTGCGAATGTCGCTTGACCATGATAGCGGTGAACTAAACGGGGAAGTGATCAGTGGCCCGTTTGCGGGCCGCGCGCTGGGTGATCTATCCCAACTACAGCTCCTGGAACTGTTGCAAGAATGCCGGACTCGTGATGCTCAGTCTGCGGCACTGCTGGAAGCCTACCTTGACCGCACCCAGGGTGATTCCTGGCGCAACGAGGATGACGTTGCTGGCCACACGGCGCCGCCACAAGGGTCGATGTCAGAATCACAGGCAAGTGAGATTCTCGGTGTCACAACTGATGCCTCACATAAGGAGGTCATCGAAGCACACCGACGGCTGATTCAACGCCTGCATACCGACCGCGGCGGCACGGATTATCTTGCTGCTCTGGTCAATGAAGCCCGTGATACCCTGACCAAAGGCCGGCAATCTTCATGAGCGACCCTGTGCAGATCAGTTTCATGTCAAGGCGACGACTGAGTTTTGCCTGGCTGGCACCCATGTGGCTTATGCTGCTTGTGGCGGGCCTTGTGGTCGCGCCTCAAAACCTGGGCACCAAGTCCTGGCAACGACAGGAGATCTGGGGCGTTGACCGGCCATTGGTACGCCATACCCTCGCACGCGCGATCAGCGCCAACCGCTACCCAGAAAAAATTACGATCCGTCGCGGCAGTAAAAACTACCCCGCGACAATCCAATACACGCTCGATCCCCAACTGCAAAACACGGTTGCCCAAGTATTCAACCACTTCGACCCCGACTATGGGGTTTTCGTTGCACTGGATCCGGATAACGGTGAGATTCTGGCACTGGTTAATCATCGGCGTGATGGCAACAACAGCGAAAATCTTGCCCTGAAGGCCAGTTATCCTGCAGCCTCCGTATTCAAAATCATTACCGCCGCCGCAGCGATTGATATCGGAAAGGCTAACGCAAATACCGTGATTCCTTTTAATGGCAAAACCACGAGCCTTTACCGAAAAAACGTCCTGGAACACAAGGATAACCAGTGGACCCGGCGGCTCCCCCTTTCCAGCGCGTTTGCCAAATCGGTCAACACGGTCTTCGCCCGACTCGGTGTGCGTTTGGTTGGTGGAAAAACGCTTTTTGCCTATGCCGAGGCTTTCGGTTTTCGCCAGAACCTGGGTGCTGACTTTAGGCTCGAGGCCAGTGCCATAGACCTGGACCCCACTGACGATTGGTCAATCGCCGAAACGGCGGCCGGCTATACCCGGACCACCACCTTGTCACCGGTACACGGTGCTGTGATAGCCGCCGCCGCTGTCAATGGTGGCCGGCGGGTTCAACCCACTCTCGTTCGAACCATTGTGGGTGAAGACGGTCTGATCCTCTATGAAGCTAAAACCACGCCCGGAAAGACCATAATCAACGCTGGCACGGCCAAGGAATTGCAAAGCCTGATGCAACAGACCGTGATTAATGGCTCAGCACGCACCTCGTTCAAGAACTTCGCGCTCGGCACCATGGAGGCCGTTAACGTGGGCGGCAAAACCGGTAGCCTCACTGGAGACACTCCAGCAGGGCGCTATGACTGGTTTGTCGGTTATGCTGAAAAAAACGGCCGCAAGCTGGCTTTCGCTGCCATGTGTATTAACCGAAAAGTCTGGTATGTAAAATCGGCCACGGTGGCGCGCAAGGCTGTAGAGCACTTTTTCCGGGAAACCGGCTAAAACGAGCAAAAAACACCGCATTACCGGGGAGAATCGATTGCAGCAATACCTTGAAGTCGTTCGTCGCGTTCTGGACACGGGCCAACGCAAAGCCAATCGCACAGGCGTCGATACGCTATCAACATTCAATGTCAACTATCAGATTGATCTGCGTCAGGGCTTTCCCCTTCTGACCACCAAGGAGATCTCCTGGAAAAACATTGTGGTCGAAAACCTCTGGTTTCTTTCCGGCGATACCCGTATCGACCTGCTGCGCCAACATGGGTGTCGTTTCTGGAATCCGTGGGCTGATGAAGACGGCAAAGTACCCAGCGCCTATGGTAATTTCTGGCGACATTTTCCAGTACACAACGATAACCAGACGAGCTTCAACGATCAGATCAGCTGGGTGGTTGGCGAGCTGCGCAACAATCCCGACAGTCGTCGCTTGGTCGTATCAGCCTGGGCCCCGGGGAATGCCCAATCCAGCACTCTGCCACCGTGCCACGCATTCTGGGTGCTCAATGTGCAGCGTGATGAAAGCGGTGCTCCGCTGCTGTGCCTGCATCTCACCCAACGCAGTTGCGATGTAGCGCTGGGACTGCCCTATAACATCGCTGGATATGCCTTTTTACTGGAACTGATTTCCCGCTTCAGTGGAATCCCCGCCGGCTTTTTTGGACACACACTGATCGACGCACATATATACACAGCCAAAGCCGATGGCTCTATGGCCGAGTACGATCACGTGCCCGGACTGCGCCAACAGTTATTGCGCGAACCGGTTGCACTGGGGCAGCTGGAGATCGATCCATCGGTACAAAAACTTAAGGACATCGACGGGTTGCTGGAAGCAAAAACCGATTCATTGCTCGACACCTTCCGCCTGAGCAGATACACACCCCATCCAGCGATTGGTTTCAAAGTTGCCGTCTAACACGGGCATAACGGCAACAGGGGCAATGCCCATACGAGCCGCCATTGTTGGCATGTCAGCCAAACGGGTAATCGGCCAGGCAGGAGGGCTACCCTGGCACTACCCGGAAGACCTCAAGCGCTTTAAACGCCTGACGCTGGGCACAACGATAATCATGGGCCGGCGCACCTGGGAGTCCATCGGCAGCAAGGCGCTGCCGGGACGCCAAAACAAGGTGATTACCCGGACCACCTTGAAGCATGTACCCTGCTTTTCATCAGTGCAGGCAGCGCTCGATAGCTGCCACGGTGACATCTGGTTTATCGGCGGCGCTCAGTTGTACACCGAAGCCCTGAAATACTGCAATTTTGTCGACGTAACCTGGGTGCCCGACCATATAGAGGGCAAAAATCTGGTGTATTTTCCAGAACTGGACCGATCGCTATGGGACGCCGGGCCACGCCGGACGTTTGCGGCTGATCCCCGTCTTGCCTGTCAGCGTTTCACTCGCGGCTAACGACTATGGATGTCTCGCGGATTTTTGATGCCCTGAACGATGCCCAGCGCGAGGCAGTCGGCGCGCCTCCGGGGCCGGTGCTGGTACTGGCTGGCGCGGGCAGTGGCAAAACCCGGGTACTGACCTATCGCATCGCTTATCTGGTGCAGGCTCTGGAGGCTTCGCCGTTTTCCGTGTTGGCGGTGACCTTCACCAACAAGGCCGCCAACGAAATGCGCCGGCGGATCGAGGATTTTCTGGGTTTTTCGGTACGCGGCATGTGGATTGGCACCTTCCATGGACTGTCCCACCGCTTACTGCGGTCGCACCATGAGGAAGCTGGCCTCCCCAGCAGCTTTGAGATCCTGGATTCGGACGACCAATACCGCCTGGTGCGCCGGACCCTGCGTGAACTCAACCTGGACGAGGGGCACTGGCAGCCTCGGCAGATCCAGTGGTTTATCAACAACCACAAGGAAGAAGGCCGCCGTTCGCAGAGCCTGCAGGGTGGGGGTGATAGTTACCAGCAAACCCTGGTACAGGTGTACACCCATTACGAGGAGATCTGCCAGAAACTCGGGCTAGTCGATTTTGCTGAACTACTGCTTCGGGTGCTGGAACTTCTGCAGGAGAATGAAGCGCTGCGGCAGACCTACCAACAACGCTTCCAGCACATCCTGGTTGATGAATTCCAAGATAGTAACGCCATCCAGTATCGCTGGCTCAAACTGCTGGCGCAGCAGCACCAGCAAATCACGGCGGTGGGCGATGACGATCAATCCATTTATGGCTGGCGTGGTGCCCGGATTGAGAATATGCACCAACTGCAACAGGATTTTGCCAACACCCGGATTGTCCGTCTCGAACAAAACTACCGTTCGACTGGCAACATTCTCAAAGCCGCAAATGCCGTGATCGATCAGAACGCTGATCGGCTCGGCAAGAAACTATGGACCGAAGGAGCAGACGGTGAACTGATTCAGTTGTATGGCGCGCTGGATGAAATTGATGAAGGGCGTTTTGTCATCGACCGTGTCCAATCCTGGCAGCGCCAGGGGCAGCGGCGTGACAGTATCGCCATACTGTATCGGTCCAACGCCCAGTCCCGGGTCTTCGAGGAACTGCTGCTGGCCCAGGGCATACCCTACCGGGTCTATGGCGGACTGCGTTTCTTTGAGCGTGCCGAAATCAAGGATGCGCTGGCTTACCTGCGTCTGTTAGCCAATCGTACTTCTGACCCGGCTTTTGAGCGTATCGTCAATGTACCGCCGCGCGGCATCGGTGCGCGTACCGTGGAAGCTGTGCGCGCCTATGGCCGCACGCACGAGTTATCGCTGTGGAACGCAGCCGTGGCACTTAGCCAGTCCGAAGAACTGTCGGGGCGAGCTAGAACAGCACTGGCAGGCTTTATCGGATTGATTGAACAATTGACGCAAGACACCCGCAACCTCGATCTCGCTGAACAGATCGACCTGGCCATCGGTTGCAGTGGTCTGATCGACCACTATCGCAAGGAGCGTGGTGAAAAAGCAATCACCCGGGTAGAAAACCTCGAAGAACTGGTCAGCGCCGGGCGCAACTTCGCCAGTGAAGCCGACGCTGAAGAAGATAACGACGCCCTGTCTGAATTTCTGGCACACGCTGCCTTGGAAGCGGGTGAAGGGCAGGCGGCTGAATGGGAGGACTGCGTACAACTGATGAGCTTGCACTCGGCAAAAGGTTTGGAATTCCCATTGGTATTTCTGTGCGGTATGGAAGAAGGCCTGTTTCCGCACCAACGGTCTCTGGATGAGCCTGGAGGGTTAGAAGAAGAGCGACGCCTGTGTTATGTCGGCATGACCCGAGCCATGGAGCAATTGGTGCTCACCTGTGCTGAAGTGCGACGGCTACACGGACGTGAGCACGCCGCCAGTCCATCACGGTTTCTGTCAGAGATTCCGCTCAAGCTTGCTGAGGATATTCGTGCCGGTGCGGGGCTGCGTACCCGAGCAGCCAGAAAAACTAACCCGATCGCGCCGAGGGCTGCTACCCAGACTCAAGCCAATGGCATTACCCTGGGTGGGCGAGTGCAGCATGCCAAATTCGGCGCCGGCACCGTAGTGACGGTTGAAGGTCAGGGCGAGCATGCCCGCGTCCAGGTACGCTTCGAACAAGGCGGTAGCAAATGGCTGGTGCTGGCATACGCCAAGCTTGAGTCCTGCTGAGTTAATTGATGCAACCGGGCTGACTAACCACGCTCAGTCATTCTACGCATGGCCTGGCGCGTTAAGTTTGTGATTCTCATTACCCCATGACTACCCATAAAGGGCGCGGAATAACCAGCCGCTGTCACGTTTAAACACCAGGCATCAGGCTTTGGGACCACCTTGACCTTTGGGCCCTGGCATGAAATCTGGCGCAGGGTTGGCCGGGACAAACTGAAGGTGGTCATCCGATATAAGCCAGCACGATGCCTGCAAAAACAAAGCCTCCAAACCAGATATTGTTAAGAAAAGCCTTGAGACACTTGTTCCTATCCCGTTCTGCACAAAGGCGACTCTGGTAAAAAGCCGTAGCCGCAGCGCCTGCCAGGCCAACGTAGAACCAGCTGTTCAACCCCAGATACTGACCCACCAACGCCAGAGTAACCAGCGCCAACGCCTGCAACACGGCATTAATCGCCAGATCAAAACGCCCAAACAATATCGCGCTCGACTTGATGCCCACTTTCAGATCATCCGGGCGATCGGCCATGGCATACATCGTGTCGTAAGCCACTGTCCACAGCAGGTTGGCCAGCACCAGCGACCAGGCGAGTGCTCCCACCGTTTTTTCCTGGGCTGCAAAAGCCATGGGAATGCCCCAGGAAAATGCTAACCCCAGGTAAACCTGGGGTAGGTAGGTAAAACGTTTTGCCAGAGGATAAGTCAGCGCAATAGCGGCCCCGGCAAACGCTAACACGAGCGTCTCTCGGTTAAGGGTCAGAACCAGGGCCAACGACAGCGCCATCAGGACAGCGAAAAGTACGAGCGCCTCCAATGAACTCACCGCACCCGTCGCCAGGGGACGATGGCGGGTACGCGCCACGTGGGGGTCAAAATCCCGGTCCAGATAATCGTTGATGACGCACCCCGCGGCCCGCATGGTCACGACACCCAGCACGAACACCAGCACGATTGGTGGTGGTGGGCGCCCCTCCCCTGCGATCCACAGCGCCCACAGTGTCGGCCAGAGCAGCAGTAACCATCCGACAGGTCGATCAAGACGCGCCAGTTGCCAGTAATGAATCCAGTGCTTACGCATCTGAAAAATCCAGCCCGTGACCCAGCCATCGTGTAATCAACTCGGGGACTTGGCCCGGATTGTCCCGCAGTAGCCAGGTTGCTGTCGTCTCTACTGCCGGCAGCAATGCTCTGTCTCGGGCGAGATCCGCGACCCGGAACTGCGGTACGCCACTCTGGCGCGTGCCGAGCAGTTCACCAGGACCACGCAGTTCAAGATCTTTCTGGGCAATCGCAAAGCCATCGGTGGTCTGACGTAAAGCGGCCAACCGCTCGCGCGCCAGCGTGCCCAGCGGCGGCTGGTACATCAGCACGCACGTCGACTGGCGATCCCCGCGGCCCACCCGGCCGCGCAGCTGATGCAGTTGTGACAGGCCCAGACGCTCCGCGTTCTCAATGACCATGACAGAAGCCTCGGGCACGTCGACCCCCACCTCGATGACGGTGGTCGCCACCAGCACATCTGTACGGCCACAACGAAAATCATTCATCGTGGTTTCTTTTTCTGCTGAGGGGGTACGGCCATGCAACAAGGCAATCACCAAGTCTGGAAGTTCGGCGCGCAACGTTTCGGCACGACTGGTCGCCGCCTGTACCGCCAGCACCTCAGAATCCTCTACCAGCGGACAGACCCAGTATGCCCGGTGGCCACGGGCGCAGGCTTCGCGGATGCGGTCCTGCACCTCTAAGCGTCGACTGTTTGGCAACGCCACCGTTTCTACTGGCTGTCGCCCTGGCGGCATTTCATCGATCACTGAAATATCCATATCAGCATACATCACCATGGTCAGTGATCGTGGAATTGGCGTCGCACTCATGATCAGTTGGTGCGGCGCACGATCATCTATGCGTCCTTTGTCGCGCAAAGCGAGCCGCTGGGCAACGCCAAAGCGGTGCTGTTCATCAACGACGACCAGTCCGAGCTGGTCGTACGACACATCATCTTGAAACAAAGCATGAGTGCCAATCGCAACCCGGGCTTGACCGTTAGCGAGCGAAGTACAAACTTGCCGACGTTCACGCTTGCTTAAGCGCCCACTTAACCACACCGGCTCAAGGGCAAGCCCGGATAACCAGGATCCAAAAACAGCCAGATGCTGTTCGGCAAGTAATTCAGTCGGCGCCATCACGACAGCCTGTTGACCCGCCTCAACAGCTGCGAGAACCGCAGCGGCTGCCACTATGGTCTTGCCGGAACCCACATCACCTTGTACTAGCCGCAATGCCGGGTGTGCCTTAGCTATATCTGTGAGTATTTCACCGATCGCCCGTTCCTGCGCACCGGTGAGTTCAAAATCCAGTTGCCCGCGCAAGGTTGGCCAGAGCCGGGCCGAAGGGGGGATCGGCGTTGCCGACAGCGCATCACGTTGGGTCCGGCGACCACGTAGTGCCAGATGGTGGGCAAGCAACTCTTCAAAAGCCAATCGACGCTGGGCCGGGTGCATACCGGTTCGCAATGCCACCAGATCTGAACCAGGCGGTGGGTGGTGCAACAGCGCCAGAGCCTCTCCGAGTGATAGATGTGCCGCAACCGTTTCAGGAAACTCGCTCACAAGCTCGGGAATGTCGTGACCACATCTGGCCAGTGCCTGCCCAGCGAGATCCCGCCATTTGCGCTGACTGATACCTTCGGTACCGGGATATACCGGAGTCAGCGTCGCCTCTGTGATGCTGTCATCTAAAGAATCCAGCAAGCGGTACTCGGGATGCACCATTTCCAAACCCGATGGCCCGGCACGGACTTCGCCATAACACTGGATGCATCCTCCGCGGCGCAGGCCACGCTGCTGCGCTCCACTAAAATGAAACTGACGCATGGTCAAACGGCCCGTATCATCTGAAATCACGGTCACCAAACTACGACGACGTCCAAAGCGTGCGCCGCTGATGTCTATACGTCCGTGAATCAGCGCCTCGCTGCCCGGACTCAGACTGCCGATGGGGGCCAGGGCTGTGCGATCCTGGTAACGCAGTGGAAGATGGAACAGCAGATCGACAACGGTGTTGATACCCAGTCGACCGAGCTTTGCCCCTAGTTGTGGTCCAACCCCTTTTAAAGCGGTTATGGCTACAGATTCAGTGTTGCCCATAGGAAACCCAGCTTCAACAGACCCTGAAACACGGCTTGGCGCTGTTCTGGTTACACAAGGCCGGGCACTCTTTGCTCGGCAAACACATCAGCCTGTTAATCGGGAAGATGGAGTACCGCCTCAACCTCGACTGGAACTCCCTTGGGTAAGCCTGCGACGGCTACCGTTGCGCGCGCCGGGTAGGGCGGCTCGAAAACCTCAGTCATTACCTTGTTCACTTGAGGAAACTGTTCCAAATCGGTCAGGTAGATAGTCAGCTTGACGATATCGGCAAGGCTGCCGCCGGACGCGCGCGCCACGGCAGCCAGACTGTCGAAAACCCGCCGGGTCTGTACTTCGATATCACCGTCCACCATTTCCATCGTCGCGGGGTTCAGTGGAATCTGTCCGGACAGGTAGACCACCTGGCCGACACGGACCGCCTGTGAGTAAGGGCCAATGGCGTCCGGTGCACCGTCAGTGCTGATGGGTTGTCTAGTAGTCATAAGGATTTCCTGTGATGAGTTGTAGCCAGAACACGATTACCCCGCGCAGACCCATTGGAACAGATTACCGGCTCGACTGCATATACCTACTCTACACCCGTACCCGCCAGGCTTGCGCTGCTCATATTTTCACCACACAGCATCATACCCATCAGGTTTGCATACGCCAGGTAGTCGGCGAAGAATCGCCCAGTTCTTATCTGTTCCAGCAATCACGCCGACGGCTAATGAAGGGTTGGATAGGGTGGTCAGGGACTACCCCCCCCAAGAAGGCGCGGACGGTAGAGGTGCACGACTGGCTTCAAGAACAGGCTTTGGCTTGGTGCCAACGGAGTATTGATAATGATTGGAATTCTGCGCCCTCAAGTCCCTACCCCACATCCGTATTCATGGTCTGAAACTACTTTTTGAGGCCTCCTGTGACCCCCATCACACCTTACCCGTACTCCCGCCCAATAAGGTGATGAAGCGCACATCCTTGATTGTGGGTTTGCATAAAAATGGCTGCACTGGAATTAACCAGCCAAACACAGTTTCAAGGGGACAGACATGAACGCACAACACAACGAAATGACAATGGATGAGATGGATCAGGTAAATGGTGGCATGTATTTGCCGGGACATGACGGGCCTGTAAGACCAATGGCTGTTTGGTGGGTTGTTGTAGCTGCTGGTGTTGCTGCAGTAGGTGGTCTGATCTGGGGTGCAGGCAAAGTGAATGACGGCCTGGACAAGGTACAACAAGCCGCTGATGACTCAAAAAAATAGATAGTAATAAACAAATTGACCAACCAAACCCATATTCAAGGAGATTAAAAATGGCTACGCAGAAACAGATGACCGAACAGGAACTGGATCAGCTGGCGGGTGGCATTATTCTTATAATGGACCATAAAAGGCAAGGCAACAGCACCCATTGGAGTGAAATTTGTGATGTAGGTGCCTCTTTTCGGCAAGGTCCAGCAAAAACCACCAATGGCCTTGTGGAAGAACCTTGGTCTCAAAGAACCCGCTGATCTCATCAGAATAGATAGCCCCGTTCATACGGGGCGTTTCTTTATGTACCCCCATCATCCTCTTAAGTTGAGCCACCACCCAGACAGGGGTATGCTTTGAGACGTAACAACAGGAGAGCGACTATGAGCAAAAAGAAACCTGAGCCATCGGGGGATGAAGAACTTTCCATTGATGATTTGAAAAGCGTGGTTGGTGGCATTGTAGAAATAACAACTACAGATAAACAAACCATTAAATGGAACCTTAATACGGATACACTATCGTATAACCATCTTGACGGCTCTACTCGAACGGTGAAAGTTAACAAGATAAGGCGACTTAAAAAGTGAAAACCCCATGAGCAAGGAAAACCTAGACCAATTCATTCAAAAGGCGACAGGCAGTGAAGAACTCCAAGCCCGTATTGGTGAGGAGATGGATGCCGACTCACTGATAGCCCTGGGTGCAGAACATGGCTGCGAGTTCACTGCTGATGATCTAATGGAGAATGCTGACTTAAGTGATGAGGAACTCGATCGTGTTGCGGGGGGGGTTAATGCAAGCAAAAATCCACTAGGCGTTTTTCAGGCTAGTGGCAATGGCAAATTCCGAATCGAATGCAAGGTCCTGCCTGCCGCGTCGCGAAGAGATCATGATATGTTTTCGAACGGCACTATCGAGAAATTCAAATGACCACTGTTTTTCTGTATAGGGAGTACTGGCGGACAATAACCCGGTCGTTGAAAATCTGCTTTGGTGGATAGATACGATATATCAATAACGAGTTCGATGATTGGGGTAGATAAGGGTCTATCTCAGACGATTCCAGACTGACCGAAGCGACGCCTCACAGCCTATGTTGGATGGAGTTGATGAACTGCCCTACTGTGGCACTTTTGGTTGGCGAAGCGAAAAGAAAACGATTTTCATAGCCCCCTGCGATTCGAGGCTCAGGACGCTCTTTATCTTTAATAGCAGCAGATACTCTGCGCTGATTTGAGTTTCACAAAACACTGACTAAACCTAAGGAATAATTAATGCCTGAAATTATGAACCGCCAAATTCAAATGGCGTCACGCCCCACGGGTAATCCTGCTCCAAAAGATTTCTGCCTTGTTGAAGGAAAGATTCCAGATGTGACTGAAGACCATCTGCTCGTTCGAAATCGTTTTCTCTCTTTGGACCCTTATATGCGGGGAAGAATGAGCGCGGCCAAGTCCTACGCCAAACCTGTAGAAGTGGGTGAGGTGATAACGGGCGGCACGGTGGGACAAGTGACCCAGTCACGTCACCCCGATTTTGATGAAGGTGACCTCGTGGTAACCCATGGAGGCTGGCAGGAGTACTCCGTAGTCAAGGGAGCTGAGTGCAAAAAGGTTAATCCTTCGTGGCCTTCGCCTTCACTGGCCCTTGGGGTACTCGGTATGCCTGGAATGACCGCATACACCGGCATGAAAAACATCGGCAAACCCGTAGCAGGAGAAACCGTCGTGGTGGCGGCTGCTTCTGGAGCTGTGGGTTCAGTGGTTGGGCAGATTGCCAAAATCCACGGTGCCCGGGCAGTCGGAATTGCCGGTACCCTGGAGAAATGCCGCTTTGTTATAGATGAGCTGGGATTTGATGACTGCCTGATGCACAAGGCGCCTGACTTTCCCGAAAAACTCAAAAAAGCCTGTCCAGACAAAATTGATGTTTACTTTGAAAATGTCGGGGGCAAGGTATTTGAAACAGTGGCTCCGTTGCTGAATAATTTTGCCCGTATTCCAGTCTGCGGACTGATAGCCCACTACAATGATACCCAGTTGCCTGAGGGGCCAAATACCGCGCCATTGATCTTGCGTGATATTCTGGTCAAGCGTCTGACCTACCGTGGGTTCATTGTCTGGGATTTTGCAGCACAGGAGCAAGAAGCCCTTGGGTCTCTGGCAGGATGGATCGACGAAGGCAAGCTAAAGTACCGTGAAGATATTGTCGATGGTCTTGAAAATGCGCCCGAAGCCTTCATGGGTCTGCTGCAGGGCAAGAACTTCGGCAAGTTGATTGTCCGTCTTGGTTAATCTGGTTTTCATCAGACGTTCTGTTGCAAACGTCACACCAGAAATTTAGGTCGAAACTAACGTGTTTGCTCGACACGCAGAATAAATATTTGCTATCGTTAGGCGAGTAAAGGATAGTCTGCCCCTGTTAGTCACCATAAAATTTTTTCCACACCGTTCTCGAACTAAGGAGAGAGATCAATGACAACCCTAATGAAGAAATCTTTTGATGAACCAGATGAAGTGAAAACACCTGAAAAGACTCACGCGGCTACGGTGAATTTCGGGACCGTTGCAGCCACAAAGATTGTGGCTCAGCCCGGTTGGAAATGGTCAGAGTGTATAAAACCCCATGTTGGCGGTGATAGCTGCCAGGCGGGGCATGTCGGTATGGTTTTACAAGGAACTATTCACGTGGTTTCCGATGATGGATCAGAGTTAACAGTCACCGCTGGAGATGCCTATACTTTTGCGCCTGGTCACGATGCCTGGGTTGTAGGCGACGAAGAATTCATTGCTTATGAGTTTAATAATGCGGGTAAAGATTACGCGGTCTGGCAGTCAAACTAAAGAAACCATCATTGGCATCTAGGGGCTTCTTTAATCAAGAGGCCCCTTTTTCTTATCAAGACCGGTTAGGCAAGTCGTTTCCGAATAACAGTGACATAGCTGAAAAAGCATCGTGTTTATCGATGGTGCTTGTAGGCATCCTATCCCTGAATTATCAGATAATGGTAGTTGATTTATCGGCACCTAAGTGATAATTACGGCGCCGTGTTCAAATTCAACGGTAAAGCGGTACGCCAGCCGATAGATTGAGATAAATCTCGGTGGTACATTGCGTACGCCCACAGGGGCTGGCGCTTTTGGGGAAAAAACGAGACACAGGGATATGAAAGCACTGGTTATAGCCCCACAACCGTTCTTTTCACCACGCGGCACCCCTTTAAGCGTTTATTACCGAACGCTCGTCAGTGCGGAGAAGAACATCAATATTGATCTTCTGACCTATGGCGAAGGAACAGATATCGATATACCCAACGTGCGTATTATTCGTATACCGCGTTTTAGCTTTCTCGGTAATGTAAAGATCGGCCCGTCTTATCTGAAGCTGTTTCTAGACGGTTTTATTATCCTCTGGACAATCTATCTGCTGATCCGAAATCGATA
This sequence comes from Gammaproteobacteria bacterium, assembly GCA_014239575.1. GTDB lineage: Bacteria > Pseudomonadota > Gammaproteobacteria > Arenicellales > UBA868 > UBA868. The sequence goes on from JAAZYQ010000035.1 coordinate 13,380, forward strand.
CCATTTTGTACACGCGCATGAGGAGGCTATTTTTTTTCTAGTTTTCCTGAAGCCTATTTTTCGCTTCAAGCTGATCTACGACATGCATTCCTCCCTGCCCCAACAACTGACCAACTTCCAGTTTTCCAAATCCGTTTTTCTAATAAGAATGTTCAAGAAGTTGGAAGATAAAGGTCTTCACGATGCGGATGCAATCATAACGATCTGTCCAGATCTCGCGGACTATGTGAACGGCATTGTTCGGGACAAAGAAAAACATCTGTTGATAGAAAATTCAATATTCGATCCTGTGAAGCTGAAGCGAGACGACCGAAAAACCGGCAGAGACGGTCAAGACAAGCAACCATGCATGCAACCGGTGGCGATACCGAAGGGGAAACGTCTGATCGTTTACGCGGGCACGCTTGAGCCATACCAAGGGATCGATATACTAATCAATGCCTTTAAGTTGGTGATTGAAGAAATCCCCTCCGCCTATCTGCTGATCGTGGGCGGGAGCAAAGACCAGGTTGAGTTGTTTTCAAGGCTTGCCGAAGAACAGGGCGTTGATCGATACACAATGTTTACCGGGCGAGTATCTCAGTCACTCGCAAAACATTATTGCAGTCTGGCCTCGGTACAGATGTCGCCCCGCTCTAACGGTACAAATACGCCGCTGAAAATATATGAACAGTTAGCAAGCCGCGTCCCCGTAGTCGCAACAAATATTTATTCGCATACTCAAGTACTGAACAGCGACGTTGCTTTTCTTGTGAGCCCGGAACCTGTGGATATGGCAAAGGGTATTTCAGCGGCACTGCAGGATTGGGACCGAGTTAAAAAAATGGTAACTAATGCCGAAAGATTATATAGGGACAACTACTCTCGTCCTATATATGAAAATAAGATGCAGAAGATTCTCAAACTGGTGGAGTGATTTAGGATTTCTGCACACGATTCACTGACACTTCAAAACGGAGCTCGGCCACTTGATACTGATTGACACACACGTTCACATCTACAGCTGTTTCGATTTGAAGACCTTCTTCGATTCGGCAGCCGCAAATTTCAAAAAAGCGGCTTCTGGAATCAGCATGGATAAAGAGGCTTCGGCAGTGCTCGTACTCACCGACTGGGCGGGAAAAAATTGGTTCCAGAGACTCGCAGCGGGTGCGGCGGGCAACAGTGCTAATGGCGTAGTAGTCGAGGGTTGGAATTGCCGGTCGACGGCCGATAGTAGTGCGGTGCATTTTTCAAATGAGCACGGTGATGAATTCTACTTGGTAGCCGGGAGAAAAATAATTACAGCGGAAAACTTGGAGGCACTTGCACTGGCAACCGATGATCCCGGATTTCCTGACGGACTAAGCCTGATTGAGACAGTGAAATACATTCAATTACATGATGCTGTTGCCTGTATCCCCTGGGCAGTCGGAAAATGGATGGGGCGAAGAGGCCGCGTGCTTGAAGAGTTGATCACAACCCTGGATCCACGCGATTACTTTCTTTGTGATAACAGCAACCGGCCTTTTTTCTGGCCGCAGGCTCGGCAGTTTGATACCGTAGAGGCCAAAGGTGGGCGCATCCTCTCCGGTAGCGATCCACTTCATTTTCCTTCCGAAGCCATCAGGGCAGGCAGCTTCGGGTGCTGGGTAGACGCTGTTATCGATAACGAACATCCGGCACAGCAGCTTAAATCTTTAATGCGCGACCAGTCGCTGTCCATCCACCTATATGGGCACCTGGAGAATCCCTGGCGATTTTTCAGGAACCAGATTTCGATGCAGTTGTTGAAAAGGAAATGGAAACAAGAGTATTACAGTTCCTGAGTGATTGCCGGGCAAATCATTTCAGACTGATTTGTATTCCAATTTATTAGACAAAACACCGGCCATAGCGGTTCATTATTTCCCATGACATCACAATTGATTCGCAATCCCAGACAAGCGTGCAAGCGTGAATACGACCTCATTGTTGTCGGTGGTGGAGTTCATGGCGCCATGCTTGCGCTGGAGGCCACGCGTATTGGGCTTAGGCCACTGTTACTTGAGAAAGAAGATTTCGGCGGAGCCACAAGTTTCAACAGTCTCAGATTAATACATGGCGGATTTCGCTATCTCCAGACTCTCGACTATGCCCGACTGAGACGTTCCGCCGCTGAGCGACACTGGTTCCTTGAAAACTTCTCGCACTTGGTAAAGCCCTTGCCGTGCATGGCACCGCTTTACGGAAAAGGCTTGCGGCGTAAATCGACCTTGAACTTAGCCATACGAGTTTATGATTTCCTAACCAAGGACAGAAACCTTCGCCTGCGTCCGGAAGGGAGCATCCCCTCAGGAAAATTGCTGTCTGTCGATGAGACCATACGAAATTTTCCCCTGGTAGACAGAAGCGGCCTCCAGGGCAGCGCCGTCTGGTACGACGGCTATGTTGAAAACTCACAGCGTGTGATCATCGATACACTACGGATAGCTTGCAAGAATGGCGCGACAGTTCTGAATTATACTGAGGCAAAACAACTGGTTAGTGATTCTGGCCAGGCCAGGGGTGTTGTCGCGCATGATCATGTGACAAACACCGACTACACGTTTAGCGCAGATATCATTATCAACGTAGCCGGGCCTTGGTGTCGGGATCTTGCCAAACGTTTTGATCGCGATGAAAAAATCCTGTTTCGCAGCATGCTTGCCTGGAATATCCTATTCGATCGTGCCCCAGTGTCAGATAATGGAGTGGCTGTAACATCGGGTAAAGCCGGATCATCCCATACTTATTTTCTTGTCCCCTGGAAAAACAAACTGCTGGCGGGGACCGGTCAGGCGCCTTGGCCACATGAATCAAGAAGGGCACATCCGACCCAGGATCAGACTCTGAACTTTATTGAGGACCTGAATAGCGCGATTCCAGGATTGGATTTGAATTCTGCTGAAATTATTTATACATTTTCTGGTTTGCAGTCTGCAACGACGGAAGGTGGTAAAAACTTTGTCACAAGTGACGTTTTTTTCGATCATTCGTCGAAAGAGGGCCCGCAGGGTCTGTTCAGTGTCTCTGGCGTGAAACTGACAACCTCACGATATACGGCAGAAAAAGCATTAAGGGTGATTTTTCCCGGCAGAAGCCATGCAGACGGTGTGCATGATGGGATTTTGGAGTCCTTAAACGACAACTCACAGGTCTGGGATTTCTCCAGAAACTTGGAGCCGAAACATGGCAGGTGGGAGGATGATTTGAGGCAGCTCATCAGTGACGAATCTGTGATCCACCTCGATGATCTTGTTTTTCGCCGCACCACACTTTGGGAAAACCCCGGTCGGGTGATTGATATGGCACCACAACTATGCTCGCTTTTTGACTGGGATCACGACAAGTCCGAGTATGAAATAAAAAGAGTCGCCGCTCTTGTCAACGATCAACGGACCAATTGAAATAATTCACTATTCAGGACTCACCGATGAAAATACTAGTAACTGGCGGGACAGGCTTTACGGGCGCACTTCTTGTATCAAGGCTGCTCGATATGGGACATACCGTCAGATCACTCGACAACCAACCAGGAATATTCTACGACGAACTGAAGGAAAAGGGGGCTGAACTCATAACAGGCAGCGTCACTGACAGACAGATAGTTATGGCTGCCACTCAAGGGATGGAATTTGTGTTTCATCTAGCCGCGGCATTCCGTAAACTGAATGCCCCCAACAGTTATTATTACGATGTCAACGTCAGTGGTACACGCTACGTGCTGGAAGCGGCCGAAGCATGCAACGTACAGAAGGTCGTTTATTGCAGTACGCAGGGTGTACATGGGCATGTTGAGAACCCCCCGGGTAATGAGGATTCGCCAATAGCGCCGGCAGATTACTATCAACAAACAAAATACGAGGGTGAAGAAGTTACCCAGGAATTCATAAGAAAAGGTATGAATTGCACCATTCTCAGACCAACGGCCATGTATGGTCCAGGAGATCCCGAACGCTTCTTCATGATCTTCAGAAGAGTCAAGAAAGGCATGTTTCCGATGTTCGGTTCTGGAAAAACTTTTTATCATCCACTGTACATCGATAATCTGGTGGACGCTTTTATCCTCACCTTAGACCTGGAGAAAGGCAAGGGTGGGACCTACCTGATCGCAGACGAGGAATATGTATCGATTGGAACATTGGTCGAGAAGGTATCGCTTGCCATGGATACAAAAGTCAGGATACCGCACTTCCCTATAACCCCCCTGATCATTGCTGGTCATATCATGGAAAAACTTTGCAAACCATTCGGTATTGCACCACCGATATTCCCTAGGCGTGTTGACTGGTATAGGCAGGTACGTGCATTCGTTATAACTAAGGCAAAAAGTGAACTTGGTTATGTTCCAAGGGTAGCGCTTGACGAAGGCCTGAGAAAAACGGCCGAGTGGTATAAGAGTAAAGGGTACCTGTAGGATGTCACGAGTCAGTTGGTGAAAAGCCGTTATGGCTTCCGGCAACACTAAAGTTGGCTTGCATTACTGACATGTCCATAGCATCAGATGACCACAGGATATGTGGTATTACAGGAATGAGGGTTGCTCGTTGCGCTATGGCCATCAACCACGTGAGCGCGACACCCGGATTACCGAACGCCGTGCCCGCAACCGACGGATAATTCTCGCCAGATGCTTGCGATCACTTACCTCAATGGTAAACCGGATTGCAGAATTGCGATCATCGCGTGCTGTCACCAGAACATGGTTGATATTCGAATCTTCCTCGGCGATAACTGACGCGAGAGTCGCAAAAACACCCCGCCGATTGATCACCTCGAGACGGATGTCGGCCTCGAAAGTTGTCTTGAGTTCAGTCGACCAGTCGACACCGACCCAAGTATCCGGGCGTTTACTCTGCTCCCGGGCGTTGGGGCAAATGGGGCGATGGATAACAATACCGCGTCCACGTGAGAACAAGCCGACAATCGAATCACCGGGGATCGGCCTGCAACAGCGAGCGTAAGTTACGCTCATGCCTTCAACCCCGCGTATTGGCAAGGGTTCTTCGTGGCTTATAGGGCCAGTGGAATCTGGCAACAATTGCCGGGCAACCACCATTGGCAACCGCCTACCCATACCGATATCGGTCAGCAGTTCGTTCCAATCCTCAAGACCGATATGCTTGAGTAACTGAATTTTCTGATCAGTGCGCAAACGGGTCTTAAGGCCCAGCGCCTTCAGCGCCCGCTCTAACAGCTGGCGCCCGAGTTTACTGGCATCACCTTCTTGCTGGTGCTTAAGAAAATCACGGATTGCGGCACGCGCCTTGGCGGTGACCACATAGTTCAGCCACAACGGCGTGGGTATCGCCGAGCGGGCCGTCAACGCCTCAACGTGGTCACCGTTGCTCACGATGTGATGCAGCGGCACTGGCTCGTTATTAACTCGAGTACCAATGCAGTGATTACCAACATCCGAGTGCACCGCGTAAGCAAAGTCCAAGGCACTGGAACCCTTAGGCAGTTTCTTGATGTCGCCATGTGGGGTAAACACGTAAACCTCGTCCGGATACAGATCGACCTTCAGGTGCTCGAGGAATTCTGAAGGATTGCCAGCCTGCTGCTGGGTATCCAGCAGATCCATCAGCCAGTGATGTGCGGGCATTGGTGCGCCGCTCTTGTCTTTGCCCGTCTTGTAACGCCAGTGCGAAGCAACACCGGTCTCCGCCGTACGATGCATATCGGCGCTACGAATCTGGACCTCAATACTCTGGCCAAAAGTGCCGAACAACAGTGTGTGCAGCGACTGGTATCCGTTGGCCTTCGGTATAGCGATATAGTCCTTGAACTTACCCGGCACCGGCTTATAGGTATTGTGAATCACACCCAACGCCCGGTAACAATCATCCACCGTGCGTACGATGACACGAATTGCAAAAATATCGCGCATCTCGGACATGGGCACCCGGCGCGAGCGCATTTTGCGATAAACACTGTAGATATTTTTCTCTCGGCCTTCCACCGCCCCCTCGAGACCCACTTCCGCCAGTTCTGACTCGATTTTGGCCGTGGTCTTTTCGATAATAGCGCGGTGATTGCCACGACGCTTAT
>JAAZYQ010000360.1 GCA_014239575.1 Gammaproteobacteria bacterium
CTGCTTTGTTGGCGGAGCTCGCGTGTGCGTACGATACTCTGGTGTCTTGCGCTACACGCGTTGCATTCAGTTGCGCCCTGGGCACGCCAGTCCGACGGGGGAACGAACCCGCCGCGCCAGATTCCGGCCTGTTCTGCTTTCGCCGCATTTTCTTCAGACACAAACAGGGCTGAGGGGGTGTCATCGGACAGGGCCCATCCGCGGCGCACCAGCCAGGCATTCAGATTTTCATTATTTACGGCGCACTCGGCCGATACTGCTGCTGCGGAACCTGTGAGGGACAGTAATGGGGTACAAATGATGATGCCGCTGCGTACCCGTTCCTCAAAAGCCCGCCAGGCGGCCTGACCACAGCTCCAGTCACCGGTCGAAGTACGACAGGTGCGTTGCGGGCCAATAACCGTGCTGCCCTGCAGGACGAAGGGGTGGCCGTCAATCACCAGCAGGCCTTTGTCCGGTTGAAGTTCGATCGTGTTCTGGGCAACGGCGAGAACGTAGGAGAGTGTCAGGGCAAGGCCGGTAAGC
>JAAZYQ010000361.1 GCA_014239575.1 Gammaproteobacteria bacterium
TGCCGATGGTGACCCAGCCAGCAGCTGGGGCATTCAAAAAGAAGTAAAGAATCAGGATAACGAGCGCGAGACCGGATAGTCCATTTTTCAAAAGTAATTGAATACGGTCCTGAATGTATTCCCAGCGCTCGTCATAGATATGAAGTCCCACGCCTGGCGGGAGAGTTGGCTTAGTCTCTTCTTTCCATTCGCGGAGAATTTTTGCCGATTCAAGACTGTCCGCATTACGGGTTCGGGATAAGCGCATTTCAACTGCCGGCTTTCCCTGAAATCGAACTTCGGTTTGCGCGTTTTTTGGCCGACGTGTAATCGTTGCGATGTCGCCAAGCGTAAGTCGACTACCGTCCTGTGTGACGATGATGGGAATATCCGAAAATGCAAGCTCTTGCCGACGCTGGTCTTTGAATCTGAGTTGCAGCGCGGACTCTCCGCGACCGATGATGCCAACCGGTAGGTCCCGAGATGCTGCGGCAATTCGCCGACTAATATCCTGAATGGACAGCCCCAGTTCTCGCAGCGTCCC
>JAAZYQ010000362.1 GCA_014239575.1 Gammaproteobacteria bacterium
TTTTGTGCGACACGGCGCTGATGTGGAGACCGCTCGGATGCTGTTACGGGCGGCAGGTAGCGATGCACATGTGATTTCAAAAATCGAACGCCGCGAAGCGATTGATAATATGATTGAAATCGTGACCGCGTCGGACGCAATTATGGTCGCCCGTGGTGACTTGGGTGTCGAGATTGGCGATGCTGAAGTGCCCGCCGTTCAAAAAAGTCTCATCAGTGAGGCGCGCAATCAAAATACAATTGTGATTACCGCGACCCAGATGATGCAGTCGATGGTGAGTAGCCCCCAGCCCACTCGAGCTGAGGTGTCGGATGTTGCTAACGCGGTATTGGATGGCACTGACGCCGTTATGCTTTCAGCGGAAAGTGCAGTGGGACGCCATCCCGTTAAAGTGGTCGCAGCGCTTAACAGGATTTGTCTCGCAGCAGAGCGCCATCGAAAAGTATTGGTTTCGGGTCATCGAATGGAATCACGTTTTGATTCGGCAGAAGAAACGATTGCAATGGCAACGATGTATACCGC
>JAAZYQ010000363.1 GCA_014239575.1 Gammaproteobacteria bacterium
GAAGTTATTCAAATCGCCACAGAAGTGTCCCGGCTTGAACGACAGATTGGGACACCTGTCGATACCGAGTGGGTGCTAACCAACACGGGGGAACTATTTTTCGTTCAACTAAGACCTATTACATCCTTGCCTGATCCGGCGCCACAATCTACTGTTTCAACGGTGCGAGCTGCAGGACGCTGGCGTCGAGCGTAACAACAATTTAGGACCATCGAACTAATTCTCAGACCAAGGTCACTTATCCACATCAGAAAACGGTGCTGGTCGAATTGTTGACCAGACAGTAGCTTTCTAGTCAGACCTGATACCAAAAAAGAAACCTTCCAAGCAATCAAGCTCGGAAGGTTCTCAATCGATTCATTTTTTTAGAAGTCGTAACTTGTCGGCTCGGGAATCGTCATACCTATTTCCCTGTAATACCTTTCGGCTCCAGGGTGGAGACGACTTGGAATGAAATCGAGGGCTTTATCCAGCGATATCACATCCTTCATCCAGGCCGCTGCTTCGTGTAATTCATCAAC
>JAAZYQ010000364.1 GCA_014239575.1 Gammaproteobacteria bacterium
ATTAAGTTGCTGTTAAATAACGTTTTTATATGAATAAAATAGAATTATACCCCCAAAAGTACCCCCATATATCTCTGTAGACACTGCTATTACATCGCTATCCAGACTTCCCCCGCGCGCGTAACAGCCTCTGATTTAAAGCTTTCTTCTGATTCACCTAGCGACGCATGCTTTATATTAGGATCACAGCAACATTCCGGCAAGGATACTAAAGTAAGTTAAGAAGCGCAGACCTAGATTGCTGCGTGGCTCAGGCTCCTGCGGCAAGGTCGACTGGAGCTACCCTATGCAGGAAAGAGCCTCTTAGAATTTAGTGTCAGTGGTGCCAAATGGGCTGACGACGTACACCCGACTTGAGCTCTCCTCTCAGTTCGTTGAAAAATCAAGATCACTGATATGGCTGACCAGGGTGTTCTCGATAACCAGTAAGTATTCGCCAGTCTCTCTAACTCGCACTAAAGTGTGATCTGTATAATCGTAGTATAAGGTTGAGCCTGCACCTCCTGCCGTAAACGAACCG
>JAAZYQ010000365.1 GCA_014239575.1 Gammaproteobacteria bacterium
TACTGCAACCCATGGGCTGGGACGCCTTTGGCCTACCTGCGGAAAACGCGGCCATCAAAAATAACGTTCCACCGGCACAGTGGACTGCCCAGCATATCGATTACATGCGGACGCAACTGCAGCGGTTAGGTTTTGCCTACGACTGGGACCGAGAGCTGGCCACGTGTGACCCAACATACTACCGCTGGGAACAGTGGTTTTTTACCCGCCTGTTTGAAAAAGGGTTGGCATACAAGAAAAAGGCCGAGGTCAACTGGTGTGAAACCGACCAGACCGTGCTGGCGAACGAACAGGTCGTCAACGGCTGCTGCTGGCGCTGTGATACTCCGGTGGAACGGCGCGAGATCGACCAATGGTTCATTAAGATAACCGACTACGCCGAACAACTGTTAGCTGACCTAGACAAACTGGACCAGTGGCCGGAGCAGGTGCGCACCATGCAGCGCAACTGGATCGGCCGCTCCGAAGGAGTGGATCTGGATTTCACCCTCGCTGATGGCACGACACTGAGTGTTTACAC
>JAAZYQ010000366.1 GCA_014239575.1 Gammaproteobacteria bacterium
GTCGCAGTATATGCGGCCGGCGGGCGCAAGGCGCTCGCCGATCATGGCCGGCATCATGGTGGCGAAGTGCTTCGCCTAATCGCACAACTGGATAGCAGAGGCTGACCTTGGCGAGAATTTTTCTGGCGCTGGTCGCGCTAGTCGGACTCATGTGGCTTGCTGCCTGGCTTGGAAAAGCCAGTCCGGCGCAACGCGGCCGGGCCTTGAAGCTCATCGTACTCTACGGTATCGCCGGCGCCCTATTACTGCTGGTGGTCACCGGACGAATCCCCTGGATGTTCGCCATCATCAGCGCTGCCGTCCCGTGGCTGCAGCGGTTCCTGGTCGCCAAGCAGGCTTGGAACATGTTTAAGTCCAGCCGAGGACCAAGCGCTGGGAAATCCTCAACCGTGGAGACCGTCGTTCTGCGGATGACTCTCGATCACGACAGCGGCGATCTCGACGGGGAAGTCATCAGTGGCCCCTTCTCTGGGCGGGGACTCGCAGACCTCTCGGAGGCCCAGCTTCTGGAACTGCTGC
>JAAZYQ010000367.1 GCA_014239575.1 Gammaproteobacteria bacterium
AGTCAGGGTAAAGGTGCTCGCCGAAAGAGCGCCGGCGGCGGCGATCACATAGTAGCCTTCCGGAGAAGTCTTGCTGACCCCGCCGGCGCCGACCACCGCACAGCTCGTGTTGTTGTAGGCTGAAAACTGCGTATAGCAGCGCTCGAGTTCCTGGGCCACCTGTAGCAGGGTACTTTGGCCATCGGTACGACGGCTGCGGGTGACATAGTCCGAATATTGCGGTACGGCAATCGCCGCAAGGAGGCCGATAATGGCGACCACAATCATCAGTTCGATCAGTGTGAACCCTGCTTGTTTGCTGCCGATAGATTTATTCAAATTTCTACTAAGTTGAATTGATGATACTGACCCTTTAATCTGGGAAGAGCTGGTCCCAGGATAGCCTGCCAGTGAGGTCGGACTCATTATCTGTTAATAGAGTATCGACAATCTCTTCACCAGCTTCTGTAGCGGTGCCAGGGGTAAAACGCTTGTTACCGATAATCGAAGGGCCTGCCGGCATACCTTTATCA
>JAAZYQ010000368.1 GCA_014239575.1 Gammaproteobacteria bacterium
TACTAAAGATGTTGTTAACATCGCTGCGAAGTCAATTCCGGCCTGGCCCGGAACATCATCCATAACAACTATGTCGCCGACCCCTATTTGCGGTTTCTCTACTCCATAAGCCACTGGCGACCAGCCATAAGCAATACAAGACATTACAAATAACAGAGCAGTCGCAACTAATTTATTTTTTGGTCTTCGCATCGAATTCATGATCATTTCCTCCCAGCAACTTCTTATATTTAACGTCCCACTCCTCACACCCGTGTCAAAATCATAATATCGAGTTGCTTATGACCTGTAAAGGGAAATAGGGCGTATTAAATAATTGAAATAAAACAGTTTTCTTCTTCTACCAACCCGTCTTTAAACAATCACATCAATTAGATGGCTTCAAGTCTCGAATGGCGCGTTATATTTTGCCGTGATAGATCAAAATTTAAGTTCACTTCCTTAAACCCATTTACGTTTTTTGGTAACACCACCCCATTGGCACCGGGCATGTGCTTTTCCAATGAACCGAT
>JAAZYQ010000369.1 GCA_014239575.1 Gammaproteobacteria bacterium
TGGCGATTTGCGTTTGTATGATCTTCGGTATGAAAAGACATCACGATTGTTTGGAAAAGGGTTGGGGATTATGGAAGTCGTCAGCATCAACGGGGGCGTGAGAGCCTAAAACAACTCCATCGCTATATCCACATCAAGCCAGAATCTTTGGTGGCACAAATGGGTTAAACTTCTTATGACAATTACAATCAACCGTCGAGAGGAAATGTATGCATATCCAAGTAATTAATTTCAATCTAGAGGGCATTAATCGTGCTCAGTACGAAGCAGTATGCAACGAACTTGCTGAAGCTTTTGCCGCACTGCCAGGACTTATTTCAAAACACTGGCTTGCCGATGACGAAAACAATACCTATGGCGGTGTTTATATCTGGGAATCAAAAGATGCCTATGAGGGATATTTAAAGTCCGATTTATTTGCTGGGGTTGGGGCCAATCCAGCTTTGGCTAATATTGTGTCCAAAGATTTCGATGTAATTGAAGGACCTACGCGAGTTACTCGGGGACTATA
>JAAZYQ010000036.1 GCA_014239575.1 Gammaproteobacteria bacterium
GACCAGCATCGCATCGAGAATACCCCCGGTCTCACCGGCGCGCACCATGCTGAGAAAGATGTTACCGAAATAGTTTGGGTAGCCCGACAGCGCCTGCGAGAAATCCTGACCTTGCTGTATCGATGCGCTGAGATCTGCCACCATCTCGGCCATGGGGCCCGCGCTCTGCTGGCGCGAAACAAACTCAAGCGCCCGCGCGAGTGGAAAACCGGCCTCAAGCAAGGTGGCAAACTGACGGGTCAGGATGGTGATATCGCGCGGCTTTATCTTCTTGGCGCCACCCAGACGCAGCGACAGCCCGCCGCCGGAACCGCTGCCACTGCTATCGGCTTCCTCATCCAACTGCTGCAACTGGATGCCCTGCCCCGCTAGCAACGCAATCGCCTGCCTGCGGTCGGGTGCCTCGATGGTGCCCGCGCACGGCTTGCCGCCACGCGCACCTTTGTACTGAAAAGACGCCACTAGTGGCCGACGCGGAACACCTCGTCCCGCGTGGTCAGGCCCTGTTCGACCTTGATCAGCCCGTCTTCGAGAATGGTTGTCATACCGGTATCCCGGGCATGCTGGTGAATCTCAGCGGAGCTGCGCCCTTCCATGATGAGTTTGCGCGTGTCGTCACTGACCAGCAGCAGCTCATAGATGCCCACGCGCCCCCGGAATCCACTGTAGTCGCATTGGCGACAGCCTGGCGCATGCCAGACTTTGTCACCCTCGCCCTCCTGCACTCGGCAGTCCGGACAGAGCCGGCGCACCAGGCGTTGGGCAAACACACCGATCACCGTTGACGCCACCAGGTAGGGGTCAACCCCCATATCGATCAGGCGCGTCACCGCAGTGGCGGTGTCGTTGGTGTGCAGGGTCGAGAAGACCAGGTGCCCGGTCAGGGCTGACTGGGCCGCCGTCTCGGCAGTTTCGCGGTCGCGGATCTCACCCACCAGAATAATGTCCGGGTCGAGGCGCAGGATGCTGCGCAGCACCGCCGCAAAGGTCAGGTCAATCTTGGCATTCACCTGGATCTGCTTGATGCCTTCCAACTGGTACTCGACCGGGTCTTCGACGGTAATCACGTTTACGTCGGGCGTGCTGATCTCGTTAATGGTGGCGTACAGTGTCGTGGTCTTGCCCGAGCCGGTTGGGCCAGTGACCAGTACGATGCCATTGGCCCGGCGAATCAGTTCCTGCCACTGCGGGCCAATGGTAGGGCCCATGCGCAGGTCCTCCAGACTGACCCGGATACTGGATTTATCCAAAATGCGCATCACCACGCTTTCGCCATGGACCGTGGGTACCGTTGCCACGCGCATGTCATAACTGCGCCCTTCGATACGCAGTGGGATGCGCCCGTCCTGCGGCAGCCGCCGTTCGGCGATATCAAGATCGGCCAGGATCTTGATACGACTGATCACCGCCGGCTGATACTGGCGCGGCACGCTGTTTACCGGCTGCAGCAGGCCGTCGATACGGTAACGCACCTCGAGCCGGGTTTCGCCCGGGTCCAGGTGAATATCAGACACCCCCCGATTGATGGCCTCGGCAAAGATGCTGTTGACCAATTTAATGACAGGTGCCGCCTGGGCCTGTTCCTGGATATCGTCCAGTTGTTCCAGTTGTTGCCAGTCATTGTCGCTATCCTCACCAGTGCTCTCGTCATCCACCTGGCTGAGGTTCTGGTAAGTGTTCTCAATCAGCCGCTCGAGAAACTCCGGCTCGGTCAGACGCAGTCGTATCGGCGCACCCAGTAGCTGGGTGCACTCACTGGCAACAGAGCCCAGAAACGGAGTCGTGGTCAGTACCTGCACACCCTGAGCATCGTAGAAAACTGGCAACAGACAGTGCATGCGCGCAAAATCGCCAGGCATGCGTCGCGGCAGATCGGTGTCAATCAGTAGATCATCGGTTGGAAAAAGCGGATCGATGCCGGTTGCGCGTTCAAGCAACTGGAGTACCTGGCGGGGTTCCTGGTGGTTGTAGCGGTAACGGCGCCACAGGTTAACCGGGCTCTCACGCAACAGATCCAGAATTAACCGCGCTCCCTGGTCAGTGTCGGGCTGGAACAGCAGCGCGTCGTTCTCCAAGCGTGGCAACGACAGTTCGCGGCTGATGCGCTCATCAATCTTGCGACTGTGGCTGCGCAGCCACTCCACCTGGGCCTGATCGAGCCGCCAGCACCCCCCGGCGCTCGCCACACGCATCGCCGCGTTGAAATTACCGTGCTGCAACAACCCAGCTACTCCGGTCAATGCCCCTGTGCCCAGGGTGGCTACCGCAGTATCCTGCGCACTTTCCTTGATGATGCGGTACTCACCGCTTGCCACCAGGAAAGCCGCCTGGGCGACATCGTTTTCATGAAAAAGATAGTCGCCGACCTCGTGCTTCTCAAAGCATGGCGCCAGTTCCCGCACCAGCGCATACAGGTCGATGGCGTTGAGTTCGGCAAAGAGTTGTGTCTTACGTAGCAGATGGTACTGCTGATCAAGCGCTGCGTTTTCGGAAAGGGCCTGATGATATTCCGGGTGAGCCTCAAGCCATTCGTTAAAGGCCGGACGCGCCAGGGCCACCAGCGTGGTGTCCTCGGCAGCCCGGTATTCCGCCTGGGCCTCACCGCCGTTTAGCAGTGCCGGAGCACCTACGATCTCACCCTGGCCGACTGTATAGGCATACACCCCATCGGCCAGGCTGCGGCTTTCGGCAACCTGCACATTACCCGAGCGGACCAGAAAGGCGGCATCGGGATCGTCACTGGCTTTTTTGAAAACCTCACCCGCCGACACATCGCGAACATCATCAAAACGTCCGGCCAGGCTTTCCATCACCTCAATCGGTAATCCCGCCATCAGGCGCGACTGGGATAAGGTCTGGGCAATGCTGGCCTGCACGGAATTATCAGGTCGTTGTTTCGCTAGAAACCAGCGCCCTAGAGATCGAACTCCATCTCGATATGATCCAGTGCGCCGGCGGTGGCAGCACCCGGATGCTTGAGCAACTGGTCAGTGCCGACTCTAATGGCCTCCTGTTCAGAGAGAATCACATAAGGCGTGATCAGAATCAACAGCTCAGTTGATTTCTTTTGCTTTTGCTGCGAACCAAAAAGTGGCCCAACACCAGGCAGATCTTTAAGCTCAGGAATGCCGGCATTGCCGCCAGAAATATCATCGCGGATCAGGCCGCTGATCACCAGGGTATGTTTGTCCTTGATGATCACATGCGTTTTCACCAGGCGCTCCGTGATCGTGTGCTGATTATTTCCTGATCCGGCAGCACCCGCGATAACGTTGCTGTTCGAAATCTCCAGATCGAGGGTAACATCCCGGTTGTTGGCTATGGTGGGTTTCAGTTTTAGCTCCAGGCCAACTTTCTCTCTATCGTATGTTTCGATCGGCTGGTTGTTGGTATCCATCCGGGTTTCCTTGAGCACCGGAATCTCGTCACCAATACGCAGCTCGGCCTCCATGTTATTTGAGGCCATCAGGTGCGGCGAGGCCAGCACCCGGGCATCGGAATCCCTGGCCAGCAGATTGATCATCATCGAATAATTCTTAGGATCAAGCAATGCGTAATTGATGCCACCCGGACTGCCCGACAGTACGCTCTGGGCGCTGTCAACCACCGTCGAGCCGATAGCAAAAGTGCTGGGATCGGCAAACGTAAGCGCCGCCATCGGCAACACATTCAGCAACTGCTGCCATTGCATGCCCATGCGGTTGTGCTGATCCAGCGTGATCTCCACGACCTTGGCCTCGAGCAGTATCTGCGGACTGCGCTTATCCAGCTCAACTAGCATATCGACTACCGCCCGATGATACTTTTCCTCCGCCGTGATGATCAGGCTGTTGGTACGCTCCTCGATCATCACGCTACCAGATACCAGAGAACTTGCACCTTCGGCAACGCTTTGAGGTGCCTCCTGTCCAGCCAGTTGCGCCACAAAACCAGCAATCACAGGGCCGAGTTTGGCTACCGCGGCATACTGCAGCGGATAGGTGCGGGTGATCGCAACACGCTGGGGTGCGTCGAGTTCCTTCACCAGTTTCAAAATGGACCGCAACTTGGAGGCCGCTGCCGTCACCAGCACCACACCCGCATCACGATTAGTCGACACGGGCCGCATCAACCCCATCGCGGCGAGTGTCTCCGCAAGCGCCTCCTCATCGATATACTGCGGGCGGATCGCGACAACGGCGACCTGGTCATCCGGCATTCCGGGCTTATAAATGGGAAAGCCGCTCATCTCGGCGATCGCGTCCTGCACCACGCTGATGTAGCCGTCGTTCTCAATAACCGCGAAACCGCGGTGCTTCAAAATGGAGTGCAGCAGATTGACCGCCTGCGATCGGGTGATCGGACCCGGCGATATAACCGTGACCATTCCCGATACCCCTTCACCGGGCACAACGTTGATATTCAGCAGATTGGAGTAGGCCTCCAATACCTCAAGGATATCGGCATCACGAAAATTGACCGTCAGCATCGGCTCATCCACAGCCGGCGCTGGCTCGGCGCTCGAATCTACTTCTTCAGTGGCGCTATCAGCTGCCACGGGCGGCAGGGCGGCGCCCTCCTCGGTGGGTTCGATCAGCCCGGTTTGCGCAAACACAACGGGCTGCCAGGAGTAACTGGCTAACGATAACAGGGTGCACAAAACTGCCGTGAGCAGGCTTTTATGCACAAAGTGGTCAACAGTCATGGTTGGCAGATTCATCGTTTGGTTTTTGGTCTTAAGGGTCTGGCTCTTTAAGCTTGGTGTTCTTTATAGTGCTTCACTCTATCAGGTAACTGCTCGCAAACAATTCGTCTTCCTCATCACCCAGCCGAACCCGCACGGCGTTATCGGTGATCTCGGACACCACCGAGCCATTCAGGTCATCCCCGGTTTTAACATAAACGGTCTCGCCAATGTTGTCGTCACGCACGATCGCGATGGATTCACCGTCAGAACCTGCCAGGGTGCCAACGAGCTCCAGCCCGTCCAGGTCGGGAAGCGGCAGCGGTGGGGGCTCAGGCTCCTCTTCAACCATCTGTTCCTGGGGCTCTTTCTGAGTTACTGGCTCGGATTCCAACTCCAGGCGCGCGGCTTCATCACGGCGCACCGAGCCAAACTGATAAAGGCTCTCGCGCGACGCTGAGGCGGGCTCAAATATCGGGAACGGGTATTCAAAACCTGTGCCAGCACCGGAAAAAGTCACCGCGCTGGCGGCCGGAGCCCGTCCCGGCGTTATACCCGGCGCTGGGGCGAAATGCATGGCGATGGCCGCAACGACAAAGATCAGCGCCAGCAAAAGCTCAAAGCGGATCAACCGCCCCAAGGTGCGCCGCGAACCCATACGTTTTTTCCAGTCAGTTGTCACCGACATGCTCCAACGTGGCCTGCAGCCAGGCTTCATTCACCAGTTCATCCCGGCTGGTATCTGGCACTTCCTCGCCAAGTTCCAGCAGTAGATCCTGTAAAGGGTCAAGCCCGAAGTCTGCATCAGACCCCAGCAACTGCCCCGCCTGTGCTGCCTCAATAAAGCGAACCTCCGATAATGCCGAAGCCGCGGCACCGGTGTTACGGTAGCGTAGCCAATTATCAGCAAGCTCGACAGCGCTTGGGTCTTTTGCTTGCAACCGCTTCGTTGTCGCGAACAAAGCTGTGGCCACGGCTTGCCAGCGCCGCGGGAAACGGCTAAGCGAGTCGGCATGAGCCACGAGGTAAGACTGCCAGTCGCTATTACCCGCCGCAAACCGCTCAATTTCCTGCAGCCCAAGATAAGCCAGGCCCGCCTTATTCAGGCCGCTGACCAACACTGCATCGACCAGACCACTTTTTAGGTGGCGCACCATGGCACGCCGATCAAGGTAGACAATATCGATATCCGACCGACTCATGCCAGATTCGAAAAGCAACTGCAAAAGAAGCACTTCGGCCATACCATGACTCTCGAGCCCGAGCGTTTTACCAGCAAGGGCTGCCAGCTCATCAACGCCGCTATTGGTCTCGGTGATCAGCGATGTCGCCAGCGGCAATTGCCCCAGCGGCATCACTACCTGGAGCGGAACACCGGCAAGACGATAGCGCATAATGTCATAGAGGCTTGCAACCAC
Source organism: Gammaproteobacteria bacterium (assembly GCA_014239575.1). Classification (GTDB taxonomy): domain Bacteria; phylum Pseudomonadota; class Gammaproteobacteria; order Arenicellales; family UBA868; genus UBA868. Next base: position 6,082 of record JAAZYQ010000036.1, read on the forward strand.
CGCGTCCAATTCGCCGGATAAAAGTCGGCTCACACTCAGTTGTGGCGAACCAGCCGGCATCAGGTTAACGACGACATCTGCCGTGGCAAAATCCCCTGCCTCGCGGGCGACATACACCGGCAGATCATCAGCGGTGCCGTAAACCCCGATCATCAAAGGCTCAACGCCGCTTGGGGCGCCAGAGGGGCTCGAGGTCGGTGCGGGATCAAAAAAGCGTACCCGAATGCGGGAACCACCCTCTTTTGGAGGGCTCATCTCCAGTTCCGCCAGATCGAACCGGCGCGGCGAAGTCTCAAGAAGGTACAGATAACGGCGCAGCGACGGGTAGTCGCCGGTCAACTCCAGGTCATGGATACGACCCTGCGCATCAGGTAGCGTCTCGACGTCGGGCACCAGTTGCCTTAAACGTACACCGCTGATGCTTGCGTAGGCCGTCAGCTCATCTATCAGTGATTCGGTTGGTGCCGATTGCGCTGCAACATCGGGCGCAAAATACGCGCTGAGGGTGCTCATTTCGCGCTCAAGCTCGGCCAACCGATGCTCCCGGCGCGGCAGCATCCGGATCTTCTGTGTATATCCGGATGAGGCGTGCTCGGCCCGATCACGGCGCTCCAGCGCGCTTTCAAAGCGGAACACCAGCGGCTCGATCAACTGGGTATAGGCTGCGATCGCAAAAAGGAAGCCGCCCACGATCCCCAGCGCCCGCCGGTCGCGCGGTGTCATGCTGCCGAGTAGGCGTCCTGGCATAATGCTACTCATACACCCTCCTCTGCGGGAGGCTGCCACAGCGGTGTCGCGAGCCGGACCTGCAGGCGAAACCGTATGCCCTGCTCCTGGCTCTTCTCGCTACGGCTGGCGGTGACCGACTGCAGGCGCACCCGGCTAACCTGCGGATGACGGCGTAACTCGCCCACAAATCCGGAGATATCGCGCTCAGCCTGCGCCAACCCGTCGAGGGTCAGCACACCACGTCGGTCGAGTTGCAGCATCCCGGCCAGCCGCACCGTTGCTGGCATCAGTTCGGCCAGATTATCAAGCAGCGTGACCACGCTGGCGTCATCAAGCGCCTGCATCTCACGTACCTCGCCTGTCAGTCGGCCAACTCGGTCAGCAATCCGTACGGAGCGCCCTGCCTGCATTTTCAACAGACTGGCGGTGTGCTCGGCCCGTACTGCCTGATCCTCGAGGTCACGCAATTGCAGGTACAAAAACCAACTCAGCGCCGCCAACAGCGCCAGGGTCGCCAGCGCAGCGCCGCGACGGCGCGCACCACTGGCCGGCCGGTGAGATTGCTCGCTGACAAAAGCGTCAAAGGTGCACAGCGTCCGCCTGCCCTGGCCGGGCCCGGTGATCGGGTCATCCAGCATCTGCACCTCGACCCCCGGCAACGCGCGGGTGCAAGCTTCACTTACGCTCTGCGCGAAAGGTTGATCTTTGGCCGCCGCGCTGCGCACGATCACCTGGCTGATACCCGACGCCACACCGTGGCGCAGCAATTGCTCCAGTGCAAGCATTCCGTTGGCCCGGGGCATCGCCTGCCAGTCAACCAGCGTGCCGCTGCGCCAGGTACAGACTGTGACCGCATCGGCCATAACCCACAGTACCAACCCGTCCTTGAGATCAGCAGTCAGTTCAGGCGACTGGATCCGCCCGGCCGCCTGGCCACGTTCGTTGGCAAATTCCTGGTAGCGCGCCAGAAGGTTACGTGGGATCGCCGCCAGCCCATACTGCTCAGCATCGATACGCCAGTAATCAACCAGGTAACTGTCTAGAGGTTCGGCGAGACTCGCCTCGGCCGCCAGGCGCAGCGCCTGCTCGCGCCCGCGCCGGCCAACTGCAGGTATGCTGAGACGACGCAACACCGTTCCGCCGGGAGGCACCACCAATGCATAGGGCCGGCGGGAGCTGCGCAGCCGCTGGTCGATCTCGCCAGTAAGATCGCCGGCCGCGCCAAGCGCCAACAGCACTCCTGCCCGGGGCATGCGTCGGGCTGCGCTCAGCAGCGTCATCAGATTTCCCTCCAGGAAACAAAGCGCGCCGAGGCCTCATCCAGAAATATACGGGCCACCAGCACGACGCTGTGGCCACTTGTGGTACTGGTAGCCTCGATGGTCAACGGAAAAGTACTTGAACGTACAGTAATTGCCCGCTCCAAGCGCTGCCGTCTTTCCTCATCAACTATCGTGGGGAGCACCGTGCCAAATATCGACAGATCCTTGAAATGAGTTCCACCATTGCGTTCGGACACCAGTACGTTGGCTTCTTCCTCGCTGAAACCCGCACCCATCAGTGCCGGATGCGGTGCCGTATTGATATTGACCCGACCATTGGAGCAACAGGTTAGAAAGTCGGCCACGGCACCGTCCAGTTCGGTAATCGGCTCGTAGAGTATCGCCTTGGTCATGCCTTCTACCTGCAGCAGGTCATGCACCGAACGAAAGGGCGCGGCCACGTAACTCAGCGCTGGCGCATCACCGGACTCACTGGCATCAGCCTCGCTCTGCAAAGCGGCCTGATCCCCGAGCGATTCGATAAGGGCTTCACGATAACTGACAATCGCCTCGGCTAGCACGTTGGAAAAACCGGGAAAGGCCATCAACTGTTCCGGTGATGCGGTGTTGATATTAAGAAGAGCCTCGGCATCGACTAGCCCGATAGCCACCTCTTCTTCTTCATCGGCCGGATCATCCGGGTCGGGCGCCTCTTCAGGTATCAGCGGTACTGGGATGCCCGCCACAATCATCGCCTCGCCGGCTGGCAGGGTTAGCGGCGCTAGCGGCGCCTGCTCGATCCACCAGGGCAGTGTCGGGCCGTTGGAGGTCTCCTCAACATGGGTGCTTAAAAAACCCGCGACCTGGTGGGCTGCCCCGCGGGCCACCGCGCGCAGCCCCGTCAGCGCATTGACCTGCTGCTGAATCTTGAGCTCGAGGCGAGTCTGGTAAACGACGCGTGCTGCCATTGCGCTGATCAGCACCAGCACGACCATGGAGACGATTAGCACCGAACCACGCTGATTCCGGGGAGGTAGAGTCATCCGGGTCTCTCCCCGGACGCACTTTTGACACCAGCATCAAATTCCAGCGCGAAGGCACGGCTCAGCGCTCCGCGCGGTGTGGCAATACGCAGTTCCACAGCTCGTGGCAGGGTGTCTGCCGAATCCACCCAGTTTAGGTCTGAGCGATAACTGAAGGCCGGCTGCTGAAATCCCTCCGGCATTTCTACAGCCAGAATGGCCTCACCCGCAGTGCGCGTCAGCCGGGCATCTTCCCAGACATAGTGCACCGTAACCGGGGTCTCTTCGATGCCCTGGAAAAACTCGACCTCAAAGCCCTCGACATTACCCTTGAAAGCGGAGGTGCGTTTTACACGGGCGAGGTCAAGGCGCAGGGTCTCGGTGACAAAGCGCCAGGTCGCAGTACGGTCGAGCACACTCTCTACCCGACGCTGTGTCTGGCTCACCCCCACGAATGTGGTATAGATCGCGCTCAGCAGGATCGCGCCGACGGTGAGGCCGACGATCAGTTCCAGCAGGGTGAATCCGCCCTGCCTAGAAGTTACCGACGTCGGCGGCATCACCGTCGCCCCCGCTCTGCCCATCCTTGCCGTAACTGTAAAGGTCGTACCAGCTTTTGTTGAGCTTGCCAGGCGACACATACTGGTAGTTGGTCCCCCATGGGTCTGTAGGCAAATCACGCGCTTTCAGGTAGGGTCCGCGCCAGCCCTGCGGTGACGGGCTGCCCGAAGGCTTGTTCAGCAATGCGATCAGCCCCTGCTGGCTGGACGGATAGTTACCGGTATCGAGCTGGTAGTTGTCCAGCGCCAGCGAAAAGTTCTCGATCTGCGCCCGGGCCGCAGCAATCTTGCCCTGGTCGGCCCGGCCGAAGAGCCGTGGCCCGACCACCGAGGCAAGCACACCGATGATGACAATAACCACCAGCAGTTCGATCAGCGTAAACCCGCGCTGGCGGGGTCTTTTGCGGCGACAACGGGTTCTGTTCATAAAAGGTCTCCTGAGAGAGTTCGCAAAGCCGGGCCCACCGATCAGATCTCCGATCGCAAAGCAGCGTTAGCCAGACTGATGAGAAACTGGCGGGTCTCGCCGTCACGCTCCACCACAAGCAGCACGGTATCCATCTTGTTTTTACTGCGCATGACATCAAGCGCGGCGCTGACACTATTGACTAGCCGACCATCCAAGGATATCAGAAGGTCGCCAGCTTTGACCCCTGCGTGTTCGGCTGGCGTTCCCGGACGCACGCCACGTATTAGAAAGTCGCGCCGAACCACAACTCCGGTTTCATCTGGGACCATAACTACAGCGATCTGCACGCCCAGATCCGGCCATTGGCGTGTGCGCTCCGGCTGGTAGAGAAAATCCGCGCAGCCCGAAAGGATGATGATAAGAGGCGCGAGGAGTATCAGGCGTTTCACAGCGTACCCTCTGCTGACGATTCCAGGAGTGCCTGTCGCGACTCCACCGTGAACCGGCGCCCATCGGGCTTGCCGGCGATAAAGGTAGTAATACGCAACTGCTTGAGATTCACGAAATCCGGGTCATCACTCACTTTGAGTACCCAGTTGACCCGGCCCAGGGTGCCTTCGCTACGCTCGCGGGGCATCTGCGCCTGGATTACCTGGGTGGCTAATACCTGCTCAGCGGCCTGGCGCAGCGACTCGAGCTCCTCAATAGCACTGGTGCTGCGTGCCGCCTGGGCAACTGCACCAACCACAGCCACCAACCCGAAACTTAAGATCACCATCACCACCATGATCTCAATCAGGGTAAATCCTTGCTGGCCCAATCTCATCACGAACCCCCGGCCACCAGCCGGCCGCGGGCTGGATCGAGCACCATCCGCCGCACTCCAGCGTGGGATGAGAGTAAAAGGCCGACATGCTCGGCTGTGCCATCGGCATGAAAAATAATGCCCGCCTGTTCGCCGGCATCGCTGCCCTTGGCCAGGCGCAAGCGCACTGTTTCGCCCAGATCCAGCGGCGGCGTACGTACCGTGCCGGCCCCACCGGGGTAGGTCAGACGGACCCAGCGTCCGTCCGCTGAAGGCGATAGCGCTACATCGCGGCGCTCGATCACTGCCCGAGTGCGAGCATGGCGTACCAGCGCATCGAGCCGTGCCGCGCCGGAATCCAACCGCGCCTGCTGGGCGCGTGGGCCCAGGCTCGGTGCGACCACGGCGGCAGCCGTTATGATAATGACAATCACCACCAGCAACTCCAGTAGCGTGAAGCCGCTCTGGCGCCGCTGCTTCACAGGATGGCCCTTCGCTGTGATCAGTTTCGTGGTCATCGATCGGCTCCATGGTCACCCTGATTTTCTCAGGGTAATATTGCCACGCTTGGCTTCGCACTCGCCTGAGGCCACTGTATAAGAAAATTTGAGTTCGCCAGCGGAGCTCTGGTGCCCTGAAAGCGACAGACGCACAGCATTAAGACCCACATCATTATCAAGTTCCGCCGTAAAGATCGCACCGGTTCCTCCACCACCACTTATCGTAATACTTGGCGCTGTCTCATAACCAGAGCCCGCGTTATCCAGAACAATGGCTGTTACCTGGCCTGCCGCATCATCGCTGAGAGTCGCTGTGCCGACCGCTCCTGCACCACCCCCTGTGTCAGAGATGATGATTCCCGGCGCAATCGAATAGCCGCTGCCAGCTTCAGTCATGACAAAACCGACTATGGCTCCTGCTGCTGAGGCTGTTGCGGTAGCAGTAGCCTGGGTACCACCGGTGAGGTCAGGTGCGGTAATGGTCACCGTGGTGGTCGCCTGCGTATACCCGGCTCCGCCAGCCGATACCGCGAGCGATGCAATGCTGCCTTTGCCGGAGATCACTGCGTGCCCTGTTGCTGTGGTCCCACTGGCATTATCTGGTGCAGCAAAAGTCACTGTAGGCGCCGAGGCATAATCACTGCCACCCGAGACCTGCGTGACGGTCGAACTGACTCCAGCCGTTTCCACCAGAGTCGGCTGACTGTAGACGCTGATACCCACGTTTGAACCCGACCAGGACCCTTGTATGCTGCCATTATCAAAGCATTCGAACCCACTCATCATCAAGGAGCCGGAAATCGTCTGTGAGGACCCGCTGGCTGAGGTGATCCGCAGGCGTGCTACGCCATCGAGAGGGTCGAGCTGGGTGGTGACATCGCTGGTATCAACGATGATATCGGTCAAGGTTGTATTGCGAGACCAGCTACCGGACCACCAGCCCGCCAGCGGCACGGTGAGATAGCCTGGCCCACCCGAGGTGCCCGAGGTGGTGCCGCCGCCGCTGTTACAACCAACGAGGAAAATGATGCACCCCACGGCAAAAGACCCGCAAAACAATCTTCTTGTTATTCGATCCCTCATCAAAATTACCAGAGTGCTTAGTGCCTGAGTCCAGATCAATCTTAGCTCAACTGCAGAAAAGTAGCGAAACCTAGTTTTGGATCAACCCAGCCGGCACCCCTGACACCCCGCCAGAATCAAAAATGCGGGTGTATCCCCGACAGAGCCAACCGATGCGTCTCTTTAATTGGGCTGCAGTGGCTACACGGGGGATTTATGGGGCTGGTCAGCCGCAAGGAAGGGGTACAACGGTACTATCATTTACATCACCAGGCAACTGGATTTACATCATCAGGCAACTAGGTATTCCCTGACTCTCCCGCCAACCAGTCGATGACCGGGTGGCTTTTTTGATATTACCGGTGACGACTACTCTGTAAATAACTGCTCCCACGACATCCGCCCGGTCGGCGCATCATCTCCTGGCTGCAAAGCCTCAACCACCACCTCCGAGGCATCGTCAGTGCCGCTGCCCGAGGTATAGCGGTTATCGCCGATGATGGAGACTCCGGTGGGGATACCGCTCTTGGAGTTGTATTTTTTGCCCGCAAAACCCAGGCGACGTTTCTTAGTGCCGCCTTCCGTGCCAATGATCTCAGTATCGCCCTCAACATCGATCTCGCCGTTGCCGTCAAAATCAAATGCCGGGGCAATCGGGCTGCCGCCAGTCAACGCGTCAACAGACATCATCCAGCCAGTACCGCCGGCTGCACAAGGGCGGGGGTCGGTTGGAACCAGAGTATTGAAAAACACCAGCCCGCTACGATAGCGCGCATCGGTGACTACCCGCTCGCCGCGGTCCGGCAGATCAAGATACCAGCCATAGCGATCGCCGGTACCGGATTTTTTATAATCGACTTTCAGGGTCTGCCAGCGATCCGGGTCGGTAATACGCCCCCCACTTTGCCCGGTACGCAAGAAGGTCTGCTCAACGAGGTCTGTCGGTTTGAGCCCGCCGTCGCCGCGATCCCAGACCGCGTAGAAACTCTGCGTATCCGTGGTCGTGTTATCTCCCGCCACCAGGTACTGCCCGGTGCCGAAAAAGATCATCAGGTTAGGCTGGTTACCACTTTGCGGCATCGCCGGGTGGCGGATGATTTCCGGCCGGGCTGTAATCGGCTGCCCATGGGCACTTCTAAAAAGTGGCCCCGGGCGCGCTACCGACCAGTCCGCCGCCTTGGTGCTCGATAGATCAAAGGCCCACAGGTTGCCCTGTATGTCACCGGCGTATACCCGGTCGGCAACGCCGTCCCCATTGGTATCGATAACCGCCGGAGTGGAAAGGCCGTTGCGCTGTGTGACCGACCCGACTCCGGTCGGGATACGCAGGTAATCACGTCCCTCGCTCCACTTTCGATCCAGACCGCCATCCAGGTAGATGATAAAAAGCTCCGCCTGCCCTGACGAGACGGTACCGGTAGCCTTGTGCTCATAACCGTTGCCGACGATTACCGCCCAACGGCCATTGGGCAGCAACGCAATGGTTGGCCGGGCCAGCGTACGCCCCAGATGCGGATCATCACTGCTGGAGAACTCCCACAACACCAGATCACTGGCATGGGCTTCAGAGAAATAATTAGGATCAGTCAGATCCAGTGCAAAAAGACCGCGCCCACCCGAACCCTCTATACCCACCAGCACGCTGCGCCAGTGCGGCGAAGTCGAGAAATGCGAAGGGATGAACACGTCCGACACAGCCGGCGTGCCGTCCACGTAATAGCGGTGCGCGTAATCAGGATCGGTCAGGTAATGGTATCCCTCGCTGGGCGCCGTAGAGAAGAGATTGCCCGGCAGATAGGCAAGCAGTTCCTTGCCGGTATCAGCGGCAAAAACATGCAGCATGCCATCGTTAGCGCCGACAGCCACAATCGCCTGGCGGTTACGCTTGTCTTTGGCAAAAGCCGAATAGGCATTCTCACCACCCGGAAAAGCCCCGTCCGAGGGCCAGTTCAGGGAGGGCTTGCCCACATAGACAGCTGAAGAATGGATGATATCGCCAAGCAGACTTTTACGCTGGCGAAAATCCCAACCCTTGCCCTCATGGGCGCGTTCGCCGCGAACGTAGCGCAATCGTGCCTTGCCGATATCGGTACTGATGCTGGCGCTACCAGGGCTGGAGAATTTTTGCACCCGATTGTTATAGGCATCGGCCACAAAAAAACTTGAGCCGGCACAGGCACCGCCATCGTACACGCCAATACCCCGGGGATACTTGAACTGGCCATCGCCTGATCCAGCGGTGCCCCACTGCTCTATAAAGTTACCTGCGGCATCGAACTGCTGCACACGATTGAAATACTCCGCCACAAACACATTGCCACTGCCATCAGTGGCCACGCCATAGGGGTAACGGAACTGCCCACTGCCAGTACCGTAACTGCCCCACTGGGCCAGAAACTTACCATCGGTATCGAACTTTTGAATTCGGTGATTGACATAATCCGAAACATATACGTTGTCTCCAAGGTCGATGGCGATCCGGTTGGGACTCCAGAACCTGCCCTCGGAGCTGCCCCTGCCGCCCCACTCGCGCAGATACCGCCCGCTTGGATCGAATACCTTGATGCGGTGATTCTGCAATTCAACCACATAGATATTGCCAACCGAATCAACTGCGACATCAAAGGGATAGTAAAGCTGGTCCGGCTCAAGCCCATAACCACCGATACTGGCAAGATAATCACCGGCTGCGGAGAATTTTTTGACCGTGTGCGAGCCATGCTGGGCGACATAAACATTGTCATGAGTGTCGGTCGCAATACCTACTGGATAGTCCAGGCTGGTGTTGCCTGAACCCCTGCCACCCCACTGAGTGAGAAAATGGCCGTCAATATCGAACTTTTGCACCAGGTGGTTGTTGTAATCCACCACATAGACGTTGCCCTTGCTGTCGGTGGCAATGTCAAAAGGCAGCGCGAACCGGCCACTGCCTGCACCGGAGATACCCCATTTGCGCTCAAAGGTCAGATTGCCTGCGACGCTCGCCTGCTTTAGCAGGTCGCGCTGCTGCAGTGTTGACAGATAATCCCAGCGAAAGGGGATGCCGCCCGGGCGTGCCTTGGGGACTTCGGCTTTTATCGGCGAACTGGGGCAAGTACTGATCGGCGGATTATTCTCAGTGTTCCAGGTCAGCATTACCCGCGTGCCGGGGTCGCTGGCGGTATCGAGCTGCTTTGCGGCTGACCAACGCACGGCACCTGGTCGGCCGCTGGCATCCAGGGTGCCGGCGATTACATCTCCAGTCCAGTACTCGGTGTTAAAGGTGGTGAGGTAAAGGTCGGTGCCGGTCTTGAGCAAACTGGTACTGAAAGTGGCGGCTGATGCCGAACCGCTGGTGTGCGCCAGAATATCCTCGCCAATCTTGGCAAAGGCCGTCTTCAACTCTGCCTCGTTATCCGCTTCGAAATAAAGCCCGCCGCCTTCTTTCGCAGTTTCTTTAAGCAGAGTCTGGCTGGTATGAAAACCGATGGTGTAGGTGATCAGGTTGTTTTTCGACTCGCTGCCATCAAACTCATCGACATCTGGACGCAGGTCGATATCATTAAGCGTCGCGGCCACACTGATCAACGGGTGATAACAGGTGGGGCAGTAGTTACGCAGTGGGGTCGAGGCATTGCCCCAGCCCCAGCCGTCGGTCAGAAGGATAAGAAAATTCTTCTGGCACCAGTGACAAACCGGTGATTGCGCTGCTGCTTTGTTCCACCCCTTGTTCGGCCCGCTTGGAAAAACCTGGCTCAGCGGGAACTCACGCGGTGCATCATCGGGATGCAGGGTCAGCGCGCCCTGGTACTGGCCGTTAGCCGTGCAGCTTGCCGAGGCGCTGTTGCCAGGGTTACTGGGACCGCCAAGACCCGCAAAGTAACGGCCCATATGCTGCAGCGTACCCACCAAGGGTGTGCCCCCGCCCGGAGACAGCTTGTTGATCGCTTGGTAGATCAGGGCTCGGTTGGTATCCAGATCGACGATGGGCTGATCGAGTTCGCCACCGAAGTTGTAACGGCTGAACGACCCCATCCCGACCCGGACGTTGCTGAGAGAATCCAGCAACGCGATAGCCGAATCCTGCGCTGAGCGCATCGGCGTTTTAGGCTGGCCAGAGCGGCGCCAACCCATAGAGCCCGAGTCATCGATTACGATCAGGATATTGGGTGCGCTGGCGGCTGAGGTTAGAATCGGGGTCTGGGCCAGCGGCCCTGGGGCCGCCATACCCGCGAGCGGCCAACCACAGGCCAGCGCCAAGAAAACGCCACCACACAGTTTGCGAATCGAAAGGCTGCTCATCGCCTACTCGGGGAGCAGCGGCGGCATTTCGCTGGCCGGCGGCGCCCTGGCAAAGATCCCGCCACTATCGAGATAGCGCTGACGCAGATCGGCAAGCGCCGTCTCTATCTCAGCGAGGGTTAACTTGATGTCCTCAGCCACGGCCCGCCAGGTTTCAAGTGCTGCTTCACCGACTGGCGCCGGGGAGGCATTGAAACGGTCGCGCTCATAAAGGATATCGTAGCGCAGGCTTTCAAGGCCCTGGATGGTATGCAGCAGCATGGCGACATCTTGGCTTTGCTGCGCAACTGATAGCGGCGCAAAACTCACCAGTGTCGCTAACAAAATACTGGCCGGCACACATCTCTCAACCAGAGCGCGGCACATGCTTTGCATCCACAAAAAAATAGTGCAACCGAACATGTCAGAACCAGCCATGACGTGGAATCCAGTCAGGCGCGGATGCATCTTCTGCCTTTTTACACCCTGCCATGCCTTTTTTTAAAAACTGATAAGCACTGCGCATATCGATACGATTGCGGCTGACGCCACCACGTGCAATAGGCTCACCAGTACATTCCAGTGCCGTTTGCAGTTGGGCCACCGTGGCATTGGGGTCGTAACTTTTCAAAAGAGCGAAAGCGCCGGCTACGTGTGGCGCCGCCATCGACGTTCCACTCATGCGCCTATAAGAACGACTGGGCACCCCGGCATAAATACTGTGGCCCGGCGCCAGCAGATCAACCAGAGCCGAATGGTTTGAAAAAGACGACAAGCCATCGGTCTTGGTCGAACTGCCCACGGCAACTGCGTTGCTGATACACGCCGGATAACTGATGTAGCCGTTCATGCCACTGTTGCCGGCAGCAATCACCACGGCAATACCGGCGCTCGTCAGGCGGTTGATGATTGAGGCGATTGCCGGGGCACGGCTGTCACAGGCAGAAGAATAATAACCCCCACCGAGACTCATATTAACGGCGGCGATATTGAAAGTATTGCGCAGGCTGTAAACATACTCCAGGCCGCGTATCTGATCGGAGCCATAGGACATCACACAAGGCGCATAACCGCCACACCAGTAACTACTGGTGAACTTGGAGAACACCTGCACCCGGATAATTCCGGCCTCGGGGGCCACGCCGCGCAGCGAGCCGTTATCCCCAGCCGCAATGGTGGCAACGTGGGTGCCGTGGTCACAGCCGCCTACCGTTGTCGGGCAATTGCTGCCAGCGGACAAACCGGTTCGCGATGATGCGCCACCGGTACACAATGACTGCGAGGGGTAATACCAGTAGCTGCTCGAAAAGCATCCGCCTGCAACCACACGGCCTTTAAGCATGGTATCGTGATTACTTCCAGTATCGAGGATGGCTATTGCCTGGCCCTTGCCGCGCAGCGCCGGTGTCATGCTCCACAACTGATCGGCGCGAATCACATCCGTGCTGTCGTTCAGCATCGGTGCCGAAACGGCATCCTCCTGCACACTGACCACGGCAGGATCCACAAGCACTTTGCGCAACTGCTCGCGGTTAACCTCGAGGGTGATGAAAGGGATATCTTTGAACTGCCAGAGCACCCCTTTGCCACCAACCGCAAAGACTCGCCCCAGCACAGCGCGCTGTACTTTGGCCATGTCGGCCGCCTGCGCTGCAACGTCTGCGCTGGATAACTCGTGCGGCGCCACCATATCGAAATCGATACCCACCATGACCCGCAGCGTCTTGTCATCCTTGATACGCTCAAGCAGCATACGCCCGGGACCATCTTCATCGGGTCCCGGCGCCATACGGGTAAATACCACGATCGGGTTGCCTTTGGCTGCTGGCGGCAATTCATCCGCAGCACCAAACTGGGGCACGAGCGCCCCCACAACCCAGGTTATCAGTACAACCGCCTTACCCAATTTACGCGCAAGTGGCATTGTCGGCCCCTTTTTCAAAATTCCGGAGATTGCAGGTCACAGACCCAGTCAGTTTTTTACTATGGGCCGGTTGTTGTGCATTTTAATGTGACCGCCGTCACATCATATCGCTATTGATGGGGCGCCGTGCTCCAACCGGTGCCACGGTTTTGGCCCAACTAAACAAGGCGTACACCGGCACATCGGCAAAAAGATCAAGATCATCTGCCCTTAATCCTATGCCAGAACGGCAATCTTCCCAAGGCCCTCTTCCCAGTACGGGGGATCACCGAAGCGCTCCAGCAGAAAATCTATAAACAGTCGCACCCGCGGCAGTCAGACTGCCGAAGTTGCGCAACCCGTACAAAAAGCACCAGATCGTCTGTTTCCATTGATTTTCAAAAAAACTGAGAAAGTCCTTTGCGATTGTAGCGATTTTTCTGAAAACGAAATCGGTTTAG
>JAAZYQ010000370.1:0-262 GCA_014239575.1 Gammaproteobacteria bacterium
AATATGGTCCCCGGCGCGAATCTGCTGGCCGTCGATGATTTTTTCCTTTTCAACGATCCCCACGCAGAATCCTGCCAGATCATAGTCGCCTGCCGCATACATTCCTGGCATCTCGGCAGTTTCTCCTCCGATCAGTGCGGCGCCGGCCATCTCGCATCCTGTTGCAATTCCTGAGATCACCGACTCTGCCTGTGTGGGTGAAAGTGCGGCAGTGGCGAAATAGTCGAGAAAGTAGAGCGGCTCGGCACCCACCACGAGAACA
>JAAZYQ010000370.1:272-511 GCA_014239575.1 Gammaproteobacteria bacterium
GCCTACACCGTCTGTCCCCGACACCAGCACCGGTTGTTGGTACTGTCCGACGGGCAGTTCGAAGAGCCCACCGAAGCCACCGATAGTGCCCAGGCATTCGGGTCGTTGGGTTCGCGCCACTAGAGGCTTGATGCGCTCGACCAGATCATCCCCAGCGTCGATATTGACGCCTGCGTCACGGTAACTGAGAGGGGGATCGATTGAGGAAGGCACAGGAAAATGCAAAGGGTGAGTCAGAC
>JAAZYQ010000371.1 GCA_014239575.1 Gammaproteobacteria bacterium
CCCCATCCATGGAGAAGGAGATGGCCCAGGTAGCTGCTGTTGTCGACCGTATAGAACTGTGGAACGACGGTATGGGCAACGAATGGCGGGAAACGCTGCCCGGCATTTTGGGAGGTACGGCCAGGATTGGGTTTGAACCGGATCTGATGCCCCCGGTAGTGCGCAGTTATGTTGATTCTCTGGTCAATCCAGACCGCCTCACCGACCTGATGCCCCTGGTCAGCGAGATGCGGATGATCAAGTCATCCGACGAACTGCAGATCGCTCGCCATGCCGGGGAAGTCGGTATCGCCATGATGGACGCCGGCCGCAGCGCGATCGGTGAGGGTGTACCCGAATACGAGGTTGCGCTTTCCGCTACTCAGGCCGGTACCCGCAAGGCGGCCGAACTACTGAAGACGCATTACAGTGACAAGCGTATGTCGCCGAGCATTCACTTCATGCAGATCATGGCATCGGGCAAAGAAATGACCATGACTCACCATCGTGCCAGTACCAAGGAATTAAAGT
>JAAZYQ010000372.1:0-282 GCA_014239575.1 Gammaproteobacteria bacterium
GTGAAACGGGTGAGGGAGTCTTTGAGATTGCCCCCGCCCTCGGGGCCGTACCAGCCGATCGCGACTTTGTGCTGAACTGGCGCCCGGCGCTTGGCGAGGCGCCCAAGGCCGCGCTCTTTACCGAAGTCTTTGAAGGGGAGCAGTACGCGCTTTTGATGGTGATGCCGCCGGATATCGCTGTGGCTTCCGCGCCTCCCCTTAATCGCGAGGTGGTCTTTGTGCTGGATACCTCGGGCTCAATGTCCGGGTGGTCTTTCTATAGCGCAATCAGGGCGCTTCGTG
>JAAZYQ010000372.1:292-506 GCA_014239575.1 Gammaproteobacteria bacterium
TTCAATGTGATTGCATTTTCGTCACAGGCGCGCCAACTTTTCCGCACGGCGCTGCCGGCAACTTCAAAAAATATCGCCAAAGCGATCTCCAGTATCGAAAGCCTCGATGCCGAAGGGGGCACCGAGATGCTCTCCGCGCTTAAGCTTGCCCTGCGCAATACCGATTCGCATGAGCGGGTGCGCCAGGTGGTCTTTATTACCGATGGCGCGGTCG
>JAAZYQ010000373.1 GCA_014239575.1 Gammaproteobacteria bacterium
AACTCCAGGTCACTTCATTACAACTTGGGTACAGCAGGCGCAGGACTGAGATGAATTTAACCGCTAAATTTACTGAAGTAAAAAGAGTTTGGCTAGGAACGACAGTCGCCCCATAATCCATTGGTCGAAGGTTTGGGTCCTTTTGGACCCGCCATCTCTCCATACCGACTCGCAGTATGTGGCGTCCATTGGGAGTCATCTGAACCTAAAAGGGGAAAACTAATGATCTGGAAAGTTTATTTGTCGGGCGAGATTCACTCGGATTGGCGTCAGCAACTGATCGATGGCGTATTAGCCAGTGATCTTCCCGTAACGTTTACCTCAGCGGTCACTGACCACGAGTCCAGCGATGCGGCCGGTGATTTACTCGGTGCGGAACAAGATGCCTTCTGGCGAGACCACAAATCGTCAAAAGTTAACGCGATACGAACTAAAACCCATCTGGAGCATTGTGATATCGCGATCATCCGCTTTGGAGAGAAGTTTAAACAATGGAATGCTGCTTT
>JAAZYQ010000374.1 GCA_014239575.1 Gammaproteobacteria bacterium
CTGGGTCCGGCCGGGAGTCTTGCTGGTACGGGCCAGCGCCTTACGCGAGGTGATAGCGTTGATGGCGCTGGACTTGCCGACGTTGGATCTTCCGGCGAACGCAACCTCGGCGCCGGTATCCTCCATCCAGTCGCGACGGTGGTGTGCGGCGCAGTGATACTCGGCCTTTCGCAGCAGTTGTGGTTCGCAGGTCGTTGAAGTCACAGGGTATAATTGAGTTTTCGTCTGGTCATAGGCGTTCATGCACGCCGGTGACCGAATTCCGCACAGGCGTACTGGTCTGCCAAGCGCACGCGACCCCGGTCAGCGGGCTCGTTAATAACAGGAGCAGTTTAATGAATCGGCTGGTATTCATCATCACGACTATTCTAATGACAGGCATGTCGGCCCAGGCTGTTGCGGGCGACCCCGCAGTTGGACAGGTCAAAGCGCAGGCCTGTGCGGCTTGCCATGGGGCTGATGGTAACAGCACCAACTCCGGTTTTCCGTCCCTCGCCGGGCAAGT
>JAAZYQ010000375.1 GCA_014239575.1 Gammaproteobacteria bacterium
GTCGGTGTGACGATTGTGGGCTATGTCCTGTGGTACTGGGCGCTTGGACGGGGCGGCATCGCCCGCATTGCCCTACTGCAGTTTCTGCAGCCCGTCTCCGGCGTGATCCTCGCCGCTATACTGCTGGATGAGGACTTCGGGGCAGTATTTATTGCGGCCTCGGGGGTGATCCTCTTCGGCGTGTGGTACGCGCTAAGAGCCAACCGCTGATTCTGGCGACTACACGAGTTGCTGATCGACCCAGCCCTGTGGATCAACCAGTCGGCCCTCCCCCGCCAGGTAACCTTCAATCACCTCGTTCATCCGGTCTCTTCCGAAAGACCCAAAGTGCCCTCCGTGCACGGTCTGTATCGGCAACGCACGAAGCCTTTCCAGACTTTCACGGTAAGCATCGGGGTCGGAGTGATACACCGTATCGTAGAGATCGCCATCGTAGATAGTGTCTCCGCTGAAGAGTGTTCCGGTTTTACTTTCCCACAACGCAATCGAGTCGGGTGAGTGTCCC
>JAAZYQ010000376.1 GCA_014239575.1 Gammaproteobacteria bacterium
GACAGGTCGAAGGTTAACGCAGGGATTTAAGATTTACCGGCCACACCGGGGCTGATAAAGAGGAGACGGGGGCTGCGAGCGTGGCATATAGCCGACCGCGACGGCATAATGAGATAAGGCTGTTGTTAAGGACTAAAAACGAGAGAGAGCATATGGGTGAGCAGACGCAACTCGCGGGAAGCGAGGATATCTATTCGAGGAAAATCCTGACGCAACTGATTGTGTTGGGGGCGGCCATCATCATAGTGGGCCTATGGCAGTCTGATTTCCTGGCGGAGGTCTACCTCAAAAACCAATTGACCCACGTTGGCTGGTTTATCAACGGCGGTATTTTGGTGCTCTTTCTCGCCGGTATTTATCACATCGTTCGGGAATTCCAGCGCTTGAGCTGGGAGGAGCGGGCCATTAGCCGCGTGCTGCAGAATCTGGATCAGGGCGTTTTGGCAACCGAGGGCGCCGAAGCGGGCTCCCTGATGGTCCGTCGTTACCTTGCGCTTGAAGAT
>JAAZYQ010000377.1 GCA_014239575.1 Gammaproteobacteria bacterium
GGTGGGTGAAGATGTACCACAGGTGCCAACCCAAAATCGCGCAGAAAACAGCCAGAGACAGGTATGGCCCTGGGGTCTTTAAAGATGCACGTCCTTGAGGAAAGATCAGCAGATAAAGAGCTATCGCCGGTAACATGGCAGCCGAGTAGTACTTGGTTAACATGGCCAGTGCGGCTGCCAGACCCAATGCGATCCAGTATCGGGTGTGGCCACGTTGGATTGCGAAATAAGCCAGGAGGGTTGTGAGGGCCCACATTGGAATCAGCATGGAGCTGTGATTCAGACGCATGCCAAAGAAGCTGAAGTAGGGCAGAAACTCGAGCAGGCACACTGCGGCCAAGGCACTGCCGGGCGTCAGGTACTCGCGGGCGAGGCGCCAGAGACAATAAAAGGCGGCCAGGAAATTGAGTTGAGTCAGCAGGTTGTAGGCCCAGTTGTTGGTGCCCACCGTGTTCAGGAAGCCAGCGACAACCCAAGGCAGGAAGGGGGGGTGTAATCGATAG
>JAAZYQ010000378.1 GCA_014239575.1 Gammaproteobacteria bacterium
TCGCCTGCCTGGCGATGAATTTGAGCCTGATGGACTCGACCTTGCCCAGATGAAGGAGATCTGCAGCCGGGTGAGTGCTAGCGGACTGGTGGACTACTTCAACATCATCGCCCATACCAATATCACGCATCTTGGTCGAGCACGCCACTGGTCCCCCACACCCACACCCCATGGCGTCTTCGTGGATCTCGCGGCGGCGATCCGCGAGGTGGTAGATGTTCCTGTGTTCACGGTTGGCAGGATCGTGGACCCCGCCCATGCGGAAGATATCCTTGCGAGAGGTCAAGCCGACATGGTGGGTATGACCCGCGCCCATATCTGTGACCCTGAGATTCTTCCCAAGATCCAGGGAAAGATAAAAAGCAAAGTGCGCATCTGCGCAGGCGCCAATGTCTGCATTGCCAGTCGATACGCCGGAAAACCCATTCGCTGCATCCAGAATGCGTCGCTGCCAACTCCGGGGGCTGTACTTTCGAAGGCACAGCAACCGAAGGACGTTGCCG
>JAAZYQ010000037.1 GCA_014239575.1 Gammaproteobacteria bacterium
CAAGATCCTCAAGGACGATGCCCTGATTTTCCAACTGCAAGCGGATTTTGTCTGCTTCCGTATAGTCGCCATCGCGCCGAGCCTGGGCTCGATGCTCAATCAGACTGCCAACCCTAAGGTCAATATCCTTCTGGCTTGCGTCCAAGTGGCCTGACAAACCCAGAAACTGGGCAGGCTCCTGATAAAGCAATCCCAGCGAACCCGCAAGTTCACGTAATTGCCTGATTCCCGCCCCGGCAATGCCCCTATTATTGGCATCCAAATCCCGGTTGATCTCCCTTGCCGCATCAAAAAGGATGGCGATTGCAGCAGGAGTATTGAAATCGTCTTCAAGTGCCTCATCAAATCGCGCGTGGTAGCGGTCCGGGCACTCTTCATCGCACACTGCACTCAACTCCCTACCTTTGTGAAGAACAAGATACAGTCGCTCCAGACCGGCACGCGCCTGCCTCAGACCTTGCTCTGAAAAATTAAGAGGACTGCGATAATGGCTTAGCAGGATCATGAAACGTATTACCTCCCCAGCCCGGGAGGCATCCGTGTCCTGAGCCAGGATCTCGCGGATCGTAAAAAATTTGCCCGTTGATTTGGACATTTTTTCTTGATCAATTTGAACGTAACCATTATGCATCCAGGTGTTTACAAATTTATGACCGGTTGCCCCTTCGCTTTGGGCGATTTCATTCTCATGATGCGGAAAACGTAAATCCATCCCGCCACCGTGGATATCGAAGTTATCGCCTAGACAGCGCGTTGACATTGCCGAACATTCAATGTGCCACCCCGGACGACCAGCCCCCCAAGGGGATTCCCAACTCGGCTCCCCGGGTTTGGCCGCTTTCCATAGGACAAAGTCAAGCGGATCATCTTTTGCCTCATCTTTTTCTACCCGAGCTCCTACCATCAGAGCATCCAGCGTACGACCTGACAGAGCGCCATATCCTTCAAATCCACGTACACGAAAATACACATCGCCATTTTTTGCGGCGTAGGCAAAACCCTTTTCTTCAAGGGTTTGGATCATATTCAGAATCTCCGCAATATATCCAGTGGCACGTGGCTCTTCGTCTGGACGGATAACATTCAACCAGTCTTCATCTTCGTGCATCGCTGCGATAAACCGTTCGGTTACAACGTCGAACGGCTCGCTCAACTCTGCCGCCCGAGCGATAATCTTGTCATCGATATCAGTTATATTCCGTACATACCGAACGTCAAATCCTTTCGCTCTCAGAACCCGAACCACCATATCAAAAATGACCAGAACCCTCGCGTGACCTAAGTGACAATAATCATAAACCGTCATCCCGCAGACATACATGCGGACTGTCCCCGGGCTCAACGGGACAAAGATTTCTTTGGTTCGAGTTAGACTGTTATAAATACGCAACGACATAACGAGGATCTTAAGGGGAACGAGGGGCGAATGTTAACCAAAACGCTCTGGATCGCCAACCGGGTAATCCACCTATTTGTAAAAATTGTGACTAGGCCTACTGAGGAGACTCGTCTTGATTCATCTCATTTCTGACTTACATTTAACGCCTGCCGATGATGTCCTCTTGCTGAGATTCTGCACCTATCTCAAGCGACTCAACCCTGGCGATTCGCTTTTTATTCTTGGGGACCTCTTTGAGTATTGGCTAGGCGATGACGCTTGTGAGTATCTGGAGCAAGATCCGGTAGAGCAGGCCCTGACCGAACTGACTAATCAAGGCATCAGTACGAGCTTCATGCGAGGCAATCGCGACTTTCTGGTTGGCAAGGATTTTGCCGACCGCTGTGGAATCACGCTGCTAGATGACGAACATCTACTGCAGTTTGATGGCCGACCGATACTGTTAATGCACGGGGATAGCCTATGCACCGACGATCACAGTCATCAGATCTTTAGAAAAATGGTGCGGGAACAGGCCTGGCAGGATGATTTTCTTTCCCGACCGCTAACTATCCGCGACGAGATGGCCAAGGCCGTACGTTACCGCAGTGAATCAGGCAAAACCATGAAGGATTCAGCGATCATGGATGTCACCCAGAGTGCTGTTGATGATGTTATGCGTTTGCATGGTGTCGACTTACTTATTCATGGCCATACTCATCGACCTGCAGTTCACCCGTTTTCGTTACCCGGGTCCGGGAACGTCCACCGCGTGGTCTTAGGAGATTGGGATCAGGCCCCAAGTTTTATTCGACTTGATCAACACACGCTTGAACTTGCGCACGCCGGCACCAGCAATCACCTCGTGATTTAGTGATAGACGCTGATCTCGGCAACATCAAGTGCCCCAGAGTCAGGCCCGCGAGAAGCATCGCTCCGCTCATCGGCCACACCGCGAAGAAATTCACGAGTCACATCTCCGGTGACATATTTACCGTCGAAACAAGAGGCGTCGACCTGCTCAATGTCGGGATTACCTTCTTTAATCGTTGCAATCAGGTCGTCCAGTCTTTGGTAAATTAATCTATCTGCCCCGATGAAAATCCTAATTTCTTCCTCTGAGCGCCCACTGGCCACCAGTTCATCGGGTGCTGGCATGTCTATACCATAAACATTGGCGTAGCGTACTGGTGGAGCGGCTGAAGCAAAATAGACCTTCGCGGCCCCGGCATCACGGGCCATCTGAATGATCTGCTGGGAGGTTGTACCACGAACAATAGAATCATCAACGAGTAGCACGTTTTTTCCCCGGAATTCGAGGTCAATGGCATTTAGTTTCTGGCGTACTGATTTTTTCCTTTCTTCCTGGCCCGGCATAATGAAGGTGCGCCCTATGTAACGATTCTTAATGAATCCTTCTCGATATTTAAGATTCAACGAGTTGGCGAGTTGGAGCGCAGAAGTACGACTGGTATCTGGGATGGGGATCACGACATCGATATCGTGATCTGGCCACGAGTGCCGGAGTTGCTCCGCGAGTTTCTCACCCATGCGAAGCCGGCTCTTGTAAACAGCTACGTTATCGATAATCGAGTCAGGGCGCGCAAGATACACATATTCAAAAAGGCACGGTGCCAGTTTGGGACGTGGCGCACATATTTTTCGCTCAACCGTGCCGTCGACGCGAACGAACACTGCCTCGCCGGGCGCGACATCACCAACGTGGTCGTACCCCAAAACATCCAAAGCCACACTTTCGGACGCGATCATGACAGATGGGCCTGCGCCCTGATTGCGATTGCCGATAATCAGCGGACGAATGCCATGAGGATCACGGAAGGCGACCAAGCCATATCCAACAATCATCGCTACCACCGCATACGCCCCACGGCAACGCTCATACAACCGCGCAACGGCATGAAAAATATCATCGCTTTCAAGTCTCGCGCGGCTTGGACCAACTGCCTCTTTTAGTTCGTGAGCGAAAACGTTAAGCAAAACCTCAGAGTCGGAACCTGTGTTCAGCTGGCGTAGATCGTCTTGAAATAACTCATGGCTGAGTTCGCGAGCATTTACCAAATTCCCGTTATGTCCCAGCGCGATACCAAACGGAGAGTTGACGTAGAAAGGTTGCGCTTCGGAGCGATTATCGCTTCCCGCGGTGGGGTAACGAACATGCCCTAAACCAATATTACCTTCAAGTTGCACCATATGCCGTTCCTGAAAGACGTCCCGCACCAAACCACGATCTTTTCTCAAGAACACTCGACGGTCATCGCAAGTCATTATGCCGGCGGCGTCTTGACCCCGATGCTGCACAACGGTCAGCGCATCGTAAATGAGCTGGTTGACCCGCTCATGAGAGACGATCCCGACAACGCCGCACATAGTTTGTTCGCTTCTTCCTTTGACTAAAAGTTATTTAGTGGAATGACTAAGAATCGAAAGAGTTGCCTACCCGGGTGTAATTTCTGAGCCATTAAGCGATCGACTAACTTTGGTCGAAAGCCAGTCAACGGCCGGCTCAAGATACGGTACCAGCACAGACTGATTGTACCAAGCCTGGGTCGCCGCTGGGGTAAATCGGGCCAATAAGAGGAGTGCGATGATCAATAATAAGGCGCGCAGCGCTCCAAATACCGCTCCCAACAATCGATCCATGCCGGTAAGTCCAGTCGCCCTGAACGCACGACTGATCAAGCCCCCGGTGACCGACAGCGCCAATAAGACCCCGACAAAAACGGTGACTGCCCCGATGATCTTTGCCAACTGGGAGTTTTGCAGCCAGGTCTCGAGCCAAGCCGCCACAAAATCGCTATATAAATAAGCGAGCCACAGCGCCAAAACCCACGATACCAGAGATAGCGTTTCGCGAATCAGCCCGCGGAATAGGCCAATCCCAAGAGACAGGCAGATTGCACCGACCAAGACAAGATCCAATAACCCCAGGGGGGAAAACCCGCTTAACTCAGACATTAACATCACCGACTAGAAGAATCGAAAACGGTAACGCATGACTCATGGCGTTCTCACAACAAAAGCCTGCTCACCGGTAATGAGCACCGCCTTGGCGCTTTCACGCTCAGCCTCACTTTTGGTCGAAAACGGTCCAAGATACAGCCGTACTGCTCGCCTCCCATTTAATTCAATCTCCTCACTTTGAGGAATCATATTGTTTCCCTTTAGCGCAGACTGACGCTTGTCTGCATTGGCCAACTCACCAAACACACCGACCCGTACTATCCAGCCGCGGGTCAATTTGGCCGGTGAGTCAGGGGAATCGGCCTCACCCTTCGGCTGATGATCTTCCTGGCTAAGGTTTGAGAGGCTATCGTTTGACGGTTCGCCTGTTTTCAAGCGGTCGATTGACTTAGTCGCCGGATCGATCTTGGAGATAAATTCACGGCTGGGTTGCAATAACGTGTCGCTACTGGGCGCGTCACGTCCGGGAGAATACCCGGGCCCGGTGAGCAATAGAGGAAGTATGATGACCGGCCCGCCCACCAAAACCAGTGCGCCAATAAGACGGTGCTTCAAGTTGAATGGAAGATCCAGTGACGCAGTCATTTACGCAACGGTCCTCTCAGGAAACGATCTCAGTATAGCACCCACTAGGTAAAACGAACCAAACACCACTACCCAGTCACCTGGGGCTGAATCGAGGAGTGCCTGGGTGTAAGCGTCCGTAGGGCCGTGATAGTTATCCAGGTTTGCAATACTCATACCTTGTAAGCCAGCTCGGAGCTCCGCTAGGCTCATCCCTCGCTCGCTCTCCACCTCGGCCAAGTACCAACAATCTATCTGACTCTCTATTTCCTCAACGATACTAGAGAGATCCTTATCCTTGAGCAGGGAAAAAACAGCGCGTATCTTCCCGCGCGGCTGCGCTCGACGGAGCATCCCGGCAAGATCAGCGACCGCGCGATGATTGTGCGCAACATCAAACAGTTGGGTTACGTCACCTCTGATTAATTCCTGGCGACCGGGTACTTGCAAGTCGCTAAGCACGTCGACATGGTGCGACTCAACCGGCAACCGACTTTGTAGTTGGTGAAGAGCTGCCAGGGTACCGGCGAGATTATTCATCCTGCCGTCAGTCGCCTGTGAACCCCTCCCACTCCATTGTGAGTGCACGCCAAGCCATTTATCGGGATCAGAACGCCAATGCCATACGTTCTCGTCTTCCCATTCAATCCAGAAATCCTCGTTTAGTACCCTTGCGTCACAACGCAAGACTTCCAATGCATTTCGGACAGACTGAGGAGGCTTAGGATCTGACACCACCACTTTTCCGCCATAGCGCAAGATTCCTGCTTTTTCACGCCCAATCGCATCCCGGGTCGACCCGAGCCAATCCTTATGGTCAAGGTCTATCGAGGTCACTACGCAAAGATCGGGGTTAATCGCATTAACCGCATCGAGTCGACCTCCCAGTCCCACCTCAAGAATACCAACCTCAACCTGGGCATGACCTAAAAGATCGAGTGCTGCGATCGTACCAAATTCAAAGTAAGTCAATGGAACTCCAGCCCTGGCCCGTTCGACACGCTCAAACGCGGCGCAAAAGACCTCTTCCGTCGCTGGCTTGCCATCAATTTTGACACGTTCACAGTAACTGATCAGGTGGGGTGAGGTGTAGCACCCCACTCGGTATCCGGCCTCACAGTAGACGGCATTAAGCATTTCTGCGGTTGTACCCTTACCGTTTGTGCCGGCGATCGTGATTACGATTGGAGGTAGCCGTGGCTTCAGTCGATGTAATACGCGCCGAGTCCGATCAAGTGTAAGGTCAATACTGCGCCGATGAATCGACTCGATATAGTCCAGCCATTGCGCTAAAGGACGTCCGGCCGAAGACGCGGGACTCGCCATCGAAGTCACTCTGCTCCTAGAGCGCTTAGGCAGGGGAATGATCGTTCGGAAAAACGAGCTCTGCCCGGGGAATGACCATTGGGCCAAAACCCATCGTCTCCAGTGCCTGGCTGATAACCGCTCGAAGCTGCGGACGCTCCACCACCATGTCAATCGCTCCATGCTCGAGCAAGAACTCGGATTGCTGAAAACCGTCCGGTAGAGTCTCGCGTACGGTCTGCTCGATTACCCGAGGGCCGGCAAAACCAATAAGCGCATGAGGCTCTGCCAGTATCAGGTCGCCCAGCATTGCCAGGCTGGCCGAAACCCCGCCCATTGTCGGATCAGTAAGCACCGAAATATACGGGATGGATGCCTTTCGCAATCGATTGAGCGAAGCTGCTGTTTTTGCCATTTGCATTAAGGAAAACAATCCTTCCTGCATCCGGGCGCCGCCGCTAGCACTAAAACAGACCAACGGTGATTGCTTATCCAACGCTTCATCTGCCGCACGGGCGAACTTCTCGCCCACGACGGACCCCATCGAGCCCCCGAGAAAACTAAACTCGAAAGCCACTGCCGTTACCGGTATCCCATTCATTAGACCGCTACCCGCTAGAAGCGCTTCAGTTTCCTCGCTGCGCTTTTGGGCCTCAACCAGACGATCCCGATATCGCTTGGTATCCCGGAAACGTAAAGCATCTACCGAGCGAATTTTGGAGCCAATCTCTTCAAAACGGGCATCATCAAAAAACCCCCGTAGTCTGGCTCTTGCGGACAAACGCATATGGTGGGCACATTTTGGGCAAACCTGAAGACTCCGATCTAGATCAGCGCCATACAGGACCGCATTGCATTGATCGCATTTTCGCCACAGACCTTGCGGGACTCCTCGGCGCGCGGCAACCCCGACACCTTTAATCTTCGGCGGAATCAGTCGATCAAACCAGCTCATCGGTCTAGGATACCCCTCGTTGCCCGTCAAATTCCCTGACGGCTTGGCAAAACATCTTTATTTTTTCAGCCTCTTTAATGCCCGGGTTAACCTCCACACCAGTACTAACATCTACTCCCCAAGCATCTGACTGGACCAGAGCCCGAGAGACATTATCGGCACAAAGGCCGCCCGCCAGAATAATAGGTGCCCGGGTTTTGACTCGAGCCTGTGTCCAGTCGAAGGAAGCACCGGTCCCTCCCACTTCCTGTTCACGGTAGGTGTCGAGCAACAAAGCGCCGGTATTCGGATGCAAGTGATCCGCTTGGAGAGGGTCGATTTCCGATTTCATCCGCACCGCCTTTATATAGGGCAACTTGAATTGTTCGCAGACCAATGCTGTTTCGTTACCATGAAACTGAAGCACAGTCACTGGGACTTGATCCAGCACCGCCTCCACCTGCCCCGGTGCAGGGTCGACAAACACGCCGACCAGGTCGACCAACGCGGGAATTTCGCGACCAACGACTGCTGCGACACTCACGCTCACGGAGCGCCGGCTCGGGGGAAAAAAGATCAGGCCTATGGCATCGACCCCGGCTGCGACCGCGACCGCTGCGTCGCTCGCACGGGTGATTCCACATATCTTGATTCGGGTCCGCACCAGGGTATTCTAACGGCTAGCGTCGGGACCGCGGGAGCCTCGTTACCAGAAGCGGCAAGCCGGTGTGGCTCGCGGCAATTCAAATTCCTCCGGGTAACGTATCTCGGTGAGATAAAGGCCATGCGGTGGTGCTGTAACGCCGCCAGCCCGCCGATCCCGGCTCTCCAGAACCTCCTGAGCCCACTCGACTGGCCGTTCTTTTGACCCAATCGCCATCAATACTCCGGCGATATTTCGAACCATGTGATACAAAAATCCATCAGCTTCAATGTCGATCCAAACCCATGGGCCAGAACCACGAACCTTAAGTGACCTTATCTCCCGAGTAGGTAGTTGGGACTGACAGGCCTTGGCCCGGTACGCGGAGAAATCATGGCGGCCCACCAGAGTGGCGGCTGCTTTAGCCATCTGGCTGATGTTGAGACTTCGGTGATCCCAGGTAACCTTTCCCCGAAGAAAGGTGGGGCGCATCGGCCGGGTAAAAATAATGTAACGGTACGACCGGCCGATCACACTGAAGCGTGCATGAAAACCGGCGCTGACCGGAATTGCCCAGGTCACGACCAGGCCGGGGGGCGTCAACGTGTTGGTACCTCTCGACCAAGCTTTAAGAGGCCGGTCTGAATGACTGTCGAAATGAACGACCTGTCCCGACGCGTGCACGCCCGTGTCGGTCCGCCCGGCCGTAATGACCCGAACGGGATGTGAAGCGACCCGGCCCAAGGCACGCTCGAGAGACTCCTGCACCGTGCTCACCCCTGACTGCATTTGCCAGCCATGAAACTGACTGCCATCGTACTCAACGCCGAGAGCATAACGCTGGCTGGCCGACAAGATATCAGAGTGATCAATCATTAACTTGGCACCAAAAAAAGGTAGGTGATGTAGAATTCAACGCTCAGAATGATCGACCATTGTACCTCTCGCCTGGAACATTTTGAGCGCAAGGGTTGTGTTATTCAATTGGCTCTACAAGCCGAACTGGATAGGAAACCATATTGATGGCAGCTGACAGCAATGCCCCCGTAAAGCCCGAATCATATCGAAGCGGGCCCGACGAGAGAGGTCACTTTGGAATTTTTGGGGGGCGTTTCGTTGCAGAGACGCTGATGCCATTGGTCTTGGAACTCGAAGCGGCTTACGCCGCCGCGTGCGAGTCGCCTGAATTTCAGGAAGAGTTCGATTACTACGCTGAGCATTACATCGGTAGGCCGAGCCCTCTGCATTTTGCCCGTAGTCTTACCGAAACACTTGGTGGTGCCAAAATCTATTTTAAACGGGATGAGCTTAATCATACCGGAGCACATAAAATCAATAATACGCTCGGGCAGATCCTACTTGCTCGGCGAATGGGTAAATCACGAATCATTGCCGAGACAGGAGCGGGCCAGCATGGCGTAGCCACTGCGACCGTATGCGCTTTGTTCGATCTACCCTGCGTTGTTTATATGGGTGCTACTGATATCGAACGTCAGGCTCCTAATGTGTTTCGGATGAAACTTCTCGGCGCCGAGGTGATTCCGGTAACCAGCGGAACCGGCACCCTCAAAGACGCAATGAATGATGCCTTGCGCGACTGGGTGGCAAACGTTGAAGACACTTTTTATATTATTGGAACAGTGGCTGGCCCGCACCCCTATCCGGCCATGGTTCGGGACTTTCAAAGCGTGATTGGCCGTGAGACCCGTGAACAGATACTAAGTGCCGAGGGCCGGCTGCCCGATGCCCTGGTAGCCTGTATCGGTGGTGGCTCTAACGCCATGGGCCTGTTCCATCCTTTTCTTGATGACCCTGTCAGGATGATAGGAGTCGAGGCGGGCGGACTCGGTGTTGATACCGACAAGCATGCTGCCTCACTGACCGGCGGACGGCCGGGTGTGCTGCATGGTAACCGCACTTACCTATTACAAAACGATGATGGCCAGATCAACGACGCTCATTCCATCTCAGCGGGATTGGATTACCCAGGGATCGGCCCAGAACATTCCTGGCTGCATGACGTCGGTCGAGTGGAGTACGTATCTGTCACAGACTCGGAGGCCTTGGATGCTTTCCAAATGTGCTGTCGGACCGAGGGAATTATCCCGGCTCTGGAACCGGCACATGCTTTGGCGCATGTTCGAAAATTCGCGCCTGAACTCGAGAAGGACAAAATCATTGTTATGAATATGTGTGGTCGGGGGGACAAAGATATTTTCACAGTTGCCCACGCGCTGGAGATCAACTTGTGACTTCTCAAATCCATCCAGACCGACTCGCTGATACTTTCGCTGGGCTCGCGGCAATGAAACGAGGCGGCCTGATAACTTTTATTACCGCTGGCGACCCTGATCCAGCGACCAGCCTTGCTCTAATGAAACGGTTACCTCAATCAGGGGCGGATATCATAGAGTTGGGCATGCCATTTTCGGATCCCATGGCAGATGGTCCGGCCATTCAGGCGGCCAGTTTAAGAGCGCTAAAGCAAGGTGGCTCACTTAGACAGACTCTGGATATGGTGTCGGAATTTAGAACCGACGATCAGCTCACGCCGGTAATACTGATGGGGTATTTCAATCCGATCTATCAGTATGGAGCAACCCGATTCGTCAATGACGCCGTAAGCGCAGGGGTTGACGGCCTCATTCTGGTCGACTTACCGGTTGAGGAAGATGATGAACTGTGCGACCCGGCCCGGACCGCTGGCCTACACTGGATACGACTGGTGACACCAACCACTAACGATAAGCGCTTGGCCAAAGTTTTACAAAATACCAGCGGTTTCGTCTACCACGTATCTATTGCTGGAATCACCGGTACTCGTTCAGCCAGTTCCGGTTCTATCGACGATGCGATCAGCCGACTACGAACCCATACCACCCTTCCGCTCGCCGTGGGATTTGGAATTAAAGATCCCGCGCAAGTCCGCACCGTGACTGCCTCGGCTGATGCCGCGGTGGTCGGATCTGCTATCGTCTCGGAAATAGAGAACAATCTCGATGGGCAGAGTCGACCTCTGCCGGATCTGCTGGATAACGTCTGCTCGCTGGTCTCTGAGCTCGCGAGTGGGGTTCGTCTGTAATAGGCCTTCCTTTAAATTAATGGAGAACTCGACCGGACACTTTGGTCAGGTTGGTTCTATATCGGCTAGCAGCGCTTGTGCCCTGGCTATCTGCACCGGATCACCCTCGCGGACTACCGCCTCTAGCAGTTCTCTTGCCGTCTTAACATCATCTATCTCTAAATAGGCTCTGGCAAGATCGAGCTGGGTAGCCGATTCCGCACCGGCCAAAAGTTCAGAACTGGACAGCGCGTCACCGGACTCCTCTGGCGTTACGGCGGATATGGGAGTTTCCCTACGGTTTTCTTCCGCGGGCAAGGGGACTTCGATGTCGAACTCTATCGCATCCTCGATCTCTTCCATCACCGGATCCGGTGTAGCCGGTGATATTTTTTCTGGTTCAACTTTTGGCATTGCGAGATTCGCCTCAGTCTCAGAGTCGAATTCCATTCCCTCGTCAAACTTGTCCACCGCTTGGGTTGTATCCGCCGGCGTTGCCACAACGGGCGGGACCGGGTCATGGAGATTCTCGCTCAAAGCCCCTGGGACGCTGTCGCCACTCACATCTTTCAAAGTCAGATCTGACGATTCGGGAACGCGGCCCAGTGCAATTACATTAGCCCACTCCGGAGAATTTGGCTCAAGAATCTCTGCAAGTTCTTGGATGAGGCGGTCGAATGGTGCCTTTTGCCCCAGGGTCTGATACACCTCGAGCAATTTAATCTTAAGCTCGCTGCGCTCAGGCGTCCGCCGTATCGCATCGCGCAGGGTCTGCTCCGCCTGCGCACCACGGCCATAGGCCAGGTAGATCTCCGCCTCTGCCAGTGGATCCACTTCATCGCTTTGTACCGCGACGCCTCGTTGGGTCTCGATCTCGGTGACAAACCCTGCGCCCATGCTTTCTTCACGTGGACCTGCCTCGGGCTGCGCTGTTGGGTTAGGCGCCGGCTCAGTCACTTGGGAACGGAAGATCGAGCCTTTTTGAAGCCGATCTGGACCCGTCGCGCGGCCGTTTTCGTCCGAGTCAATCTTGCGCCCCCTGCCCCTGCGACGTCGCATCAGGATCCAGACAAGCAGTAAGACCAACAGGGCCAGTAGCATAGGCATATTTTCTGAATCGCCGATAGAGTTTGGGACATAGGCTTTTAACGTCCCAGCCATTTCAAGCCCGACATCAAGCCAGCCAACCACTTTGGGGATCAAAATCTGCCCCCACTCGGCAGCCCAATCCAGTGCTTGCGCCGGATCCTCCCATGGAGGAGCCGCTGCCGATTCAGCGGATAGGTCCGAAGCCAATGCCTCCACAGGAATTGGGTCGGCGGTGGGTGTTGGTGCGATGTCTGTGCTGACCGTTTGGGGCAATACCTGATTCTGGACCCCTGCAGATAGGCTTGGGTCGGACAAGTCAGCCGACATGTCAGTGTCTTTGGGTTCGACGTCAACCGGGCTACCACCAGACGATGCTGTTTGGGCTATACCCGACCCTTGGGCCTGCTGACTCAGTATTACCTCAAATTGCCGCTGTGCCAAAACTAGCTGTGTTTCCTGCAACTCGATCAGTTGCATGGTTTTTTCCAACTGCATTTGAAGCAGCTCGACCTGTTGGTTTAGCTGGCTGTTTTCAAGCTCCTTGGAGCCAAGCGCTTCCTCTACGCTTGTCAGCCGCTCGGTCAGCCCGATTATCTGGTTGTCTTGGGCGGCCGCCATTTCAATCGTCGCATCCTTTTTGGTTAGGGGTGGGTCGAAGTCATCCAGATCAGAACTCTTGATAATCATCGGCTCGGACTGAACGATGCGCAGGACGTAGTCTGTGTCAGACGAGTCGCCGACGCTCGAGGGTAATAAGGTTTCAGAGTTGTCCATAGCAGTGACCGCCACCCAGTTTCTCTGGGCACTCTGAGTTGACTCTGCCTGAGCCCGCCCTTCCAACCAACTCATAAGGTGGTCCTGGTAAATAGAGCTCGCGGTTTCAGCATCGTTCTTGGACATCAGTCTTTGGGATGGCATATGCAGCAAGGCATCCTCTCGCAAGAGATTCATATTGCCATCAATAAAGGCTTTTGGATTGTCGGCAACTAGCGCGGCCATTTTCTGGTGCAAGGTGGTCGAGGATTCTGCTTTAAGATGACGTGCAATTTGAATCAGTGTCTGCCCGGAACGCACCGGCCCAACCCGCTCTCCTGGGTACAAGGTATCGGCACCCATTGATTCAGACGTCTCGCGCTCTAGCGGTGCCGGGGGATAGAGATAGTTTGGAGGATCCAGAATCGCGGTGTAGTCCCGCAGCAATCGGCCAGAGGCTGTATCAACCTGAAGTAAAAATCGAAGGAAAGGCGCCTTGACTGACTGTGATGATCTAATGAGGATGCGTGCTGGATCCGACTCGGAGTCAAATGAAAATTCAAAATCCTTGAGTATGGGATTCAGAATTAACCCTGACGCCGCATGGGTTTGGGACGAGGCCAGCCCAACCGAAAGATCTTTAGGGAAATTGTCATCGGACATTCCCTCCAGAACAACCTCTGCCTTAAACGGTTCGTACAGATATGAGTTTACCGTGAGGGTGGATAACTCAACCGCCTGTACGGCGGCAGAGGCGACGAACAGAAGTGCCACACCGAGAGACCAGGAATATCCACGAGTGATCTCGCGCCTTTTGACCTCATGGGATAGTTCTGGGTCATAAATGCAACGCATAGCACCAATTATAGGCAAGGTTTAACCTGCCACCCATCAGTATTTACAGTATTTATGTTTTTGGTATTCGAGTTAGGTTAGGCCGGATCTGCCGATGCCAGCAAATGCTCAGCGATCTGAATACTGTTGAGGGCCGCTCCTTTGCGTATATTGTCTGACACCACCCACAAACAAAGGCCTTTGTCGCAAGATATATCCTCTCGAATCCGACCCACAAACACCGGATCTGCATCGGTAGCCTCAGTGACAGCAGTCGGGTAACCACCGTCCACTCGTTCATCGATAACGGTTACCCCTGGGGCAGCGCGTAAAAGTTTTCGGGCTTGCTGGGCGCTTATTTTTTCTCGGGTCTCTACATGAATCGCTTCTGAATGGCCATAAAAGACCGGAATTCGCACCGTCGTTGGATTTACGCCAATAGACTCGTCTTCAAGAATCTTGCGTGTCTCCCAGACCATTTTCATCTCTTCGCGGGTGTAGCCGTTTTCTTGAAAACTGTCGATGTGAGGGATCGCATTGAATGCAATCTGCTTGGGCATAACCTTGGCCTCCACTGGCCTTCCATTGAGCAAAGCCGCAGTCTGACCGGCGAGCTCTTCCATCCCTTTATTTCCCGCCCCCGACACCGCCTGATAGGTGCAAACGTTAATCCGCGTAATACCGACCGCATCGTAAATCGGCTTGAGCGCGACTACCATCTGTATGGTGGAGCAGTTTGGGTTAGCGATAATGCCAGAGTGTGAGGACAATGCATTGGGATTAACCTCCGGCACGACCAGTGGAATTGCCGGATCATTGCGAAAGTGCGAGGTGTTATCAATCACCACACATCCCGAAGCGACGGCACGAGCCGCGTGCTCGGCCGATACGCTGGCGCCGGCTGAAAAAAAAGCTATCTCAACGTCTGTGAAATCGAATGACTCCAGTGACTTAACCGACACCGCCTTTTTGCGAAACATCATAGTTTTCCCAGCAGAACGCTCACTGGCCAAAGGATAAAGGGTTCCCACTGGGAACTCTCGTTGCTCAAGTATGGCGACCAGGGCCTCGCCAACCGCACCGGTCGAGCCGACAATCGCAACATTGGGTTTCTGCGAAAACATACCTGGAGTTACATCAGTGCAAAATAACGGTAAACAGCGGGCGAGGCTAATCTAGATCACGAAACAGCCACGGAACCTCTCGGGACCTTCGTTGTTCATAATCGTCGATATCACTCACGTACTGCAGCGTTAAGGCGATGTCGTCGAGCCCCTCGAGAAGGCAGCTCTTTTTGAATTCATCAATCTCAAAACGATAGACCCGACCATCATCACTGGTCAGGGACTGGCGAGCAAGGTCAACTTCCATCTCAACCGATCCATTGTCTTGATCGCTCGCGAACAGGCGATCAATATCAGCGGCCGGTAGAACTACCGGAAGTACCCCGTTTTTGAAACAATTATTAAAGAATATGTCGGCATAACTAGTCGCCAGTACCGTGCGGATGCCAAAATCACGAAGCGCCCAAACGGCGTGTTCCCGAGACGAGCCACACCCGAAGTTCTCCCGGGCCATGAGGATGCGTCCGTCGCGGTAGTTCTCGTGGTTCAGTACAAAATCCTCATTCAGTGGTCGCCCAGTACAGTCCTGCCCTGGCTCGCCTTGATCCTGATAACGCCAAGCATCGAAAAGGTTGTCACCAAAACCCGATTTTTCAACAGACTTGAGGAATTGTTTGGGAATGATCGCATCAGTATCGACGTTGCTGCGGTCTATGGGGATAATCGTGCTTGAATACTTTACAAATTTTTCCATTACCGATCTCTCCTCAGAGTTCTGCTGGGTCGGCAAAGTGCCCAGCAATGGCAGCTGCGGCCGCCATGGCTGGCGATACAAGATGAGTACGGCCACCGTACCCTTGGCGACCTTCAAAATTCCGGTTTGAAGTCGCAGCGCAGCGCTCCCCAGGCTCCAGGGAATCCGCGTTCATGGCCAAACACATCGAGCAACCGGGCTCGCGCCACTCGAATCCAGCCTCAATAAACACCTGATCGAGACCTTCCGCCTCAGCCTGTTTTTTCACCAGCCCTGAGCCCGGTACCACGAGCACCTGCTTGATGGTGTCGGCCACGACTCGCCCCTTGGCCACAGCAGCGGCTGCCCGCAGGTCTTCAATTCTTCCATTGGTGCAGGCCCCTATAAATACCTTGTCCAGACCAACCGAGCTAATGGGGGTTCCCGGGATAAGGTCCATGTACTCCAACGCCCGGGACCAATCCTGCGAGCGAACCTTGTCCGGGGCATTGACTGGGTCAGGAATAACATCATCGATGCTGACCACCATCTCTGGGGATGTACCCCAGGTTACCTGCGGTCGTAACTGGGATGCATCGAGGTTGTACTCGAGATCAAAAACCGCCTCCGGGTCAGATTGCAACTCCAGCCAGGCCTGACTCGCCTGGTCGAAATCTGAACCTTGGGGTGAGTAGGGGCGGCCCCTCATATATTCAATGGTCACATCATCGACGCCAATCAGCCCCACTCGGGCACCGGCTTCGATCGCCATATTGCACAAGGTCAGCCGGCCTTCCATGGAGGCATTCCGTACCGCGCTACCTGCAAATTCAAGCGCGCAACCCGCGCCTCCTGACGTGCCGATCATGCCGATCACCGCGAGGATCATATCTTTGGAAACTATGCCATCGGGCAATTTGCCATCGATATTGACCCGCAGGTTCTTCATCTTTCTCGCGACCAGGCATTGCGTCGCCAGGACATGCTCAACCTCGGAGGTACCGATACCAAATGCCAAGGCTCCCAGGGCGCCATGAGTTGCAGTATGCGAATCGCCGCAGACGATAGTCATGCCTGGCTGAGTGATCCCCTGCTCAGGGCCTATCACATGAACGATGCCCTGGCGTGGATCCGACATGGAAAATTCGGTGATACCAAACTCGGCACAATTCTTATCCAGGGTCTCAACCTGAAGTCTGGAAACCGGATCGGCTATGCCAGCACTGCGATTCTCGGTGGGTACATTGTGATCTGCGACAGCGAGATTAGTATCTCGTCGACGGGGTCGTCTGCCGTTTTGGCGCAGCCCTGCGAAAGCCTGAGGTGATGTCACCTCGTGCAGCAGCTGCCGATCAATGTAGATGAGTGCTGTACCATCGTCTGACTGACGGACCAGATGTGCATCCCACAGTTTGTCGTAAAGAGTTGTTTTAGTCATTAGCGTATCCCATGAGGGCGCGTGATTTTATCACAGGCGGGAAGTGTGCCCCTTTTTGGGCTCGACTGCATTTTTCACTCTCTTTTGACTCATAACTGTGTCTGCCAGTTTGACAGTGTTATGCTTGCCAGATGCGGGTTTTCTTAATACGCCGAGCCCACCTTAGTGACCAGTTTACGAACATTTTTCAATGAGCTTGAGGCGCGCCTCGGATGCGTCATGCTGCCAGTCGAGCCAGATGCGCCGACGCCTGAGCGTCTGATTTCCTCGCATGCGGCCTACCTTGATCTGGCTCGAAGCGCAGCAGTAGCCATCTACAATGAAAACAACTGCCGCTCACTTGAGGACTCTGTCCATCACTATCCGACGCTTGATGCCCTTGGCCGATTAAAACAGCAACGTCAGGAATCCGGCGAGCTGGACGTAACCGCTGCCGATCTACTGGAAAGTCTCGGGCAGGCGGCCAATACCCTGCTGATGAAGCCGCATGAGGATTTCATCGCATTAACCCCTGTCAGCGACCAGCGAGCAACCCTGGCCGGGCAATCAGGGGGGCGCCGCCGAGGACGCTAATCGCCAGCGGGAATCGAAGGGCCGGGGGTTGGGCCAATTCCAAGGCTGCGCTGACGAAGCAAGTGATCGATCAGCACCAGCGCGAGCATTGCTTCGACGATCGGTGTCGCGCGGATTCCGACACATGGATCGTGCCGGCCGGTAGTGACGACTTCTTCTGGCTCACCGGCTAAATTCACGGTTCGGCCGGGAATCTGAATGCTGGAGGTGGGCTTGAGCGCAACAGACACTTTGAGTTGTTGTCCACTGGATATGCCGCCAAGCACGCCCCCGGCGTTATTACCTAAAAATCCCAAAGGCGTCATCTCATCTCGATGCTGACTACCCCGCTGAGTGATGCTTTCGAATCCCGCACCAATCTCCACGCCCTTTACTGCGTTGATTGAAACCATTGCCCGTGCAATATCCGCATCCAGTCGATCAAACACCGGCTCACCCAATCCCGGGGGGACATTATCCGCAATGACATCGACCCGTGCGCCAATAGAATCGCCAGCTTTGCGTAGTGAATCAATCAGCGCCTCAATGGCTCCCACCTTGCTAGGATCAGGGAAAAAGAACGGGTTGCTATCTACCGCATCCCACTGATACTCGTCGGCACAGATAGTCCCTATCTGACTCAGGCAGCCTCGGATCCTGATCCCGGCATTTTCCAGAAGATATTTTCGCGCAATAGCGCCGGCGGCCACCCGCGCGGCGGTTTCACGGGCTGAGGCCCGGCCACTGCCACGGTAATCGCGTAGGCCGTATTTTTTCAGGTAGGTGTAGTCTGCATGGCCGGGGCGAAACTGCGCCTTGATCCGCTCATAATCCCGAGAACGCTGATCTTCATTTCGTATCAACAGTGCGATAGGAGCGCCTGTGGTTTTTCCCTCAAACACCCCCGAGAGAATTTCCACAGTATCGCTTTCCCGGCGTTGAGTCGTATAGCGCGATTGCCCCGGTCGACGACGATCAAGATCCCGTTGAATATCAGATTCCGTTAACTCCAATTGCGGTGGACAACCATCCACAATACAACCCAGAGCGGGGCCGTGACTCTCGCCAAAACTCGTCACACAATAAAGCCTGCCAAAGGAGTTACCAGCCATCGTTTAACTCTTTACCCCAAGCGTGAAGTTCAGGCACGCGGCAAGGTAACCCCGCTTTGCCCCTGATACTTTCCCTTTCGATCTTTGTATGACACTTCGCAAATTTCATCTGCCTCAAAGAAGATGACTTGAGCGACACCCTCGTTTGCGTAAACACGTGCCGGCAACGGCGTTGTGTTAGAGAATTCGAGCGTCACATACCCTTCCCATTCCGGCTCAAAAGGGGTGACGTTGACAATGATACCGCACCGGGCATAAGTGGACTTGCCCAA
>JAAZYQ010000038.1 GCA_014239575.1 Gammaproteobacteria bacterium
CTTGGTAGCCTAAGGCAGTATCTGTTTTATGGGTTGCCGGCATGGGCGCAGGGGCTATTAGTGGGGTTAAAGCATAAAAAAAAGCCCCCTACCGCAAGGCAGGAGGCTTTTCTGAGAGTGTGCCGTCAGAAACTTAACGGCTGAACGCTACAAATTAGATGGTATCCATGATCCAGGTAAATGGATTGACGTAGGTCTTCGGATCAATCGTCCAGGCCAGGCGATCCACGGTCCACTGCGGATTCATGAACGACCAGGTCGGCTCGTAGAACTTGACCTGTGTTCCCTTGTTGGCCCAGTCGGCATACAACTCGCTTTGAACGAAAGGCTTAAGGGCGCTGTAGACGTCAGCGTTAACCGGCGATGTCATCCATTTAATGTAGGTCATCGGGTTGAGCGCGACCAGACCCATCTCAATATAGTTTTGCGGGTTGGTCAACTGCTTGACCCAGGTATCCCACATAACCGGCTCCTGCATGCCACGCAGCATCAGGTGCATCGCGTCGGGATCCGCCAATGCCGCTATCAGTTTGGCGCTTTCTTCCGGGTCACCCATCACCCGGGCCATCAGGCCAAAATCAGTAAACACCCGCAGATGCTGCGACAGCGCTTCAAAGCTTTCCTCGGTATTACCCAGTTCCAGGTAATACTCTTTCGCCTTAACAAAGTTATGGCAGTAGGGGTCGGCCAGATCGCAGGCTGGCTCGGGGGCCACTTCCTCAGCCACTGTGGTCGGGACAACCAGGCCCAGCGACATCACAACGATCAAGGTCGGTGGGAAAAAGTTCTTCCAGTGTTTCATGGGTTTATTTCCAAAAAATTAAATAAGGAAAACTTAATATAAGTATTTTCTTAAAAACTGTCAATAACAGCTAACCCTTAAAGTCAGATATTTGATGAAAATCGTATTTTTTCAACTTACTTTCAATTAGTTACAATTTTTCTGATCTGAGTGAGCGACCTTGCCTGTCACACTTATACCAACCCGGGCTGGCTCTATCTTGTTAAACCACGGTCACCGAGAGCGAGCCGACCCGATCGATCTCACCATCGAGGGTATCGCCCCGGAGCACGGGACCCACCCCAGATGGCGTGCCGGTAAAAATCAGGTCACCGGGTGTCAGCAGAAAATACCGGGAAAGTTCACTGATGATCTCGGGGACTTTCCAGATCATCTGCGCGAGGTCACCGGACTGACAGAGCGTACCGTTTCTTTGCAAACTAATGGCCCCGCCCTGAGGATGGCCAATGCTCGAAGCCGCTGCGATCGCTGAGCATGGCGCCGAACGCTCAAAGGCCTTGCCAATCTCCCAGGGTCGACCCTGGCGCTTCATCTCGCCCTGTAGGTCACGTCGCGTCATGTCCAACCCCACCGCGTAGCCAAAAACATGGTTCAGCGCCGCGTCAGTTGCAATCTCGAAACCGCCGGATTGCAAAGCCACTACCAGTTCGATCTCGTGCTGTACGTCATGGCTGAGTGCGGGATAAGGAAATCCACTCCCATCACTCACAAGATTGTCCGGGTTTTTCTGAAAAAAGAAAGGTGCCTCGCGGTCCGGGTCGTGACCCATTTCCACCGCATGTGCCGCGTAGTTGCGTCCAACACAGTAGATCCGGTGAACTGGGAAAAGATCAGTCGTATCGAGTATCGGCAAGCTTACCTGCTGTAACGAATGTATAGCGCCAACCATGTTATGTCCTCTCATTAAATGTTGCACCGAAGTACTCTTGGTAACGTACTGAAGCCTCGACACCAAACAGTATCTCGCATACCTGCATCATCGCCGGGCCGGCAAGCTCATCTTTGCTGTGGGTCTGCGTCAATAGCGTACGCCGCCGTAGAAAGTCTTCAAGCCTCACGACCATCTCGGTATCGTGTACCAGCTCAAGCTCCCCTGAAGTGATGCCATCGGCAGCCAGAATCACTTTGCGGGTATCTGGTTCAAGCTCAAACCTTTCCACGAGTTTAAGCGCTCGTGAGTCGTAGCAGCGCCACAGCCGTTCGAACGGGACTTCGCCAGAAACAGTACTCGCATCTTTTAAGAGTCGCGCTTTTGCCAAAAAAGCTTTACGGATACGGGCACCACTCTCACCATACCAACGGCGCGTGCCGCCTGGATCCACCATGTCCAAAGACAACACGGCATCGCAGACCTCGTTCCCCACATCGAGACAATCCGTCAGTTTGCCACCGTATATGCTAACGCACGCCCGCTCGGCATGTGTTTCGATCACGTGCTTACGTGACAGCGAAAGAAAACCGCCTCCGGCATCGCCTTTTTCCCGCCGGTCTACTGCCAGTGGCCTGACACCACAGCGTTCATCTATTACGTCGCTGCGGCTGAGTGGGCTCTTTAGATCCAGACGCGCATTGATGTTGCTCAATACAAAATCCCGGTCAGCCTCGTCAACGGTTGTGGTCGGTGTCTCGACCGGAGTATCGGTCGTACCAATGCTGGCACGATTGCCCAGTGGAATCACAAAAAAGGGTCGGCCATCATCGGCATAAAAGGCCAACACCCGCAACGGTGCCGATAAGCGATCGGTGATCAGATGAATACCCTTTGAAAGCACATGACGCCAACCCGTCGCAACGTCAGTGAGTCCGGCAACCGGATCCGCAAAAGGGCCAGCCGCA
Organism: Gammaproteobacteria bacterium; assembly: GCA_014239575.1. GTDB lineage: Bacteria > Pseudomonadota > Gammaproteobacteria > Arenicellales > UBA868 > UBA868. The sequence continues at coordinate 2,639 of JAAZYQ010000038.1, forward strand.
TTGACGATCACCCGCGCTCGGGCGCTGATCTTCCCACCATTCATACTGTCGAGGAGATCTACTCGCCAATATTCCCCACTGCGCTCAGCATTGACGACGTTAAGGTAATTGACCGTGACACAACCCGCGTCCGCCGCACGGCGCACCAGCGAGCAAACAAAACGGGCATCGCCATCGACTAGAAACGCATCAGAGTACTCTACCGCGCCCTGAGTCACTTTGGCGTCGACAACGGGTTCGGCGCGTTTGAGTGCATCGCGCGATAAGAGGCGCGGGATCCGTGTCTTGCAACTTCCCAGAAACCAATAAAGCCAGGCCCCTAACCAGACTGCCAGGCGCGAGCGTGGCGCCGTACGTGAGATAGCCGCCAGGAAGCGGATTTCCCGCACTGTCGTCGGATAAGCGCGCATCAGCACATTACGGCTGGAACAAAGACGTCGCACCAAAGCAAACTCAAAAGTCTCGAGATACTTGATGCCGCCCCAGATAAGATTGGAAGAGTTCTGGCTGGTATAGCCAGCAAAGTCGCGTGCGTCGACCAGCGCGGTGCGCAAACCACGATGAGCCAACGCCGAGGCCGACGCCGCACCGTTGATGCCTGCACCAATCACCAGCACATCGAACTCACCATCGTGGAGTTGTGATTTGTGGGTAGCGCGCAAACTCATACTATTAGGGTTAATTGTGGGCCAGGCACACGAGAGCGTTACCGAGTGAAGGTAGTTCGAGACTGCCGGGTTCGGTAGGATAGGCGATCTGCACTAGTCAAGGAAACTGCCATAGCAGGCGATCCAATACTTAAATGACCCGAGCTCCTCTTTTACTCGCTATCGACCAGGGCACAACCAGCTCCCGGGCGATCCTGTTTGATAGTGCAGGCAATGCCCTTCATGTGGCACAACAGGAATTTGCCCAGCACTACCCTCGCGATGGCTGGGTGGAGCACGATCCCCAAGATATCTGGTCATCTACGCTTGCTGTCACCCAGGCGGTGCTTTCCCAGACACAAGGAACCCTCGCCAGTATAGGTATCACCAACCAGCGCGAGACTACCGTGGTGTGGGATCGCGCCAGCGGTGAACCGATATACAACGCCATTGTCTGGCAGGACCGGCGCACCGCAGATACCTGCCAGCGGCTGCGCGAGGATGGTCATGAAGTTGAAGTCAGCGCCCGCACTGGTTTGTTGCTGGATCCGTATTTCTGCGCCACCAAGATCGCCTGGATTCTCGATCACGTGGAAGGTGCCCGCCAGAGCGCCGAAAAAGGCGATCTGGCCTTTGGCACGGTGGATACCTTTTTGTTATGGCGCCTGACCGATGGCAAGGTCCATGCGACCGATGCAACCAATGCCTCGCGCACTTCGCTTTTTAACATCCACCAACAGGACTGGGACGAAACGCTGCTGACCCTGTTCAATATACCCGCATCCCTACTGCCGCAAGTGAAGGACAGTGCAGCCGATTTCGGCACTACCGACATCGGCGTGCTGGGTCACTCTATTCCTGTCGGCGCGCTGGTGGGTGACCAGCAGGCCGCCCTGGTTGGCCAGGCCTGTCTCACTCCAGGCATGCTGAAAAGCACCTATGGCACGGGCTGCTTTGCGATACTGAATACCGGCAGCCAGGCATTGGCTTCGCGTCACCGTCTGTTGACCACCGTTGCCTACCGACTCGAGGGGGTTGCTACCTACGCACTGGAAGGATCTATTTTTATGGCGGGCGCCAGTGTGCAGTGGCTGCGCGATGATCTGGGGCTGGTCGACTCTGCAGGCGAAACGGCAACTCTGGCAGCGGGACTGGAGACCAACGAAGGGGTTTATCTGGTACCGGCGTTTACCGGACTGGGTGCGCCGCACTGGAATCCCTACGCCCGGGGCACGCTACTGGGTATGACCCGTGCCACCACTCCAGCCCACATTGCGCGCGCTACGCTCGAAGCGGTCTGCTACCAGAGCGCCGAACTGCTTGGGGCCATGGCCGAGGATAGCGGCCAATCTCCCGCACGACTACGCATCGATGGCGGCATGGCACGTAATGACTGGCTGGCGCAGTTCCTCGCCGATATCAGCGATACACTGGTCGAGCGCCCTGTTTTACTGGAAACCACAGCGCTGGGGGCGGCTCGATTGGCTGGGCTGCAATCTGGAGTTTTCAGTTCACTGGATGAGCTTAGCGACGTCTGGCACGGTGAACGCACCTTCACACCACAAATGAATGAGCCACAACGCCAAACACTACTCAATACCTGGCACCGCGCCGTCGCTTCAGCGGTGCTTTTTGCACAACCCCAGGATTAGCCCTGGGCCTTAATCACCCGCGTCGGCCAGGATCAGATCAGAGGCCTTCTCAGCAATCATGACCGCTGGTGCGTGGGTGTTACCCGACACCAACGTCGGCATGATTGAGCAATCCACCACCCGCAAAGCGGCCACACCACGTACCTTAAGCGTACAATCCACCACCGCATCATCATCAGCGCCCATCCGGCAGGTACCGGAAGGATGAAAGATCGTAACCCCGGTATCGCGGGCAAATTCCAGTAGCTCATCATCACGCTCCAACGACAGACCAGGCTTGTACTCATCCACAATATAGTGAGCCAATGCCGGCTGGGCGGCGATGCGCCTGGCTACCCGCAAAGCGGCCACGATTGCCTGCTGGTCTTGCTCGGTGGAAAGATAGCCCGGATGCATCGCAGGCTTGGCAAAGGGATCGGCACTGCTAATCTCAAGGTGCCCGCGGCTGCTGGGGCGCAACTGGCAGACCGAGGATGTAAATCCCGAAAAATCGTGCAGCGGGGCGCCCGGCAGATCAGCCGACAGGGCTGCGAAGTGAAACTGGATATCGGGCCGATCAAGTTCAGAGCGGGTCTTGAGGAAGGCGCCGGCCTGATTGATGCCGACCGCCATTGGCCCACTACGCTGAAACACATACTGCAGGCCCATTCGCAACTGGCGCCACCAGCTGCGCATATCGTCGTTGGTGGTCAGTGGCTGATTGCAGCGGTGAATCACCCGTACCTGCAGATGATCCTGCAGATTCTGTCCTACGCCAGGACGATGACACAGCACCTCGACACCATGCGCCTTGAGCAACCCAGCATCACCAACGCCTGAAAGTTGCAACAACTGTGGCGATTGCAAAGCACCGGCACTCAGAATAATCTCACGTCGAGCCAGGGCGCGCTTTTCTTGACCGTGCTGACGGTAGACCACGGTTTCGGCCCGGGTACCAGAGAAATCGATCCGGCAAACATGGGCATTGGTTTCAACCGTCAGGTTGTGTCGTTTGCGGGCGGGCTTGAGATACCCTGTTGCGGTGCTGCAACGTCTGCCCTTCCAGGTGATCAGTTGGTAGGGGCCCGCGCCTTCTTGAGATGCACCGTTGAAGTCATTGTTGGCCGGGTAACCCGCCTCAACGCAGCCGGCAATAAAAGCCCGGGCCAACGTATTGGGGCGATCCACATCAGACACCCCTTGCGGCCCACGATCGCCATGAAAGTCATCAGCGCCGCGTTGATTACGCTCGGAGCGGATGAAATATGGCAACACCTCGTCCCAAGACCAGCCGGCGTTGCCAAGGGCGGCCCAGTGATCGTAATCCTGACGCTGGCCGCGCACGTAGATCAGCCCGTTGATCGCACTGGAACCACCCAGTACTTTGCCGCGTGGCCAGTAAATCGAACGGCCGTTCACACCCGGGTCGGGCTCGGTGTCATAGCACCAGTTGTAGCGTGGATGAAACATCGTCTTGGCATAACCGATCGGGATATGCAGCCACGGGTAACGGTCTTTGGGGCCCGCCTCGAGCAGCAATACCTGGTGACGGCCGCTGGCCGACAGACGATTTGCCAGCACGCAACCGGCCGAACCTGCCCCTACGATGATGTAATCGAAGTCCATTGCCACGACCAGCGACTATAACTTACGCCGATTCAGGTGGATTGCAGTAATAGTGCTCGTCGGTCAGGCAGCGGCTGATACGCCACTCAATCGGCTGAGCACGGTGACTGTAGGCGACGCACTCAATCTCCAGAAGCGGCGTACCCACCTCGACATGCAGGTAGCGTGCCTCGCTTTGAGCCGCAGTGGCAGCACGCAGCCGCTCACGCTTACCAACAATGGGAACCCCGAACTCCTGTTCGTAAAAACGGTACACCGTATTCGGTAGATCGCGCGCTGACATCTTTGCCAATCCCGGAAAAAGATCGCTGGACACGCATATGGTCTCCCATATCTTGGGCTCCAGGTTGAGGTAACGTACCCTCAGGATACGGGTCACCTGCTTGCCGGAGGCAAGTTCCAGGGAATCACGCTCGGTCCGACTCGCCTGATTGCTCGAAATCCTCAAGGTCTTGCTCTGGGGTAATTCACGCACCCCGTCACCGCGAAAGAGGTGAAAAAACCCAAATGGGGTGTGCTCTGTAACCGCTGTACCGCGACCCTGGTGGCGGACCAACAACCCCTGTAACACCAGGTCATCCAACGCCCTTCTGATAGTGCCTTGGCTCACGCCAAATTCCTCGGCCAGTTTTAGCTCACTGGGCAACAACTCGCCGGGGCGCCAATGATCGCTGGCCAATCGGCCAAGCAGCACCTCTTTTATCTGCTCGTATAAGGGTCTTTTTTCCAAACTATGTCTAACCTAGGGTTTATGGATCCAGGCCTTGCCTCCAATTGAGTTCACCGCGGGGCCGATTTCTGTTGATAGTCGTTTTCCAGGGGTTTTGACACACTGAATAAATTAGGTTATAACACAAATATTAGTCTTATATAAGACTTATTAAATAACAATAAATGACTAGGAGACTACTGTGAGCAATTCGCCACCCGATTTTCTTGTCCACGATGCAGGCGACGCCGTTGGGGTGGTTGTTGTTGAGGGCATCACCGCTGGCCAAAGCCTTGAGGGCTGGGTCATGGACAGTGACCAGACGCTGACAATGGCAGTCAATGAAGCCATACCACTGGGCCACAAGTTTGCTCTGAAAGACCTTAAAGACGGCGACTCTGTTATCAAGTACGGAGAAGATATAGGGCGCACGGTTGCCGATATCCCCCAAGGGAATCATGTGCATGTCCACAACCTTAAAACCAGTAAGTGGTAAGTCATGAGTGATCTACAATTTTTGGGTTACCGTCGGGAAAACGGCCGGGTGGGCATACGCAACCACGTGGTGATCCTGCCACTGGATGATCTTTCCAACGCGGCCTGCGAAGCGGTCGCCAATAACATCAAGGGCACCCTGGCACTGCCGCATCACTATGGTCGATTACAGTTTGGTGAAGATCTGGAGTTGCACTTTCGCACCTTGATCGGCACCGGCGCCAACCCGAACGTGGCTGCCGTCGTGGTCATCGGTATTGAGCCGGCGTGGACTGCTCGCGTGGTAGACGGCATTGCCCAGACTGGCAAGCCTGTCCAGGGCTTCGCCATTGAACAGCACGGAGATATCGACACCATTGCGACAGCAAGCCGAGTGGCCAAAGACTTTCTGCAAACAGCATCTGAGCTGAGTCGTGAAAAATGCCCCATTTCCGATCTTTGGGTATCGCACAAGTGTGGCGAGTCAGATACCACCTCAGGGATGGGCGCCAACCCCACGGTTGGCAACTTTATCGACAAGACCGATGCAATGGGTGTGACCAACTGTTTTGGCGAGACCTCCGAGATTACCGGCGCAGAACACCTCTGCCGGGAGCGGGCCGCTACCAAGGAGATTGGTGACAAGTGGTTTGCCACCTGGCAGGCCTACATGGATGAGGTCATCGAACCGAACAAAACCAGTGACCTTTCCGATAGCCAGCCCACCAAAGGCAATATCGAGGGCGGCCTGACGACCATTGAAGAAAAAGCGATGGGCAATCTGATGAAAATCGGCAAGAAGGCCCGTTACATCGACGTGCTGACCCCTGCCGAAACGCCCGAAAAAGGGCCTGGTCTGTACTTCATGGATACCTCCTCGGCGGCAGCGGAGTGCGTAACCCTGCAGGCGGCAGGCGGATTTGCGGTGCATATTTTCCCCACAGGACAAGGCAATATTATCGGCAACCCCATCGAACCGGTTATTAAGGTCACGGCTAATCCGCGTACGGTTCGCACCATGGGCGAGCACGTGGATCTGGATGTCTCGGGCCTGCTGCGCCGGGAAATGAACCTCGACCAGGCCGGCGACGCTCTGATTGATATGGTCATTCGAACCTGCAACGGTCGCCTGACTGCGGCTGAAGCACTGGGCCACCGGGAATTTGTGATGACCAAACTGTACCGAAGCGCATAGGCCACAGATAAAGGCGCACCAACAAACGGCTTTCAGCAGATCAACTACGAGATACAGCTAAGACGATAACGGAATCGTGATGTGGGTTGAATAGACCTAAGACAGTTGATGATCAGCAACCGATAGCGAAGAGGGCCTGGATATCCGTCGCCTCACGCTGCAGGAAATGACACTGATCGGAACCTATACCTACACCCGGTTGATCTTCGCGCAACTTTGGCCAAGCTGTATTCGGGTGCATATGGCTCGCTCGACCGGATCGACCAGCGCTCACTGGACGATGGCCCAGCTGCGTTCCAGGAACGGCACGCCGGCAAGTGTGCGGCGCCCAAGGTGATCCTGCGACCCTGAGAGTCTCAGGCGATTAAGAAAGCCTCAGACGGGAGCCCGCTAGTCGGTCTCGAAACGGTAGAAGGTCTCGTTAAGGTAAGCGATGATGTCATCAACTTCGTACTCATTCAGGCCGGCATTGGTCTGCTGATTACAAAACGCAACCTGGCCCATCAACCCCTCAATGCTTTGTACCCGGCGGGCATCACGGGTATATACGCTGTTGCCATCGCCGCCAAACATGCTGACATGACAAGCGGTGCAGAAGTTGGCGTGTAACGGTTTGCCGTCATCAGCCTCCCCTGGCAACAGCGCCGCCGCGGGTATCGACACAGCCAGCAAGGCGCTGGCCACCAGCATGGTACGTAACCCTTTCATATCGGCCTCCTCCAGGTAACCCCTGGCTCATTGTATCCGGCTAAGATCGCTGACACTTCAGGCCAGGATGCCATCATCCTGTAATCAATCCAGTGTAACCGCAAGGGGGATATTCAGATCGGACTCGATCAAATTCTCGCCCGCGCCACCTCGGTCAATCACCAGAAAATCCTGCTCACCAGACAATACCAACAACGGATGGTGCCAGGTGCCGGGGTAAAAATTCACCCCCTGATGCTCCTGGGCAATAAAAACCGATATATCCGCCGAGGTCACCTGATCCGATGATGGCGCAACCGCCACCAGATAGGTTTGCCCCTGCAGCGGCATAAAGAGCTGCGAGCCCAGGGGATGCTTTTCCATCATGCGAATGACCAACGGTGGTGGATATGGCGTCGCACGGAAGATATTCACCAGAGCACGGCCGCCCTCGGCGCCGACATCCACGGTGGCAAGATCATGAAACCGGGTCGAGGTACCCTGGTTGATCATTAGCGCACTGCTTTGACGCGCCTCGATTACATCGCCAAAGGGCGCAAAGCGTTGCGCGGTCAATGGCTGGGGTACGATGGATTCCACGGCGCTTATTTAGCGTTGCAAACGGCCATGCACCCGAAAGCGACTGATGCCGCCATCGGGAAAGATATTCAACCGCACGCAGTTAACCGCACCGATATCTTGCAGTGCACTTTGATCAAAGAAATGCTGGCGGTCCATCTCGAGTTTCTGTGGCGGCATCAGTTCCGGCCAGTTTTCAGCTGCGACACCAAGGGCTGCATCATCAAGCCCATCGATTAAGGCTCCCTGAATAGAGCATTGATCTGGATAATTGCCCTTGAAATGCGCCGTGTCTACTTCCACCCGCTCGATCACACCAGCCGCGCCGAGGCGCACCAGAATCCAGTCATGGCCGGGCTCTCGCCGGCGGCGCGTTTCCCAGCCATCGCCCATGTTGATACCCCGCCCCGGGATCAAAATGACCCAGGGATCGCCGTAGTGTGCATCGTTAAAGCCGGCAATGCGCCCACCGTTGGCAACCGCCGAGAGTTCCAGTACTTCACCCGGATCAGCGCCTAAACCCGCCGCCAATGGCTCGCCATAAACCCGCAGCCTCGCAACCCCACCGTCGGGAAAAATATTCAGGCGCAGATGGCTAACCGGCTGGGCATCGGCTATCGCGCAGTAGTGATGGCTGTTAGGGCCGAGGTCGATGCGGCCATGCAGTTCACGCCAGTTAAGCTCATCGACCGGCGTGTCATGGTCACTGTCAGCGGCCTGAAGCGAAGCCTGCGGTGGATAGTTGCCGGTGAAATACCGGGTATCGATATCTACGCCACGTACAATCCCGCGAGTCCCAAGGCGTACTACTACATGATCATGGCCGCCGCCACGTCGGCGTCGGCTTTCCCAGCCGTCCATCCATTTACCGTGATCGTCAAACTTATCAGCCATAAAGACCGGTTCGCTGTCTTGCAGTAACCGCTCTTTGGGCGCAAAAAAATCATCACTGGTCTCAAGAGCCTCACCGCCGAGCCGTGGTGATGCCAGGTTTACCAGGTGGCGGGCAAATTCAGGAATATCGGTTGCTTGACTCATGTTTAGGATAAATCCGTTTCGGTGAAAAGTGCCTCCAGTCGAAGCCGCGCTATCCGATGCACCTGCCCCAGGGCTTCATCAAATTCCATATCCACATCGTTGTCAACCCGTCTTTGGAAACACTCGAGTATTTCATCGCGGTGATAGCCCCGCACGGCAAGGATAAAGGGAAAGCCAAACTTGCGGGTGTAACGCTCGTTCAAATCCGTGAACGCACCGTACTGCTCGGTTGTGCACTGATCCAGACCGGCAGCGGACTGCTCTGCCAACGAGGCCTTGGTTAATTCGCCAGACACCGCCAGGCGCCCGGCAAGGTCCGGGTGAGCACAAAGTAGTGCGAGTTGCGGCTCGCGGCCCGACTGCTCGACGATATCGACCATCGCTTGTGACAAGCCCAGTGCGCTATCGGCCAACCGCGTGATTCCGGTATCAAAAACCTGCTCTGCGATCCACGGCGACTGCTCATAGACGCCGCCAAATCGGGCAACAAAGGCGTCCCGTTCCATCTGGCTGGGAACGACTGTCATTGAATATCTGCGGGAAACTTTGCCCGCCAGTGACGGGCGACATCAATGCGCCGGCAATACCACACCTTGTCAAAACGTCTGGTGTACTCGATAAACCGGGCAAGTGCTGCGAGCCTGCCCGGCCGGCCGATAAGACGACAGTGCAATCCCACGGACATCATCCGTGCGGTGGTCTGTCCTTCTGCATACAGTGTATCGAAGGCATCTTGCAGATAAACATAGAACTGCTCACCACTGTTAAAGCCCTGGGGACTGGCGAAACGCATATCGTTGTTGTCCAGCGTATACGGCACAACCAGGTGAGCCTGGTCATCGACGCGGGTCCAAAACGGCAGGTCATCGTTGTAATCGTCTGCGTCATAAAGAAACCCGCCTTCGGCCGCGACCAACGCGCGCGTCCTTTCGCTGGTGCGCCCGGTATACCAGCCAAGCGGGCGCTCACCGGTTAACTCACTGATGATCTTGATGGCCAAATGCAGATGCTCGCGCTCAATGTCCTCGGGTACATTGCGGTAATCTATCCAGCGGTAACCATGTGAGCAGATCTCGTAACCCGCCGCCATAGCGGCTTCAGCGACCGCCGGGTTACGCTCAAGAGCCATAGCCACACCAAATACGGTAATAGGAATCTCGTAGCGGGCGAACAGATCAAAAAGACGCCATACCCCAACCCGCGACCCATATTCATAAATGGATTCCATGCTGGGGTGCCTTTGGCCGGGCCACGGTGATGCACCAACGATCTCTGAAAGAAAAGTCTCGGAAGCCTCGTCCCCATGCAGCACGCAGTTCTCGGCGCCTTCTTCATAGTTGACCACGAACTGCAACGCAATCTGCGCGCCACCCGGCCAATCAGCCTGGGGCGGGGTGCGGCCGTAACCGATCAGATCGCGTGGATAAGTGGGCTGCCCGTTCATGCGGTGCTCTGGTGGATCATCTGGTGCTCAACATCTGTAATGGTCGGAATATTAACTGAGACTTTGAAGAAGATTTCACGTTATTATCAAATTTAGTTTGAAAGTGTTTAAGGCAAGCTGATACTGACGATAGCGACCCCCTATGTGACACTGCATCGTGCCACACGGCACACACGGCGGGGGTCCTGAGCCGCTATTCTTCGCCCCAACCGCCACCGAAGGAGGAGCCCATGGGCAAACTCACCACCCATGTTCTGGATACGGCCACCGGCCAACCTGCCGCCGGCATGCACTGGATACTTTATCGTATTGACGATTCACTCACCGAGATTTGTCGGGGGTGTACCAACGCCGATGGGCGCAACGATGGGCCCGTGCTGGAAGGTACAGCCTTTAACTGCGCGATCTACGAATTCCATTTTGACGCTGGGGGATATTTCCGCAATCTTGGTATTGAACTGGCCGATCCGGCTTTTCTGGATACGGTCGTCATCCGCTTTGGCATTGCTCAAGCGCAGGCCAACTACCATGTGCCGCTACTGGTTTCCCCTTACGGCTACAGCACCTACCGCGGCAGCTGACGGACCCGCCCAAACGGCCTATGACAACTGCACGATCTGCATTCCGCTGCCTGCTTGGCGACCAGGAAATAGCACTGGATGCCTTCGATGGGCAGCAAACGCTGCTGGATTTCCTGCGCCTCAACCAGGGTCTGACCGGTACCAAAGAAGGCTGCGCCGAAGGAGACTGCGGCGCCTGCACGGTATTGCTGGGTCGCACGGAAAATAACCAATTGCATTACCAGCCGGTTAACGCCTGCATTATTCCGCTCGGTACAGTCGATAGCACCCAGGTACTTACCGTCGAGCACTTAGCTGATCCACAACCTCACCCGGTTCAGCTCGAGATGGCCAATGCCCATGGCTCTCAATGTGGCTTTTGCACCCCGGGGTTCGTGATGAGTTTGGCCGCGCTGCATTACGCTTGTGATTCCAATGATTTCACGGTTGGTCGCGAAACTATAAATGACGCGCTTGCCGGCAACCTGTGTCGATGCACCGGATACGGTCCGATCATTACCGCTGCAGAACAAGCCCTTGTGCAGCCCATTCCCGATCATTGCCGATCACTGCAGGCGCTGGGAATTCAAACACTGAACAAGTGGGCGAGCGATGATACCTATCTGCAAACAAACAACGCAGCCAATATTTTTGCCGCGCCGACCAGCCTTGCAGACCTGACTGAACTGATGCAAGCCCTGCCCGAGGCACAACTGATTGCCGGCGCTACCGACGTCGGTCTTTGGATCACCAAGCAACACCGGCGTTTTGACAGCATGATTTACCTGGGTCAGGTTGCCGAGTTGAAACAAATTCATCGAAACGACCAGGAAGTGCAAATAGGCGCCGCGCTAACCCTGGCGCAGAGCCTGGAAACCCTGCAAGATCTCGCACCAGACCTTGGAACCTTGCTGCATCGTTTTGGCTCACGCCAGGTCCGCGCTCAGGCCACCCTTGGCGGCAACATTGCCAACGGCTCACCCATCGGTGATCTTGCCCCGGCCCTGATCGCGCTGGATGCGACCTTGCACCTGGTGGGCCCAAACGGCGAACGCACCCTGGCGTTGGAAGATTTCTTCATCGACTATGGTCATCAGGACCGGGCAGCGGGAGAAATCATCCGTATGATCGGTGTGCCGACACAGGGCCATAAATATTTTCACTGCTGGAAAGTGTCCAAACGTTTCGATCAGGATATCAGTGCCGTATGCGGCGCGTTTAACCTGCAACTCGATAACGGCATCATCACCAGCGCACGGATTGCCTTCGGTGGAATGGCCGGCACCGTGCAACGAGCGCACCAGTGCGAAAGTGCACTTGTCGGAAAAAGCGCAGACGGCTCAGCGCTTGATTCTGGCGCAAAGGCGCTGGCACAGGACTTTTCCCCTATCACTGACGCACGTGCCAGCGCGGACTACCGGATGCACGCAGCGCGTGGCCTGCTGGAGCGTTACCTCGGTACCATCAGCAACAAGGCGCCCGACCTGCTTTACCCGGCAAACGCGGCGCCAGTTTTGTCTGCCCATGGCTGAAACTTTAGCCCAAGGCCCAGGTGCCGCCCTGGCTCATGACAGCGCGCTGAAGCACGCGACCGGCGAAGCGCTCTATATCGATGACATTCCGGTACCACAAAACACCTTGCATCTTGCCGTGGGTAGCGCCAGAGCCGTCTGCGGGCACATCGAATCCATGGATCTTAGCGCTGTGCGCAACGCCCCCGGGGTCATCGATGTTTTTTGTGCTAACGATATCCCGGGGCATAATGATGTCAGCCCGTCCGGCCGGGGCGACGAACCTGTTTTGGCCGACACTGATGTGCGCTTTGACGGCGAACCGGTTTTTGCCGTAGTAGCGACCAGTCACCGCGCGGCGCGGGCCGCCGCTGTACTGGGCAAGGTACGTATCGCCTCAGAAAAACCCATCCTGACAGTTGATGACGCGCTCCACCACCAACGCTTCATCAGCGACGAGCAACTCATGCAGCGCGGTGACTGGGAAAACGCCATGCGCTCAGCGCCGTGCACTGCCACTGGCACACTGTATTGCGGTGGGCAGGATCACTTTTATCTTGAAGGTCAGGTATCACTGGCTATCCCCCAGGAAGACGGCGACATGCTGGTGCACTGCTCAACCCAGCACCCCAGCGAAATCCAGCAACACCTGGCCAAGGTACTGGGCAAACCGGCCAACGCCATCACGGTCGAGGTCCGGCGCATGGGCGGTGCATTTGGCGGCAAGGAGAGTCAGGCCTGCCAGTGGGCGGCGCTCGCTGCCGTGGCAGCGCAACGCAATGCCTGCCCAGTCAAATGCCGACTGGACCGCGATGATGATATGCGCATGACCGGCAAGCGCCACGACTTTCGCATCGACTGGAAAGTCGGCCACGATGCCGATGGCCGCATCCTGGCCGTGGATACCACGTTGGCCTCGCGCTGTGGCTGCGCTCTCGATCTGTCGGACCCGATAAACGATCGCGCCATGTTTCACGTGGATAACGCCTATTTTTTTCCAACGGTACGCATCCGCTCGCAGCGCTGCTTTACCAACACCGTATCCAATACCGCCTTTCGCGGCTTTGGCGGGCCCCAGGGCATGCTCGCCGGCGAACGCATGATCGAGGCCGTGGCAAGGGCCACCGGCCAGGATCCACTGACTGTGCGCAAGCGCAATTTTTACGGCGCAAAAGAGCGCAGCCTGACCCCCTACCACATGCCGGTTGAGGACTTTATTCTCGATGAGCTGGTTACCGACCTTGAGGCCTCCAGCCATTACTGGCAGCGCCGTGAAGCGATCCGTGCTGCCAACGCAAACGACCCGCAGGTGCTGCGCGGCCTGGCATTGACTCCAGTTAAATTCGGCATCTCCTTTACCGCCACCTGGTTCAACCAGGCAGGTGCTCTGCTGCACATCTATCGCGACGGCAGTATTCATCTAAACCACGGCGGCACTGAGATGGGACAGGGGCTCTTTATCAAGGTCGCACAGGTAGTGGCCAAGGCACTGGCTGTCCCCTTAGAGCAGGTCAAGATAACCGCGACCAGTACGGCTAAGGTACCCAATACATCTGCGACTGCAGCCTCATCCGGCGCAGACCTCAATGCGATGGCGGCATTGAATGCTGCACGTACTCTGAAACGCCGCCTCAGTGCTTTTGCCGCACAACGCTTTGCAGTTGACGAGAGCCAGGTACACTTTCGCAACTCGAGCGTGCACGCCGGCGATACCACGCTGTCTTTTGCCGAGCTGGTGGAGCTTGCCTACCTGGCACGGGTCCAACTGTCAGCCACCGGCTTTTACCGTACGCCTAAGATTCACTACAACCGCAAAACCGCCAAGGGCCGTCCCTTTTATTATTTCGCCTACGGTGCCGCCGTCAGCGAAGTCGCTGTCGATAGCCTGACCGGCGAGAGCCGGGTAACAGCAGTCGATATCCTGCACGATGCCGGTCGCTCGCTGAACCCAGCCATCGACTTAGGCCAGGTGGAAGGCGGTTTTATTCAGGGCATGGGCTGGCTGACCAACGAAGAGTTGTGGTGGGATGACGCCGGCCACCTGAAAACTCACGCACCATCGACCTATAAGATTCCCACCTGCTCGGACCGGCCGGGGCGGATGGATATCCGATTGTGGTCTCGTGGTGAAAATACCCAGGCAACCATTCATCGCTCCAAAGCGGTCGGTGAACCGCCGTTGATGCTGGCGATCTCGGTTCACCAGGCACTATCTGATGCGCTCTCAAGTATTAATGGCTATAGCACTGTGCCGGCACTGGATACACCGGCAACGGCTGAGGCACTGCTCTTTGCGATACAGGCCGAACGCAAGCAGACTTCGACAACGGACACTGGAGAACAAGCATGATCCGGGGTGCGCCGGGCCCGTGCGATTGGATCAATGCCGCGCTCGATAGCGTGGCAAAAGCGAGACCGGCGGTACTGGCGATTATCTGCGGTGAACGCGGCTCTACTCCACGCGAAAGCGGAAGCTGGATTCTGATCGGCGAGGCGCAATCCCTGGGCAGTGTCGGCGGCGGCGAGCTTGAACGTACCATCATAGAGGCGGGTCAGGCAATGCTGGCGGGCAACGGCGACTGGACACGATCGATTGTGCATTGCGTACTTGGACCAGACATGCGCCAGTGCTGCGGTGGCGCTCTGGAAATCATGCTGCAACCGATCGATGCCAGCGCCAGCCTTTGGCTGCAAAAGGCGCGGGCCGCACAACGCGCCAACAACCGGGCAAGCGTGCTCTTTGACAAGACACACACCGATATACCGCCATCGGTGATCGATCACGACAAGCCATCAACGGTCAGCGCTGACGCTGTGTATATTTTGTCGCTTGCCGATGACCGACCCGCGCTGGCGCTGTTTGGTGCGGGCCACGTGGGCCGCGCCTTGTGCACGATAGCCAGTCAACTGCCACTTCGGCTATCGGTCTTTGACAGCCGTAAGGATCAGTGCGCGCAGGTACCTGCCTCGCCCAACATCGATGTTCACACACCGCATGACCTGCTACCGATCGCGCAGGACCTGAGGCATCATGATGCAGCGCTGGTCATGACCCACAACCACGCCCTGGATTACGACTTGTGCCGCATCCTGCTCACACACACTGCGCTGCGCTACACCGGGCTGATCGGGAGCCAGGCCAAGGCCCGGCGTTTTCGCAAGGCTCTTAAAAAAGATGGCCTGACCGATATGCAAATCGCGCGCCTCACCAGCCCCATCGGAGCGGGCGCCCCATCTGGAAAAGAACCGGGCGTGATCGCCTTGGGCGTACTGCCTGAAATTCTAAAAGCCTGTCGCGTCGACACCGGGGAATCAAGCATCACGCTGCAGCAGGTTGAGACTCAAAGGGCCGCGTCATGACTAAACCCGACCCAGCCAGCCATAGCAATTTCATGGAGCTTGCGGTCAAACTTGCCGCTCGGCATATGCGCGCCGGGGCCGGTGGGCCATTTGGTGCCATCATCGTGCACCAAAATATTGTCATCGGGCGCGGCTGGAACCAGGTGACCTCGGGCAACGATCCAACCGCCCACGCGGAGATCAGCGCGATCCGCAATGCCTGTCACCAACGCAGCACCTTCTCGCTTGCCGGATCAGCGATCTACACCACCTGTGAGCCCTGCCCGATGTGCCTTGCTGCCATCTGGTGGGCGCGTATTGACACTATCTATTACGCCAGCACTCGGGATGATGCAGCCCGGATCGGCTTTGACGATGCAGCGTTGTACCAGGAGATCTCTCTTCCCGTAGACCAGCGGCAGCTACCACTGATACAACAGCCCAGTGACAAAGCAGCCCAGTTAATGCGTGAATGGATCGAAAAAGAAGATAAGATTCCCTACTGAGTCTCAGTCGATACTATTGGACAAAAAGAGAAAACCGTAGTGACCACACCCCCACTATTGCAACTGCAGGGCATCCGCAAAGAGTTCCCGGGTTGTCTTGCCAACGACAATATCAGCCT
>JAAZYQ010000039.1:0-8234 GCA_014239575.1 Gammaproteobacteria bacterium
GGCGCCAGTAAAGGATGAAAGCCTGACCGAACAAGTCGGCAAGCTCGCAAAGGAAGATGTTGAGCGGGCGTATCAGATAGCGGACAAAGTTGATCGCCAGGAAGCTATGGCCTTGGTACGAACTAAAGTTTCAAAGGCATTGCTCCATGACGAACCCGAAGATGCACAGGCGGAAGCGGTTAAAGATGCCGTAAAAGCGCTCGAGAAGGCAACCGTTCGCGATCGGATTTTAGGTGATCAGCCACGGATAGACGGCCGAGACCGTGAAACGGTCCGTCCGATAACAATCGAAACAGGGTTTCTTCCCCGCACACATGGGTCGGCATTGTTTACTCGGGGCGAGACCCAGGCAATTGTCACCAGCACACTCGGTACGGACCGAGACTCGCAAATCATCGACGCTCTGGAGGGCGAGCGCCGCGATACGTTTATGCTGCACTACAACTTCCCGCCGTATTGTGTGGGTGAGACTGGCCGTGTGGGAACCCCCAAACGTCGGGAGATCGGCCACGGCCGCTTGGCCAAGCGGGCACTGCTCGCGGTATTACCTGACCCGGAGGACTTTCCCTATGTAATCCGGATCGTGTCCGATATCACCGAATCTAACGGCTCGAGCTCGATGGCAACGGTATGTGGTGCCAGCCTGTCCTTGATGGATGCGGGTGTAAAGCTGAAGGCGCCGGTAGCGGGCGTCGCCATGGGTTTAATTAAACAGGGCGGGCGTTTCGCAGTCTTGACTGATATCCTGGGTGATGAGGATCATCTGGGAGATATGGACTTCAAGGTCGCCGGCACCAGGCAAGGCGTAACCGCCTTGCAGATGGACATCAAGATTGAGGGAATTACCCCAGAGATCATGGAGCAGGCGTTATCCCAGGCGCAACGCGGCCGTTTACATATCCTTGGCGAAATGGATAAGGCAATCAGCGTGCCGCGAGAAGAGATGTCTAAATATGCGCCACGAATCACTACCATGAAAGTGCCTACCGACAAGATCCGTGATGTCATTGGTAAGGGCGGCGTAACGATTCGCGCCATTTCCGAGGCAACCGGTGCCGCGATCGATATAGAAGATGATGGTACGATAAAAATCGCGACCGCCGATCTTTCGGCTGCAGAAGAGGCGCGCAGACGCATTGAGCAAATCACGGCTGATGTTGAGGCTGGCACGATCTATGAGGGCAAGGTGGTGCGCCTGATGGATTTTGGTGCATTTGTCAATATTCTTCCGGGTAAGGACGGATTAGTCCATATCTCACAGATATCTGATGAGCGCGTAGCCAATGTTAGCGACAAACTCGCCGAAGGCGATGTGGTTAAAGTGAAAGTTCTGGAAGTCGATAAACAGGGTCGTATTCGGCTCAGTATGAAAGCGGTCGAGGATGCTGCCTGATTGTGAGGGCATCTGGCCTAGCGGGTGAGCGGGTAGCAGACATTACCGAGGTAAATTTTTATGGCTCTTGATCCCGCGAATTTGGTCTGGATCGACCTTGAAATGACCGGGCTTGATCCGGATTCAGATCGGATTATTGAGATCGCGACTGTTGTTACGGACGCGGACCTCAACCTACTGGGGCAGGGGCCGGTACTCGCTATTCACCAACCCGCCGAGGTTCTGGCAGGAATGGACGATTGGAACCAGCGGACCCATTCCGGGACCGGACTGACTGATCGTGTGCACGACTCTCAGATCAATGTGCGCGATGCTGAGGCGATGACACTCGGGTTTCTTGCCGAATACGTGTTGGAAAGACGCGCGCCATTATGCGGAAACACCATCTGCCAGGATCGCCGGTTTCTCTATCGATACATGCCCCGCCTCGAGGCCTTTTTACATTACCGGAATCTCGACGTGAGCAGCATCAAGGAACTGGCTGTCCGTTGGCGGCCTGATATTGCCGACACTTTTGTGAAAACCGGAGGCCATCGCGCGCTCGACGATATCCTGGATTCAATAGAAGAATTAAAGTTTTACCGCGAGCATTTTTTTCTTACCCAATCAACTCAGCTCTGAGGGTTTAGGCGGGCTTCATGTTGGTCAATCGCCCAGACGATATGCTCGTCTACCAGTTCGGACGCTCCGATCCGCCTTTTTCGTAACGTTTCGAGTGTGTGCTGGTCGGCTGGAGCATTTCCAAGCGCCACAGCCAGGTTTCGCAACCAGCGTTCATAGCCCAGTCGCCGGATAGGGCTGCCTTGGGTGTAATAATCAAAGTCGCTCTCACTCCATTGAAACAAGTCAAGTAAAGCGCTTGCGTCTAGCTTATGGCGGGCAGAAAAATCCACCGCGCCGGTGGGGGCTTCCCGGTTATATGGGCAGACCAATTGACAGTCGTCGCAACCAAAAATTCGATTGCCGATTAATGGTCGTAGCGGTTCTGGTATGGCGCTCTTATGCTCTATCGTTAGGTAAGCAATGCATAGGCGCGCATCTATTTGGTAGGGATGATCCAGAGCGCCGGTAGGGCAGGCATCGATACACTGGGTACATGAGCCACAGTGATTGCTCGCCGGTTCGTCGACTGGTAACGGTAGGTCGGTATACAGTTCCCCGAGAAAAAACCAGGAACCTTGATGTTGGTTGAGCAAATTTGTATGTTTTCCGATCCAACCGATCCCGGCGGTCTGGGCCAGGGGCTTTTCCATTACCGGAGCACTGTCAGCAAATGCGCGATATCGAAACGGCCCGACAGTGTCTGTGATGCGGTCGGCCAGTTGTTGTAGCTTTCGCCGTATCAGACGGTGATAGTCGCGTCCGAGTGCGTAGCGAGCGATGTAGCCCAAAGTGGGGTTTTGCAGAACGTCAATGGGAGCCGTTTCCTGGCTTGGAAAATAGTTGAGCCTTACGCTGATGACACGATGAATCCCGGGCACGAGCTGGTCCGGCTGGGTGCGCTTGTCGGTATGCCTGGCCATAAAACCCATTTCGCCGTGCCAGCCACGAGCCAGCCAACTAACCAGAGCGGGTGCCGCCTGTTCCAGATTGCCGTCACAGACGCCGAACCCGTCGAAATTGAGCTCCCTCGCCCATTGGTGAATCTGGCTCTTCAGGTCTTTCAGGTCTTCAACCGATAACGTGCTCATCAGGCTATGATATCGCGATGAGCCCCTTGACTGCCCAACTTCACACCGCCGACCAGGTTCGGCGTATAGAACAAAGAGTATTCAGCGCAGGAACTGCCGCGGGGACGTTAATGCTGCGGGCCGGCCTTTGTGCATACCGGATTTTGCGCGGCAGATGGCCAAAGGCTCGGCGGGTCAGTATTGTTTGCGGCCCCGGTAATAACGGAGGCGATGGGTATGTGATAGCGGCTTTGGCAGCAAAAGCCGGACTCGAGGTTCAAGTGGTTCAGCAAGGAGAGCCCCGTAGTGTCGACGCCCAGACTGCGCTAGTCCAGGCCCGGGAAGCCGGTGCAACGCTTGTTCCGTACCATGCCGGTGCTCTAGGTGATACTGATGTGCTAGTCGATGCCTTGCTCGGCATAGGGCTAAATCATGAGCCCCGTGCGCCTTTCACCGAGATAATCACGAAGATGAACGCTGTCGCTGCGCCTTGCCTTTCTGTGGATATTCCTTCTGGCCTCTTGGCGGATAGCGGGGCAGCAGCTGGCTCGGTAATCAAGGCGAATGTTACTGCGACTTTTGTCGGCCTTAAGATTGGGTTATTTACCGGTCGTGGGCCCGACTGTGCTGGTGAGATCCTATTCGATGATCTGGGTGTGGGCGAAAGCGTCCGGGCGGAGCCGCATTTTGCGACTCGCCTGAGTTCGCAGTGGGTTCGAGCTGTTCTGCCGGCGAGAGAGGCGAGCTTTCATAAAGGCCGGGCGGGACACCTGTTGGTGGTTGGCGGTGGCCCTGGAATGGCGGGGGCGGCCGGTCTAGCCGGTGCGGCGGCGTTGCGCTGTGGCTCGGGTCGGGTCACCATTGCTTGCCATCCCGCCAGCGCGGCTGCGATTGCAGCGGGGGCCCCGGAGTTGATGGTGCGATCGGTATCTGCTCCGGCCGATCTGACGGGGCTACTCGATCAAATGGATGCGATAGTGGTGGGCCCCGGTTTGGGGCAGGATTCGTGGGGTACCACACTGTTAGCCTTGATACTCGATAAAGCCGATCCAAGTCTGCTCGATGCAGACGCACTCAATCTGCTATCGCTGGACAGGCAGCCGGTCGGGGGGTCCATTGTGACTCCGCATCCGGCTGAGGCGGCGAGGCTACTGGGGAAATCGACAGATAACGTCAGTGGTGACCGCCCCGGGGCGGTTCGTGCAATCTCAACAGCATTGGATGCAGTCTGTGTGCTAAAAGGCGCTGGGACATTGGTCTGCTCCAGTAAGGGCGCTTTACTTCTTTGCGACCGGGGAAATCCAGGAATGGCGAGCGCCGGAATGGGGGATCTGTTGAGTGGGGTGATCGGGAGTTTGCGGGCACAGGGATTATCTTCTTTGCAAGCCGCTGGGGCAGGGACATGGATCCATTCGGCAGCGGCTGATCTGGCGGCCGCAGCCGGCGGACCCATTGGGCTGATAGCCAGCGACTTGATGCCGTACCTGCGGCTATTACGTAATTGTCCAGACAAAGCTGATGAAGTATCGCGCCACAGTTTCTGATGAGAAGCAGATGGTTGCATTGGGTAGCTGCCTTGGACGCGGCCTCGCCTCTGGCAGCATCGTCTACCTGGAAGGAGACTTAGGCAGCGGCAAGACCGCATTTGCGCGCGGCGTATTAGAAGGACTGGATTGCCCGGATTGGATTGTTAGTCCGACTTACACTTTGGTTGAAGAGTATCAGGTGGCCTTATGTAAGGTATATCACCTCGACCTTTACCGGCTGGATGATCCACAAGAAGTCGAAGGTATGGGGATTCGGGATTGGCAAGACGGCCAAAGCATCTTGCTGATTGAATGGCCTGAAAAGGGATTTGGGAGATTGCCACACCCCCAATGGCGAGTCCAGATCAGCTATCTGGAATCCGGTCGGGCGGTGCTCCTGGAGGGGCCGCCTACCGTAGGTGTTTTGGAGGCGTTTGTTAGTTCTTGAACATCAAACAAAGTGCACTTTTGATGGCAGCTCTGGGCGTTGCTGCCGTGGCGCAAGGAGAAACCGAGATTACGGGAGGGCGATTTTGGCACGGCCCTGAGAAAACCCGGATGGTCTTTGATATCTCGGAAGCTACGACATTTCAGGCGTTTGTGTTAACGAGCCCTAATCGATTCGTCATTGACATCGACAACACCATCCTCGCTGGCGCCTTACCTGAGCCCAAAGGCGGTAGCAGTCCAGTAACCGATGTACGCACGGGTCAGCCTCAATCTGGTGTTTTAAGGGTGGTCCTAGATCTCGCCAGGCCGGTCAAGCACCAGGTCTTTGTACTGGAGCCTAACTCGTCCTATTCCTATCGTTTGGTTGTAGATCTTTTTGAAGCAGGCCAAGGTGCGGTCAAACCAGTGCCTGGAGTAACGACGCGTGAAGATGATTATCTGGTGATGATTGATCCCGGTCACGGGGGCGAGGATCCTGGTGCTATCGGTAAAAAGGGTACGCGCGAAAAGAGAGTGGCATTGGGTATTGCGCGACGCCTCCAAAGCATAATTAATCACGATGGACGGATGCGGGCCGAGCTTACCCGCGACGGTGATTATTACGTCACGCTACAAGACCGGGTTCGCCTGGCGATGACTCGTCAGGCGGATGCCTTTATTTCAGTTCATGCGGACGCCGCCAGGCGGAGAAGTGCCCGCGGCAGTTCAGTTTATGTATTATCTCAAAGAGGCGCCAGCAGTGAGATGGGCAAGTGGCTTGCCAAGCGGGAAAATGCGGCAGACCTCGCCGGCGGCGTCGATATCGGCGAGCAGGATCCCGTATTACAAAAAGCGCTTCTGGATATGGGTATCGACTGGAAGGTTAAAGAGAGCAAAGTCCTGGCGGCGCGGATTCTGGGAGAACTGAAAAAAGTGGGACAAGTGCATAGCAAGCGGGTTGAAGAAGCTGGATTTGCTGTGTTGAAATCGGTGGATATTCCGGCAGTCCTCGTGGAAACTGGTTTCATCACTAACGCGAAAGAAGAAAGAGCGCTCACAACAGCCTTGCATCAGGAGCGTATCGCCGGAGTGATCTTCAGGGGCTTAGGGTTGTACTGCGACCAAGATCCACGCTGCCCCCCAGTTAGGCAACAAAAGAAATGGTATGAAGTGCGCTCGGGCGATTCTCTATCTTTAATTGCGGTCAGGGCAGGATCCACAGTTGAAAAAATACGTAGGTTGAATGATCTGTCGTCGGATGTTTTGCGAATTGGACAAAAACTGCAGATTCCGAATTCTTGAAAGATTTTGGCTTTTCAAAATTGTCCACGTGATTTCAACTGATCGGTCGGGTCGCGATCTCATCTTTCTTGCTGGGAGTACAGCTTCCGGCAAAACCGACCTCGCCATAGAGTTGGCGGGCCGCTTACCGGTTGATCTGATCAGTGTTGACTCCAGTCAGGTATATCAAGGTCTTGACATCGGAACAGCGAAGCCAACCGGTAAAATCCTTGAGGAGGTGCCTCATGGCCTGATCGATATCCGAAACCTTAGGCAATCATTTTCTGCGGCAGATTTTTGCCTCGAAGCCAATAAATTAATTGAGAACTCTTTCGAGAAAGGACGCATTCCACTGCTCGTTGGTGGAACGATGTTCTATTTCTCCGCACTCTTGCGGGGTCTCTCGGATTTGCCGCCCGCCAATTCAGCTTTGCGGGCAAGGCTGGTTGAACAGGCTAAGCAACGCGGTTGGGCTTTTTTGCACGCAAGACTCGAGCAAGTAGATCCGCAAGCGGCCCAGCGGATCGACCGGCACGATGCGCAACGAATCTCGCGCGCTTTGGAGATCAACCTCCTGACCGACCTTCCGGTGCCCGTGGCGGCAACGGGGAACGGCTTGATTCAAAAAGGCGTTAAGGTCACTCGTCTCAGTATCGCTATCCCGGACCGGCAATTACTTCACCAGCGTATCTCAAAGCGCTTCCAGCGCATGTTGGATGATGGACTGGTTGAGGAGGTCGAAAAACTTAAGGAACAGTGGCCGCAAGGCGCGACAACACCAGCACTGCGTAGCGTCGGCTACCGCCAGGTCTGGGAGTACCTCGAGGGGCGGGTCGATTATTCAACGATGGTTGAGCGTGCTAGCGCGGCGACCAGGCGCTTGGCCAAACGACAGTTAACCTGGTTAAGAAACGAGCCGGGGGCTACCTGGTTTGATGGCACCAGCCCGACCCTGGTAACGACGCTGTGCCGCTATCTGCAAGCCAAAGAGGTAATGGCTGGTGGAGCGAAACTTGAAAAACGCGCCTAAGAGGCTTACATTGGGTTTGTGGTGCTGTCGATTACGTTAAAGAATAATATTGCAAAACACGTATAAGTAACTGAAATATATTATAAAAATATTATATTACCTTAACAGATACTGCGGAACCTTAAGCCGACTACCCAATGAGCCGAGCCGGCTGGGCAGGAAGCTTTGTTTATTTAACCGGGTGATTTCCCGTAAACGGTAGCCACGTCGGTGGTCGCATAGGAGGCTTTCATGAATCAACCAAGGGGTACAGCCCTTCAGGATCCATTTCTCAACACTTTGCGCAAGGAGCGGATTCCCGTTTCGATTTATCTGGTTAACGGAATTAAATTGCAGGGACAGGTTGAGTCATTTGATCCCTTTGTTGTACTGCTTCGAAACAGTGTAAGTCAGTTGATCTACAAGCATGCGATCTCGACCATTGTGCCGTCTCGAGCCGTCCGGATTCCATTTAATGAAGTAACGGATGACGATGATGACGGCGACAATCGCGGCAATATTGAGCCGGGGCAGGAGTAATCAGAGTTTTACGGGTGATACTCGTCACGACCGTGATTGAAAGGTTAACCCGGTATTTAATCGCGTTGCCTCACGAGGCGCTAACGCCGGGTTGACCTCGCTGATTCACAACGGCTCATCACGCCCTGGGCCTGAAAGGGCGATTCTCGTTCACCAGAGTTTTTCAGGACGTGTTCTGGCATCCGATTTCGACGAGCTAGAAGGCCTGGCGCGTTCTGCAGGCGCTCAAGTGAGCGGACGCATTGGCGCGGCGCGGCGCACGGCTGACTCGAGAACCTTTGTGGGCCGCGGTAAAGCTCATGAGATTGCGGACTTGGTTGAAAGCTCGGAAGCCGATCTGGTTATCGTTAACCAGGCGATTACACCCATTCAAGAACGCAACCTTG
>JAAZYQ010000039.1:8244-18634 GCA_014239575.1 Gammaproteobacteria bacterium
GCCGATCTGGTTATCGTTAACCAGGCGATTACACCCATTCAAGAACGCAACCTTGAGCGCACGCTGGGCTGCAGGGTTGTCGACCGGACCCGGTTAATTCTCGACATTTTTGCGATTCGCGCACGGACTTCGGAAGGCAAGTTGCAGGTCGAGCTGGCGCAATTACGACATTTGTCGACTCGCCTGGTTCGTGGCTGGACTCATCTTGAACGCCAACGAGGCGGCATTGGCTTACGAGGCCCTGGGGAGACGCAGCTTGAATCAGATCGACGATTGTTAGGTATGCGTATTCGTCATTTGCAGGGACGAATCGGTCGCGTTGCTTCGCAGCGTGATCTGCGGCGGCAACGCCGGCGCAGGGAAGGCATTCCAACAGTAGCTATCGTTGGGTATACCAACGCCGGAAAGTCGTCTCTTTTCAATACCCTCGCCGGGGAGCACGCTTATACCGCGGACCAACTTTTTGCAACCCTCGACCCCACTATGCGGCGGCTCGAGATACCTGATTTTGGGCCAGTCATTCTTTCAGATACTGTTGGATTTATTGCTGGCCTACCGCACGCGCTGGTCGAGGCTTTTATGTCTACCCTTGAGGAAGTGTCTACGGCCAACTTATTGTTACATGTGTCTGATGACTCAAATCCGGATGTTCGAGAGCAAGAGGCGGAGGTTGAACGGGTCCTTGAAGACATCGGCGCGACCGATATCCCCCGGTTGGTTGTCAGAAACAAGACTGACATCAGTGGGCGAAATCCAGGCCTTATCAATAGCCATAGCTCTGGCCGTAGCGGCGTGCGTGTGTGTGCTGCCGATGGCGCCGGGATGACCCAATTATTACAAAGTGTATCGGGCATCCTGGGGCGGAATCGTTTGTTCCGCACAATGCGTATACCGGCAAGGCAGGGTCGCCTCAGAGCCCGAGCCTATGCGCTGGCGGAAGTGGTTGCCGAGACTGTTGATTCAAACGGCACTTGGCAACTGCAGATTAGCGCTGACTTGGCAGCCATCGGGCAGATTGAAGGCGAGCCTGAGTTCGAGCAACGATACTGGGTCGACGCCCCGGCCAGTCAATTCAACCAGAGCAAGGTCGGCGTGTCGTAATGAATACTGTTAGTGCCGAGGTCGTGGTAAAATTCCGGGTTGGCAAAGGGTGATGCAGACAGTTAGGCCGAACCTTCGAAAACTTAATACTTAACTTATGAGGTGTAAACCACATGCCTTGGAATCAGCCGGGATCAGATAATCGCGATCCCTGGGGTCAGGGTAACGGCCAGAAAGGCCCGCCAGACCTGGATGAGGTCATCCGCGACCTGCAGAAGAAATTAGGCAGCCTATTTGGCGGCCGGGGATCTGGCCGCCGATCTGGGGGAGGCAAAGGCCCCTCCTTGAGCGCTAAAGCGGTCGTTCCGATCCTGGTCATTCTGGCGGGGCTTTGGCTGGCGACAGGGTTCTATGTGGTAGAGCAGGGCCAGCAAGCCGTTGAATTACGGCTGGGCGCCTACAAAACCATTAAGGAAGCGGGTTTGCGCTGGCACCTTCCATACCCGATTGAAAGTGTCGAGGTAATTAATGTCCAGCAGATCCGTACTGTAGAGGTGGGTTACCGGTCCAATGCCCGCTCCAGCCAGATAGCCGGGGTACCCCGGGAAGCGCTGATGTTAACAGCGGATGAGAATATCATTGATATTCATTTCGCCGTCCAGTACGACATAAAAGATCCGCGCGATCTATTGTTTAATGTCGCCGAATCCCCGGATCTTGTCGTTCGCGGCGCCACCGAAAGCGCCGTGCGCGAGATCGTTGGGCGCAACACCATGGACTTCGTGATCACTGGCGGTCGGGCAGAGATTGTACAGGAGACAAAAATTCTTCTACAGCGAATACTTGATCGCTACGACACCGGCGTAAATATCAAGGCGGTTGAGATGCAGAATGCACAACCGCCCGCGCAGGTAAAAGCGGCGTTTGATGATGCCGTAAAAGCCCGCGAGGATGAGCAGCGCCTGAAAAACGAAGCCGAAGCTTACGAAAACGACATTATCCCGCGGGCCCGCGGCGCAGCAGCGCGTCTTGGGCAAGAAGCTGCCGCCTACCGCGCAACCGTAGTCGCTGCGGCCCGAGGCGAAGCGTCACGGTTTCTTCAGGTACTCGACGAATATGCTAAAGCACCAAAGGTCACGCGTGATCGCCTTTACCTAGATGCAATGGAGGATGTTTACGCCAACTCAACCAAGTTGCTTATTGATCAGGGAGATAGCGGAAACAATGTGATGTACTTGCCCCTTGATCAACTGATCCGACAAAGAGGGCAGCAAAGGTCTAGCGGGACTCCGGGCGCATCTGATTCTGTGAGTGGATTTGGGTCAGGGGCGTTGACAGGTAACGATAGCAGCCGGCAAGAGCGATCCAGTCGCCTAAGGAGTCTGACACAATGATGGGCAAAAATATGATGTGGATCGTTCTGCTGGTTATCGTGGCAGCCGTTGGGTCCTCGGCCGTGTATTACGTCGACGAAAGGGAAAAGGCGATTGTTTTTCAGTTTGGTGAAATTGTCCGCTCCACCGATGAGCCTGGGTTCCACTTTAAGACCCCTCTGATCAATAATGTCCAGTATTTTGACTCCCGGGTCCAAACTATGGACTCGGATCCGGAGTTGTATCTGACTCAGGCAAAGAAGAACCTGGTCGTGGATTCCTTTGTTAAATGGCGTATTACCAATGCAGCGGACTACTACACCCGGCTGGGTGGTTTAGCCAGCAACGCCCGGAATCGCCTGGCTCAGAGAGTGAATGACGCGCTGCGCCGCGAATTTGGTAATCGCTCTGTGCAGCAGGTCATCTCCGGCGATCGCGTTGAGATTATGGACGTCGTTCGTAAAACGACCGACGAAGAAATTACTTCTCTGGGTATCGAAGTACTGGATGTACGCCTTAAGCGAGTGGACCTTGATCCTGACATCAGTGAACGGGTTTATCAGCGCATGGAAGCTGAGCGCTCACGCGTGGCCAAGGACTTACGCGCGCGCGGTGCAGAAGCGGCTGAGCGGATTACGGCAAATGCTGATCGGCAACGGGCGATCATACTGGCAGAGGCTCAGCAGGCGGCTCAGGAACTTAAGGGTCAAGGGGATGCGGAGGCAACGGGTATTTATGCTGACGCCTTTAACCGTGACCGTGAGTTTTACCGCCTGTATCGGAGTTTAAACGCCTATCGCACCACTTTTGCCAGTCCCGATAATTTACTGGTGATAAAGCCCGATTCGGAATTTTTCAGTTACTTTAAACAGGCCTCGCCTGAGGCGGCCGAATAGCCAATCCAGGTGCGTTGGCAGGACCTTTTTGTCGCGTTGGCCTTGGTCTTGGTTATTGAAGGTTTGATACCTTTTGCCAGCCCGGGCCGGTATCGCCGGTTGGCTAATGCACTTGGCGAAATTACCGATAGCCAGCTTCGGGTGGGCGGTGCCGTGTCGATGGCTGGCGGTTTGATTTTGTTGTACCTGGTGAACTGATCTCGGCCGAGATCAGTTAAATTTGCAGTCCTACCAGCTACACAAAACAGGAAGTCGTTAAATGGCAAGCAGTGTCGTTGTACTGGGAATCCAGTGGGGAGACGAAGGTAAAGGAAAGGTCGTCGATCTTCTGACCGAACGCTGCGAGGCGGTGGTGCGATTTCAGGGTGGGCATAATGCAGGGCATACCCTGGTTATTGATGGCCATAAAACCGTGCTTCACCTGGTTCCCTCAGGTATTTTGAGACCCCAGGTCCGTTGCTTGATCGGCAATGGTGTGGTGGTGGCGCCCGACGCACTCATCACTGAATTGGATACTCTTGAGGATGCGGGTATAGCGGCA
This sequence comes from Gammaproteobacteria bacterium, assembly GCA_014239575.1. Lineage (GTDB taxonomy): Bacteria > Pseudomonadota > Gammaproteobacteria > Arenicellales > UBA868 > UBA868. The sequence continues at coordinate 12,096 of JAAZYQ010000039.1, forward strand.
CGGTCCCGGTTGACGATTAGCCCCGGCTGCCCCGTTATTCTCCCCAGCCACATTGCATTAGACCAGGCCCGCGAGAAGAAGAAGGGCAGTAAAGCGATCGGCACTACCGGCCGCGGCATCGGGCCGGCCTATGAAGATAAAGCCGCACGGCGTGCCATTCGATTCGGAGAACTGCTCGATCCCGACAGTTGCGCGGGTCGCGTTGAAGAACTGGTCGATTACCATAATTTCCTACTGACCGAGCGTTTTGCCGCTAAGCCGGTAGACGTGGCGTTCAGCGTTGCCTCCTGCCACGCGTGGAGTGAGGCGTTGGGGCCGTTAGTCAAAGATGTATCGCAACAGCTTGAAGACCTATGCAAATCGAATGCAAATATACTTTTTGAGGGTGCTCAGGGGACATTGCTCGATATTGATCACGGAACCTATCCTTTCGTTACATCCTCTAATACGACTGCAGGAGCGGCTGCCTCCGGAAGCGGCATAGGACCGCTAGAGTTGTCAACAGTTGTTGGAGTCATTAAGGCTTATGTGACAAGGGTTGGCAGTGGGCCGTTCCCAACTGAACTGTTTGATTCGGCCGGAGCCCATCTGGCAAAGAAGGGTCACGAATTCGGCGCAACGACAGGTCGGCCGCGGCGCTGTGGTTGGTTTGATGCAGTGTCTGCACGCCGCGCCTGCTGGTTGAACAGTGTCAGTTCGTTGTGTGTCACCAAACTAGACGTTCTTGACGGCCTTTCGGAGTTAGCGATATGTACCGGGTATCGTATTAATGGGCAGGTGCTAGACAGGCCTCCGTCGGGGGCAGCTACCCTTGCGGATTGTGAACCGATTTACGAGATAGTCCCGGGCTGGAAGGAGAGCACTGCATCAATTCGGATCATTGACGAGTTGCCGCCCCTTGCCCGCGCCTACCTGAGCCGACTAGAGGAGTTACTGGGTGTGCCGGTAGATATTGTTTCAACTGGTCCAGATCGGGATGACACGATAATTTTACGTCACCCTTTCCCCCAAGGCTGAGCATCCAGTTTCAGGATACCGATTAAGGGGAAATAGGCCGCGATCTAAGAAGAGCCGAGCTCGAACTATCTGCCCCGTTCTGTTGAGGGTAGGGGTCGTCAAGTGGTCGGGTTTTAGGTTGTATTTGCATAGGGCGTCCAAAAACACTTTAGATGTAGTGCTGACGACACCCGATTGGTACCGAGGAGAGGACTTGAACCTCCACGGGGTTACCCCCACTAGCACCTGAAGCTAGCGCGTCTACCAATTCCGCCACCTCGGCACAGAGGGAAATTTGACAAGCGACTGGGATAACCAGTACTACCATTGAACGGCAGATTAAGGGCGCGAACCTTACCTACTGGCTTTTAAGTTGTCAAACACCATTTCGGTATTGGGGTAATCGCATGACGCCCGGACTAAAACGCCGTGTCGAAGCCCAGGTTTGAAGGGGTGAACCAAGAGAAAACATATGACAGACGACAAAAAAATAGCGCGGTTACGCCGACAGATCCTTGAAGTGGTTCTAAGCCAGGGCCGCCCGATGAGTAGGTCCGAGCTCGGACAGTCGCTCGGGAGCCCTAATGACTTGGCGCATGAGGCCCAGCAGGCGCTCGTTGGTCTGTGCAAGGCGGGCCTCTTGGTGCGCTTGCGGGGCGACCGGATCGGCGCGGCGAAAGATATGGATCTGGTGCTCGGGCGGGTGGAGGTTCATTCAAATGGATTTGGGTTTCTTTTGCCTGATGATGGGAGCGAGGACCTATACCTTTCGCCACGGCAGATGCGCAGGGCCATGCCCGATGATCGTGTGCTGGGGCGCGTGCGCCGAATAGATCGACAGGGGCGGAAAGAGGCGGCAATCGTTGAGGTCTTGAACTCAGTCAACAGAACCGTGTTGGGTCGGTTCGAGACGGATTCGGCTGTCAATGTGATTCGCCCCCAGGATAAAAGAATTGCGCATACGATTCATGTCGCACCCGGCGATGAAGCCGGCGCGACCCATGGACAGGTTGTGGTAGGGGAAATTATTGTTCACCCGGGCGACTCCACTTACGTTCAAGCTCGGGTGACGGAAATCCTGACTCAGGATAAGCCCGCGGCGCTCGCAACCGAGTCGGCTATTCGGCGCCGTCAATTACCTCGTGAGTGGCCTTCCGCGATAACAGTCGAGCTGGAGCGGATTTCGCGCCAGCCAGGATGCGAAACAGATCTAACTTGTAAAGACTTAACCCATGAACCCTTTATCACTATCGATGGCGTCGATGCCCGGGACTTTGATGATGCGGTTTATTGTACGAGCGACGGCGGCGACTTTTTACTGAATGTCGCCATCGCGGATGTTTCCAGATTTGTCGGATCCGATAGCGCTCTTGATCAGGTTGCCCGGGAGCGGGGCAACTCCGCATATTTTCCGGATCGCGTTATTCCAATGCTTCCTGAGTTACTTTCCAATGATCTTTGTTCTTTGCGCCCGGGCGAGAACCGTTGGGTCTTCGCCTGTCAGATTCGGGTGCGTTCGTCTGGAGAGATCACCGAGTACCAATTCTCTGAAGCCAAAATTCGATCGGCCGCTCGGCTCACCTATGAAGATGCTTCGAATTTTCTTTGTGATCCAAACGGCGATCGGCCGAGCATCAGTACGGCTGTTCAAGAAAATCTCAAGATGTTGGACAAGGTCGCGACAGCACTCGGTGAGCACCGGCGAGATCGCGGTGGGGTAGAGTTTGAGTTTCCCCAGACCTTGATCTCGTACGACTCCAATGGGACGATTGCCTCGATTAAAACGGCTCCAAGAGCTTCCGCGACCAGCCTCATCGAGGAGTGCATGCTCGCTGCCAATGTTTGTGCGGCTCGTACGTTGGATTCTCACTTACCGGAGGCCATATACAGAATTCATGAGACCCCGGATCGGGATGCCGTTGCTGATCTGCGCCGCGTACTGGGCTTCTTTGGGGTCAAGCTTCCTGGCAGAGGGGTCCCGCCGGCCCTTGATTTTTCCGCCGCATTAGCGGCAGCACGAGAAAAAGGAGCACCCGTCGCTGCTTTGCAGATGCTCATGTTGCGAACGATGAAGCAGGCCCGTTATGCCTCTTGTACACAGCCCCACTTCGCCCTGGGGTTTGATTGCTACACCCATTTCACATCCCCCATACGCCGTTACGCCGACCTGGTGGTGCATCGTTTGCTGAAAAGAGTCTTGGGGCTCAGTTCGAGTGCTCAGCCGACAGATAGCCCCGGAGAGCTTGCTGAGGTTGCCGACCATTGTTCGGTGACGGACCGACGGGCTGAGGAAGCCTCCCGGGAGGTCGCTGGCTGGTTAAAGGCTGAGTTCATGAATCGCCATATCGGCGAGACTTTCAACGGTAAGGTGTCAGGGGTCACTGCATTTGGTGTGTTTGTCACATTAGATCTTTTTCAGGTGGACGGGTTGGTGCATATTTCAGAACTGGGTAATGATTATTTTCATTTCGACCCGAGTCTTATGTTGCTGGTGGCAGAACACAGTGGGCACCGAATTTCTCTTGGGGATGCCATGACGGTGCGCGTCACCGGCGCCCGGCCTGATGAAGGTAAGATTGACTTTGTTCCGCTTGAGCCCGTCGGCGGCGAAAACCGCACACGTCGCAAAAGGCGAAAAGTCAAGAAACGCTAGGGAGTGGTTTTGAAGGAAGGTACCAGCATGCCGAATAACCAAATCAACGTTCTGTGTGGCTTTCATTCGGTCGAGGCAGCCTTAGGTGATCCGGGGAGTGTCGGTGAGTTGCTGCATGATGCCACTCGCCGTGATCCGCGGTTGTCACGCTTGTTGGGATTGGCTAAATCAAAAGGTGTGACCTTGCACCGTGCAACCCGCGCAGAACTCGATGCGCTGAGTGGCGGCATACGCCATCAAGGGCTAATCGGACTGCTGACCCGGGCGCCAGCCGGAAAACTTCCGGCGTTGAAGCTTTGGTTGGAATCCCAAAACGGTTGCCCACTGGTGTTGATTCTCGACGGTATACAGGATCCTCGCAACGTGGGTGCTTGCCTGCGAACTGCAGCCGCCGCTGGAGTTGGGGCTGTTGTGTTTCCACAACGAGTTGGCGCAGGCCTTACACCGGCAGCGCTACGGGTGGCTTCGGGTGGGTTACACCAGCTGCGGATTTTTGAGGTCAGCAGTTGGTCACGAGCCTTCCAATACCTGAAGTCTGCGGGTTTGTGGGTGGTGGGTACGGCCGAGGATGGGGATCAGGATCTTTATGATTTTGATCTTGTTCGGCCTCTGGCTTTGGTGGTGGGTTCGGAAGCGACCGGTTTGCGTCCGGTGACCCGGAAGTTTTGTGATGCCGTATTGCGCATTCCGTCGGCGCAGGCTTTGTCGAGCCTTAACGTAGCTGTGGCAGCAGGTGTAGCCTTGTTCGAAGTTCACCGCCAACGCAGCCAACACGGGAAGTAGACAAAACGATTTTACTCAGTGGTAGTTTTTGCGCGATATTCGCAAAGATCCCAAATGACACAGGTTGGGCATTGTGGCGTGCGGGCTTTGCAGGTATAGCGACCGTGAAGAATAAGCAAGTGATGAGCATTTTTTTGATAGGCCAGTGGCGTTGTTTTCAGTAGACGTTTTTCAACCTGCAGTACATTGGCTCCCGGCGCTATCCGGGTACGATTGGCAACCCGGTAGATGTGCGTGTCCACAGCGATAGTCGGTTCACCGAAAGCCGTATTCAGAACAACATTAGCCGTTTTTCGGCCCACACCAGGAAGGGCTTCAAGCGCCGACCGGCTGTGCGGCACTTTGCCTTTATGACTGTCGATCAGAATTTGGCAGGTTTTCATTATGTTTGCGGCTTTGGTGTTATAAAGACCGATTGTACGGATATGCGCCTTAAGTCCGCTCAGCCCTAGATCAAGCAGAGCCTGGGGTGTGGCTGCCGCCCGGAAGAGTCCACCCGTGGCGCGGTTTACAGAAACATCTGTTGCCTGTGCCGATAAAATAACGGCGATCAGCAGTTGGAAATTTGTTCGGTATGACAGTTCTGTTTTGGGATTGGGTGTGGCTTTGTCAAGTCGTCGAAATATTTCAGCCCGATTATCAGCGTTCACCTTTTACTCCTTCGCGCTCTTTTATCTTGTATTCGGGCAACGCTTGCGCTGATCTGTGACCGACGAGCAGCCTGTTCGGTCAAAAAGGGGCGTGGCTGAGGGATATTAATACCAACAGATTGCCGTTTTTGTTTCGCCACAAAGCGGGCTCGATATTGTTTGGACTTGGACTCGAAAACCCCTTTCCCGGCTGCGTGGGCATTCCCTTGGGTCGAAGCTTTTTTAATGCAGTCTACCGGGCAAACCGGGATACACAAGTCACACCCTGAGCATTCATCGGTCACAACCGTGTGCATCGCCTTCGCAGCACCTACGATTGCATCCACCGGACAGGCTTTGATGCACAGAGTGCACCCGATGCATATTGTTTCATCGATTTCTACCGGTTTGGCCGGGCGAGTTACGCCAAAAGCGGGATCCAGTTGCGAACACGTTTGACCCGTGAGGGCTCCAAGCAAAGCGAGTGTTCGTGAACCGCCTGGAGGGCAACGGTTAATCGCAACGTTCTGACTGACAATAGCCTGCGCATAACCAAGGCAGGAAGCAAACTCGCAACGCATGCACTGTGTTTGGGGCAGGCAGGCGTCAACAGAGTCCACGGAGATGCCGGGTGGGGGATCGACAAACATTATCGAAGAATATCCTGCAGCGTGCCGAGGAAGCGATCGACATCTCGTTCAGTATTGTAAAGGTATGGTGTCACACGAAGTGAATCACCACGGACGCTGGCGTAGACCTGATTGCGTGCGAGGTGTTCACCTATGTTCATAGGCAGGCCTTGCGGAAAGCGCAAGCCTAGAAAATGTCCTGCCCGTTGGGGCGGGTCAACGACCTCCAAGCCGAGTTCCTTCGCCCGCTCAGCAATCGCGTTTGTTGTTCGACACAGCGTTGCCTCGATTCGTGAGACCTCCCAGGACAGAATTTGTTGAAGACTGTTCAGTAATGCCGGTACCAGCGCAAAATTAGCCGTTTCCCCAACATCAAAGCGCCGAGCCCCTGGCGCGAACTCATCTCGGTAATTGATGAGTTCTGAAAATTTGACGGCATCGAGCCGGGAAAACGAGCCGAACTCCAGAGGCATTCCTTGTTGGTGCTGCGGCGCAATGTACAAAAGGCCGGTTGAGTATGGGCCGAGCAGCCATTTATAACCGGCGGCGACAGCAAAGTCCGGGTTGATCACTTGAGCATCGAAAGTCAATGCTCCCAGACTCTGAGTGAGGTCGACTACGAGGGCACCGCCAACTTGGTCGAGCGCCTGGCGAACGATCGCAAGATCAACCAGCGTACCATCGGTCCAATGACAATGGGGTAGGGCAGCGATAGCCGTTTGGCCGTTAACCGCATTGAGAAGCGCCCCGGTCCAGTCATTGTCTGCTGGACGGGGCACGGTGTGCAGGTGCGCGCCGTTTTGAGCGGCGAGTTCCTTCCAGACGTAAAAGTTAGACGGATACTGCTCC
>JAAZYQ010000003.1 GCA_014239575.1 Gammaproteobacteria bacterium
CCGCCGCGCCCCGCCGGTTAAGGCCTTCAATTATGTCTAGGCTCGGCGCTTCTCGCAGATCGTCGGTATTCGGCTTGAATGCCAAACCCCACATAGAGAATCTTTTTCCACTCAAGTCGTCACCAAAACGTGAAACGATCTTGTCGACCAGCGACTGTTTTTGCGACTGGTTAACCTCGTCTACCGCATTAAGGATTCGCGGTTGGTACCCGGCCAGCACCGCCGTTTGTGCGAGCGCCTTCACGTCTTTAGGAAAACAAGATCCACCGTAGCCACACCCCGGGTAAATAAAGTCGTAACCGATCCGTGGATCAGACCCAATTCCCAGTCGCACGGTTTCGATATCGGCGCCGACGCGTTCCGAGATGTTGGCTAACTCATTCATGAAAGAAATCTTAGTCGCCAGCATCGCGTTCGCGGCGTACTTGGTCAATTCAGCTGACGCTACATCCATGAATAGCAATCGATCATGGCTGCGATTAAAAGGCGCATAAAGTTCCCGCATCCGCGCGCGCGGTCCTTCATCGGCCGCTCCGATGACTATGCGGTCGGGCTTTAGGAAATCCTCGATTGCTGCGCCTTCTTTAAGAAATTCCGGGTTTGAAACTACCGAGAAATCGACAGCAATATTACGTTTGTCTAACTCGGCCTGAATAGTCTTCTCTACTCGTGCAGCCGTACCAACGGGTACCGTCGACTTATTCACTATCACTAAGGGATCGGAAAGAAACTCGCCAATACCCTTTGCTGCCCCGAGCACATGTGCCAAGTCAGCCGAACCATCTTCCCCTGGTGGTGTACCTACTGCGATAAACAGAATGTCAGCAAATTTGACGGCGTCGCTGAGACTTGTTGTGAAGCGCAGGCGTCCAACCGTCATATTACTCCGAACCAATTCTTCAAGACCAGGCTCAAAAATAGGTATTGAACCATTTTGTAATTGCTCGACCTTGTCTTTATCAACATCCATGCATAACACATGATTGCCAACGTCGGCCAGACACGCGCCTGAAACCAGGCCCACATAACCACTTCCAATAATCGTAATGTTCATATCAGCAATAACTCTCAGAACCCTCTTCTTTGATAGCCAAAAAAGAAGGGCGCCGGCAGGGCGCCCTTCTTTAAAACCAATGGTAGATTTTATCAGTTTTCGAAGGTTTTTCCATCCACCACTAGGGTGTCTGTATTTTCGAGAACAATCTTTTGCCCTATTCCGTGTACCGCCAGGAGGTCCTCCGCAGAGGTAAATGGCCCATTTTCCAGCCGATAGGCTACGATCGCCTTGGCTAAAACGGGACCGACCCCTATGATATTTTCTGACAGGCTTTGTGCATCGGCAATATTAATGTCAACAGGTTCTGCTCGAAGTACTGGGGAAGCCAGCAACACGCCCGTCAAAACCAATGTGGCCAATGTATTGATCGTCGATAAAATCATTTTTTACTCTCCTTGTAATTAGATGTTGATTAAACCTTGTCGCAATCCTTGCGGCGATTAGAATTATTGATCTCATCACAGTATTTAACAATGGTATTAGTTCACAAAAATCTTTACTAATTAAGAAGTGGACCAAAAGGGCGGGCCGAAGTGGTATTCCAGTTTCTGCACCCCGGGCATTGCCAATGCAAGGATCGCCCCTGGAACCCACAGAATCGGCACTCGTATCCGGGACGATCCGAAAGCGATTTGCCGGTGACATGGCATAGCAATTGGTAATCCGCGCTAATCTGACTATCACTGGTATCAAGCGCTCGCAACTGCAAGAGACGATGAAGCGCTGGAAGCGACGCGGCTTCATTGACTAAATTCAGTAGTACGTTTTCGGCTTCGCTCTTTGAACCATTTTCGGCCAGGTGGTCCACGAGGATGAGTTTCAATCGCTCATCCCCTGTCGCCGCGATGGCCTGATTAAGAAAATCTAGGAACAAGGAGAGCGTTCCTAGAGCGGTTGAACTCGCCTTGACCAAGTGAACCACCTCACAGAGCATTTCTGGATGGTCACCCGCCATGCCACTCCAGGAGTCGACCGCATCGAGATGCTCTCCAGAAATGGCCTGCAAGCGACCTTTAAGTATTCTTGCCCGGGCGCAACTCGGGTCGAGCACGAGCGCCTTACCGACCTCGGCCTGTGCGAGCGGATAGTTACCGGCACCCACCTCTCTTTCGGCGAGTTCGCAATGATATTGCGCGATTACCACTCGAAGGTCTCCCCCGGTAATCTGATCCAAGCGGCCAGCGGCCCCAATGGCACTTTTCCACTCTTTCTCGCTTTCGTATATCTGAACCAGAAGGTGTAGTGAGGGCTCAAGCAATTCCTTCCTTGCTGCGGCCTCTAACAAGAGATTCTCCGACCGATCCAACAACCCGGCCTTGTAATAATCGTTGGCAAGCTCAAGTAATACTTGGCCCTTTTGTTCGGGATTCAAACCTGCGCGGGCGATTAGCCCCTGGTGCAGTTGTGTTGCGCGTTCGATTTCACCCCGCCGCCTAAATAATCCGCCCAAAGCCAATTGGATCTCAAGGTCCTCATCGTGTTGCTCAAGAGCCTGAACCAGCACGTCCAAGGCTTTGTCGTGTTGCTCTGTCAGGAGGAAATTAAGACTCTTGAAATAGGCGGCAGGGGCAGGCGCTCCGGTGTCATTTTCTGCCCGAGCAACCTTGCGATAGCAAGCCGCGAGCCATCCTGAACCGGCCGCCATGGGTAACAAGAAGGCTAGCCAGATGGGGTCCATCACGACTAGGGTCTCCCGAGTGAGTGCGCTCCGACCTCTGGGGAAAGCGGTTGTTCTGCCCGACCGCGGCGCAGTTCCCGACGCAAAGTCAATATGCGAAAAAGCCCCGTTAATAGCCCAAGCCCGAACCCGATGACGAGTGCGACCAACAACGCGATTACCAGCGGCCCTTCCCAGCTCAAGTCAAAGTAATACCGCAGTGGCACCTCAATTGGGTTTTTGACAGCCACTGTCACGCCAAAAATACATATCCCAAGAAGCGCGATCAATAAGATCACTTTTTTCAGCATAATCGATCAACCATCCGGGTAGTCTTCCCAGACTAAAGTGCCCTGAGCGAGCCAAGTCCGGTCATCCCGGTCTGACACACGATATAGGCTCGGCAGATGCAAATCTACCCAGCCGAAAAAATCAGTCGATCTCGTCAAATTGGGGTGGCGTAGTGGCAGAACTTCGATTGACGCGCTCACGGAGTAAACGGCCGGGCTTGAAATGCGCTACATACTTACCTGGCACGTTCACCGCTTCTCCGGTTTTCGGGTTACGCCCTGTCCTGGGCATCCGGAATCTCAGTCCAATACTGCCAAAGCCTCTGACCTCAATGCGGTCGCCTTTGACCAGGCAACGGCGCATATGTTCAAGTACGGCGTTGACGGAGAACTCGACATCACGTGGCGGCAAGTGAGGTTGCTCGCGGGCTAGACGCTCGATCAAATCCGACTTGGTCATCGTCTTCATATCATTGTCTGGTTAATCCGTGAGCCAGAGCGCATCGATTCAAGCGTCCTGTTTTTCCAATTCTTCCTTAAGTTTGTCGCCAAGGGATGCCCGTCCAGACACCTGTCCACTGTACTCCTGAATAGCTTGATCCTCGATTTCCGCATCCAGCGCTTTAACCGACAAGGTGATGCGACGAGTCTTGCGATCAATACTGGTAATCTTAGCCTCAATCTCAGCGTCAGCATTTAACACAGATCGGGCGTCTTCGACATAATCTCGTGACAGCTCGGTGGCCCGAAGGTACCCTTCGATGCCTTCCGCCAGGTCTACGATGGCGCCTTTCGCATCGACACTTCTAATCGTACCCTTAACGGATGAACCTTTTGGATGGGCTCCCACAAAAGCATTAAAAGGATCCTCTTCAGCCTGCTTAACGCCTAAAGATATGCGCTCACGCTCGGGGTCCACCGAGAGCACGATGGCGGTAATCTGATCGCCCTTTTTAAAATCGCGAACGGCTTCTTCGCCTTCCCGATCCCAGGAAAGGTCGCTCAAATGAATCAGGCCATCAATTCCTCCGTCTAGGCCGATAAAGACACCAAAGTCAGTGATTGATTTGATTTCTCCGGTAATTCGGTCGTTACGTTGATGGGTGACCGAGAATTCCTCCCAGGGATTGCCGGCGCATTGTTTCATTCCTAGCGAAATTCGGCGCCGCTCAGAATCGACCTCAAGTACCATAACCTCCACTTCGTCACCCAGATGGCAAACCTTATTCGGGTGAACATTCTTGTTGGTCCAATCCATTTCTGAGACGTGGACTAGCCCTTCAACGCCTTCTTCAAGCTCAACAAAGGCGCCGTAATCGGTGATATTGGTAACCTTTCCGAAAATTCGGGTCTTTTCTGGATACCGTCTTGCGATATCGGCCCAAGGATCCTCGCCAAGCTGTTTCATCCCCAGCGATACACGGCTGCGTTCACGATCAAACTTAAGTACTCGGACCTGAAGTTCATCGCCCACGTTCAGCATCTCTGAGGGGTGCTTGACGCGCTTCCAGGCAATGTCAGTTATATGTAGCAATCCATCCAGACCGCCTAGATTGACGAACGCCCCGTAGTCGGTCAGGTTCTTGACTACCCCGGTAACCACCTGACCCTCTTCCAGGGTCTCCAAAAGGGTGTTGCGCTCTTCTTGCATTTCTTGTTCAACGACCGCACGCCTTGAGACCACAACGTTGTTTCTGGCCTGGTCGAGTTTGATCACTTTGAATTCGAGTTCGCGATTCTCCAGATAGGTGGAGTCAGTGACTGGGCGTACATCAGCCAAAGAGCCAGGGAGAAACGCTCGTACTTCATCTAGCGATACTGTAAAGCCTCCTTTGACTTTTCCGGTGAGGAACCCCTTGACGACCACTTCATTCTCAAAAGAGTTCCTTAAAGCTTCCCAGGATTTTTCCCGACGCGCCCTTTCGCGCGATAGTCGGGTGTTTCCGAATCCATCTTCCAGCGCCTCTATCGCAACCTCGACATAATCCCCAATCGTGACTGAAACGGCGCCATCCGCGTCACGGAATTGAGTAGCCGGTATTTCGGCTTCTGATTTTAGGCCGGCATTGACAACTACATAGTCGGCATTAATATCAACAACCTCTGCAGAGATCACTGCACCAATCTGCATAACCGAGTTTTTGAGGCTTTCTTCTAGGAGTTCCGCGAAATTTTCAGACATTTTTAAATAGGGTGCCGCGATGACTTCTCGCTGACAACTTGTTTGAGGTGAATTTTAGCCAGTCTACTACTGACCCCCTTTACTTCTAAGTTACGATGCCAGGCTTAGTGCTCTTAACTGGCCGAACGCGAAGGCAAGAGCGGATGCAACCCATGACTTGTTCGACAACCTCGTCGATACTTTTGTGGGATGTATCAACTCTGAAAGCGTCTTCGGCCAGTATCAAGGGAGACTCCGTGCGCGTGGCATCCTTGTGATCCCGCTCAGCGATCTCTTTCTCAAGGCGCGCGAGATTAACATCGAAACCCTTTTCCTTCAACTGTTTATAGCGTCTTTCTGCCCTGACTTTGGGCGAAGCGTCGAGAAATATCTTAGCATCGGCGTCCGAAAAGACCACGGTGCCCATGTCTCTCCCATCCGCAACAAGGCCCGGTGGCTTCCGCGCCGCTCTTTGCCTCGCCAGCAATATCGATCTCACAGCAGGAACAGCGGCGTAGACCGACGCCGCACGCCCTCCCTCTTCGCTGCGCACCGCATCGGTCACATCCTCCCCCGCCAGGATTATTCGAACCTCACCAGCAATGCTCTCAAATATGATTGCTGAATCAGCATCGCAATCAACGATCCCTTGAAGATCATCGGGGTTTACTCCCTTGATTCGAGCAGCATAGGCAAACGCGCGGTATAAGGCCCCGCTGTCAAGAACGTGCCAGCCAAGTCGGCCTGCCACTCGGGCCGCGACAGTCCCTTTCCCGGTTCCACTCGGGCCATCAATGGTCACCACCGGAACATTTAAGCCGGAGTTTTTAATCACAGTTTCTCGACCAGATGCATCCCCAGCGCACAGCCAGTCTCAACAAACCCTGGGAAGGAAGTTGCAATATTCTGGCAATCATTAACGACTACCGACCCATTGCTACAGCACCCCGCAACCGCAAACGCCATCGCGATACGGTGATCGCCTCGACTATCAATGGTTCCAGACCGAAATCGTCCTCCGATGATATCCATACCGTCCTCGTACTCAACGGCGCTGATCCCAAGATTTCCCAACCCCTCGACTACAGCGTTGATCCGATCAGACTCCTTGAAACGCAATTCAGTGGCCTCCCGAATTCGGGTGGTGCCGTCAGCACCAGCCGCAGCTATTGCAAGCACCGGAAACTCATCAATAGCATTGGCCACCAGGCCCCGAGGCACGTCGATTCCTTGTAGGCCCTGAGATCGCACCCGGAGATCGCATAACGGCTCGCCTGATTCCTGACGTCGCTCACAAATTTCAATGTTCGCCCCCATTAAATTCAAGATTTCCAACACTGCCGCGCGGGTCGGGTTGATGCCAATTCCGCAAAGGGTGACGTCACTACCTGGGCATAGCACGGCCGCCACCAGAAAGAATGCAGCCGAAGAAATATCGCCAGGAACGGTAATTCGTTGCCCGCGTAAGATGAGACCACTCTTTACTTGAATGGGACTGCCTGGCTCCCACCTCCGACCGGTAAACCCGGCGATCATTCGTTCAGTGTGATCTCGCGTTGGCGTCGATTCTTGGATCTCAGTGCTCCCCTTAGCGTACAGGCCGGCGAGCAAAATACTAGACTTCACTTGGGCGCTTGCCATCGGCAGGCGATAACTGATCCCCTTCAGGCGAGAAACAGGGTTGATTGCCAACGGTGGCTTCCCATCGGCTGCGGTCAAGTCCGCGCCCATCTGGCCGAGCGGTGTCATTATTCGCTCCATAGGCCTTTGGCGCAAAGAGGCATCTCCAGTGAGGGTCGCCGGGAAGGCCTGGCCGGCAAGCAGTCCGGCCAGTAGTCGCATGGCGGTACCTGAGTTACCCATATCAAGCGGACTGGCGGGCTTAGTTAAGCCGTTAAGTCCCACCCCATTGATCTTCAAAGATCCGTCGCGGGGGCCAGACATCTGAACTCCCATCGTCCGAAAAGCAGCCACCGTAGCGAGGACATCCTCCCCTTCAAGTAGGCGCAGTATTTTCGACTCACCGACAGAAATGGCCCCCAATATCACCGCCCGGTGGCTGATCGACTTATCTCCGGGAACCTGAATCGAACCTTCGAGTCGGCGACTTTCGCTTGCGATTATTGAACTCATTCGGAGTCCGGTTTTCCGGGTGGTCGCAGCTCCTGTATCGCGCTTCTAAGTTCTCGGGCATTCGCAAACCAGGACTCCAACCGAGGGCCATCAGCCGACTCGATTAGACGATCCAGTTCTCCAAGCGTATCCCGGTATTTGGCAATTAACTCGCGCACAACGGGGCCATTGTGCAAAAGAATATCGCGCCACATCACCGGATCACTAGAGGCGATCCGACTGATATCATAAAACCCCCCCGCGGCGAGCGTCAGGCAGTCATCGCGGGCTGCCTGGGTATCCAACAGGGGCATCAAGGCATAGGCAACCGCATGGGGCAAATGGCTAATCATACCCAGGACTTGATCATGCAAAGACTCATCCATGAGCCGAGTTCTCGCCCCGGTGGCGGCCCACATATCGGTCACCAAATCAAGTGCATCTTCATCAGTCTCCGCCAAGGGAGACAAAATAACCCAATGATTGCGGAACAGGTCCGGGTTGGCGGCGCTAGCACCGCTTTTTTCACTCCCCGCTACCGGATGGCCAGGCACAAAGCGTGGAAACTTGCTCTCCAAGGAAGATCTAGCTGCCTGGGTGACACTCCTTTTTACACTACTAACATCGGTCAGTACGGCCGATGGCCGCAACGCCCGTTCCATCAGAGGCATCAAACTAATCACAGCGTTGATCGGTGCAGCCAGCATCACGATATCACCAGCACAGGCGGCTTCCTGGGGATCGTGGGTCCAATAGTCCAACAAGCCGAGATCCAGAGCCTGGTCTAAATTTTCAGCGTTTCGGCCACAGCCAATAATGGTATCAACCCTGCCGGAGTCTTTCAGGGCACGGGCCAGCGAGCCTCCGATCAAGCCTACGCCGATAATTGAAACGGTTCCAAATGACTGGCTTGCCCTTTCTACCAACTCACACCCTCACCTGGCGCAATGCCAAATCAAGTGTTTCAAGCAAACGCTGGTTTTCTGGCGGCAGACCAATGGTCGCCCGCAGATGTTCAGGTAATCCATAGTTGGCAACAGGTCTCACGATCACTCCCTGACTCAACATCGAGGTATAAATCTGGTTAGCTTTTGATCCAACCTTGACACAAATAAAATTTCCGCTGGAAGAGATCCAACTTAGTCCCAACGCCTCAAAACCGCGACAAAGCTGACCCATGCCTTTGAGGTTTTCCTCGCGGCTCACTCGAACAAACTGCTCGTCCGACAGGGCCGCCTCCGCCGCCGCAAGCGCCAGCGAGTTAACATTAAATGGCTGTCGGATTCGGTTAAGCGTTTCAGTAATCGCTTCAGAGGCGATTGCGTATCCAACCCGAAGTCCCGCTAATCCATAAATCTTGGAAAAAGTTCGAGTCACAACCAGACCCGGGAAACGCTCCATTAATTCAACGCCATTAGGGTAATCCCGGCTGTCAACATACTCGAAATACGCTTCATCCAGAACCGTGATCGCGTTCTCCGGGAGTCGCTCCAAAAACCCAAGCAGCTCGTCGTATCCAACACAAGTACCGGTCGGATTGTTGGGATTAGCAATAAAAATGAGCTTAGTGTTGTCGTCAACGGCCTGCAACATCGCCTCCAGGTCGTGGCCATAACGGCACGCAGGTACAGTTGAAATAGTTGCATTGACGCTTTTCGATGCAAGCGTGTAAACCGCAAAGGCGTGTTCCGATACCACGACGCCTTCGCCTGGCTCAACAAAGCAACGCACCAAAAGTTCAAGGACATCGTTAGACCCGTTGCCAAGCGTGATCTTCCCGCAGGAGATCCCCAGGTGATCACTTAGGGCGTTTTTCAGCCGATGCCCAGAGCCATCTGGGTAACGCTCAAGCCCATTCAGAACCTGAACCACCGCAGCCGCGGTAGCGGGTGAAGCCCCCCAAGGATTCTCGTTGGATGCCATTTTAATAATCGAACTAAGCCCCAGCTCACGCTCAAGTTCCTCAACCGACTTACCGGGCTGATATGGCTGCAGATCGCGCACCCCTGCCGCAGTCATCGAGCCCACATCCAAGCTTTTCACGTTCACAAGCCCCGTGGGTAAGACCCAAGTACCTTGAAGAAATTGGACTCCTTCTGAATCGCCTCGACAGCAGCCTTTACACTCGAATCCTCGATGTGCCCTTCAATATCAACAAAGAAGACATACTTCCATAATCCTGCACGCATTGGGCGCGACTCAATTCTAGTCATGCTTATACCGGCGTCAGCGAGGGGTGCCAGTTGTTGGTACAAGGCGCCGGGTTGATTGGTATTCGACATCACCAGGCTGGTTTTATCCCGTCCACTCCTGCCTACGGGTTCAGTAGATAAAACTAGAAAACGCGTCGTATTGCCGGGGTTATCTTCAATATTGCGCTCTTTGATTTCAAGATTGTAAAGTGGCGCGGTTGTCGCTGAGGCGACCGCATAGGTAGTTTTATCAGCACCTGCAGAACGTGCCGCGTCGGCGTTACTGGCTTTGGCCACCAGAGGCACGCCGGGAAAGTGAGTTGCTAACCACTCGCGACACTGGGCGAGTGCCTGCTGATGGGCTGCGATCTGGGCGGGAGGACTAGCGCCCTGCTGTGCCAGCAAGCAGTGTGCAATCTTAAGCTCTACCTCGTTGCTCACCACTAAGCTAGTATCGAGCAATAAATCAAGAGTGGTATTGACGCCGCCCTCTGTGGAATTCTCGACGGGCACGACGCCATACAGCGCCTCTCCCGCTTCGGTCAGACGGAACACGTCCTCTATACTGACCGCTTCAATCAATGAGATCTGGTGTCCAAACAGTCTGTAAGCCGCCTGCTCACTGAACGTGCCACTGGGCCCAAGCGCTGCGATGGTCATCTCAGCTTCAGTGGAGCGGGCAATGGAGATTATTTCCCGAAAAATGAAACTGGTCGCCTGGGCCGACAGCGGGCCTGGGTTTTCTTGGACCAGCCGATCAATAATTTGGGCCTCACGTTCCGGGCGATAAACCGACTCCGCGCGGGTCGCTTTGTCAGTGCCGACTTTGGCAGCCAGACTGAGCCGCTCGTTGATCAATCGCAATAGTTCGCTATCAATCTTATCGATGCGCGCACGAAGGACTTCAAGAGAGGACTTGGGAGACATGTTTAAAAAGATCTGGCCTGGCGACTGACGTTAATGGATGCCTCGCGTACCTAGGGCGCTTTGAGTCGCCTGCAGCTACACTGCCGTCAGGGCAAAGAGCAACCAACCCGCCTTTAACCAAAAATGGTGAGGCACGGCCCTGAATCCACGAATAGTATCATGGGTTTTTGCTGGGCTTATAAAAAACCCAGCGTTCTTTTCTGACTTTGCAACCTGAAAACCTCAGGCCTCGTCCGACCCTAACTCATCACCAGAGTCTTCAACTACCTTACCAAGGCTGGTCAACTGCTCTTCAGGTCCCAACCGCATTAATCTGACCCCCTGCGTATTTCGCCCCACCACCGTAATCTCCTTTGCCCGAGTTCGCACCAGGCGCCCGCCGCCAGTAATAAGAATAAGGTCGTCGTCATCCAATACCATCTGGGCTCCAACGACAGGTCCGTTGCGCTCACCCACTTTAATCGCGATAACGCCCTGACCTCCCCGACTCTTACGCGGGAAGTCGGCTAATTTGGTGCGCTTGCCATAGCCATTTTCAGTCGCGATCAAGACTTTGGCTTCATCAGTTCCGTTATCAATAATAAGCATCGAAATGACGGCCTGGTTGGGTTTCAGCTTGATACCCCGCACCCCGCGTGCGGTTCGCCCCATAGGCCTGACATGGCTCTCGGGAAACCGAATCACCTTGCCTGCGGAGCTAAAAAGTAAAATGTCAGACTCACCGTCTGTCAGCCCTACCTCCACGAGTTCGTCGTTATCAGCAAGGTCGACCGCGATCAAGCCGGCAGAACGTGGCCTGGAGAAATTCTTAAGAAGCGATTTTTTGGAAATGCCCTGTCGGGTGACCATGAAAACAAATTGCCCTTGGGCTTTATGGTTCAAGGGCAGCACAGCCGTGACACGTTCCCCATCCTGCAAGGGAAGCAGGTTGACCAGCGGCCGCCCGCGAGCCTGACGCCCCGCTTGTGGCAGCTGATAAACCTTTAGCCAATATACTTTGCCGCGATCAGAAAAACACATAACCGTATCGTGGGTGTTGGCCACGAACATGGTCTTTACAAAATCCTCCTCTTTGGTCCGGGTTGCAACCCGCCCTTTTCCACCGCGTCGCTGTGCCTGATAGTCGGCAACCGGTTGCGACTTAGCATACCCTTCGTGGGATAAAGTAACGACCATGTCTTCTGGGGTAATAAGGTCTTCGTTATTGAGATCTTCGTGCCGCTCAATGATTTCAGTACGGCGTGCATCACCGTATCGATCGCGGATGTCGACCAGTTCACCCCTCACGACCTCCATCAATCGGTCAGGATCTTCCAGAATCTCGAGCAGATTTCGAACTCGTTCAAGAACTTCCGTATATTCAGTGCGAATTTTCTCCTGCTCCAGGCCAGTTAAGCGGTGCAGGCGAAGGTCGAGAATCGCCTGAGCCTGAACTTCGGATAGCCGATACCCGTCTTCGACCATACCGTACCCCGATGCGACATCCTCGGGGGCACTTTCTTCGACCCGGGCGGCGACAAGCATTTCGGAGATAACTCCCGGGTTCCACGACTGGGCCAATAACTGAGATCTGGCATCGCCCGGATTGGCAGCTTTTTTAATTAGCTCTATCACCGGATCAAGGTTTGCCAGTGCCACTGCCAATCCTTCCAGGAGATGAGCTCGGGCTCTGGCTTTTTTTAGATCAAACAAAGTCCTGCGAGTAACCACTTCGCGCCGGTGAAGAATGAAGTCATCCAGCAACTCTCTCAGGTTAAATAGCCGAGGTTGATTATTTCGCAGTGCCACCAGGTTAATGCCAAACACCGTCTGCATCTGGGTGTGCTGATATAGATTATTAAGGACAACCTCGGGGTTTTCTCCCTTTTTCAGTTCGACCACCATACGCATACCCGATTTATCGGACTCGTCTCGCAATCCAGAGATTCCCTCTAAGCGTTTGTCGCGAACCAGTTGGGCAATCTTCTCGAGCAGCCTAGCCTTGTTAACTTGGTAAGGCAGTTCGACAGCGACAAGCGCCGTCCGATCATTACGCTCAATGGTCTCAATATCGACCCGGGCTCGAACGTGAATTCGCCCTCGACCCGTTTCATAGGCCTCGCGAATTCCACGACTACCATTAATGATACCGGAGGTTGGAAAATCCGGCCCTGGCAGCAACCGTATTAATTCATCAAAGCTAACCTCTGGGTGATCAATTAGGGCAAGACACGCGCTGATAGTTTCAGACAGATTATGTGGTGGGATGTTAGTTGCCATACCAACGGCAATTCCAGTCGAGCCGTTAACGAGAAGGTTTGGGAAGCGCGCGGGCAGGACCGCGGGCTGATGTTCGGTTTCATCATAGTTTGGAACAAAATCGACTGTTTCCCGATCAAGATCATCAAGTAACTCGTGAGCAATCCGGGAGAGGCGAATTTCGGTGTAGCGCATGGCAGCGGGGGAATCGCCGTCCACCGAACCAAAGTTCCCCTGTCCATCGACGAGCGGATAGCGCAGCGAGAAAGATTGGGCTAATCGTACAATCGCATCGTAAACTGCGGTATCACCGTGCGGGTGGTACTTGCCGATGACATCTCCGACCACCCTTGCCGACTTCTTGTAGGGCTTGTTCCATTCATTACCTAGAACCGACATCGCATACAGCACTCGGCGATGAACAGGCTTGAGCCCATCGCGTACATCAGGTAATGCACGCCCTACGATCACACTCATGGCGTAGTCCAGATAGGAGCGACGCATCTCCTGCTCGAGATTCGCAGGTAGGGTTTCTTTAGCTATTTCTTCCATAAAGCGCTTGTAGCCCGCTAGAGGCGGGGCGGGAAAACAGTTGATTGAATCGCTCGCTTGGCCGCCGCACGAGAAGCAAAATGGCGGCGCGCTCTAACGCGAACGAAGCACGAATTTTATCATAAAACAAAGGTTTCTAACGACCGATTTTGGGTTCCACCGAAGCTCAGCAGAGGCTGGGCCCCATCCGGAAATCATCTCCCAGATATTTTAAAGTCGGCCAAATCCTTCAAGTGTCCGGGTCAGCCAGTCCACCAGATTGCCAATCCATGGAACGATTAGCACCAAGGAAAGTACGTTCACTGTCAGCACCCATCGGACAGCATGGGAACCTCGCTGGAGCTCGGGGGACGATACAACCTGGCCATCTTCATCAGGCAAGTCAAAATACATCAACTTCACTACCCGAAGGTAATAAAAGGCCCCCACAACGGCCATTACGACGGCGACGATAACGGTCCAGACGAAGCCGTTCTCGAAAGCAGCTTGTAACACCAGAAGCTTGGCAAAAAACCCGGCCGTTGGGGGTACTCCGGCGAGGGAGAACATCACAATCAGCATTAAAAAGGCCAGGCCCGGTCTACGGTGATTTAATCCCTTCAGATCATTCAGTGCGTCAGATTCAAATTGGGGCCTGGATAAGAGCAGGATGATTCCAAAAGCGCCCAGGGTAATCACGGTGTAGATCACAACATAACTCAGTGATGCCGAATACCCGTGGATATTTCCACCCAGGAAACCCAACAGCAAAAATCCCATATGTGAAATGGTCGAATACCCGAGCATCCGCTTAATACTGGTCTGGGCGATGGCAACAACATTACCCACTGAGATTGACAATACCGCAGCGATCGCCAACATATCCTGCCAAGCCGTGACCCAATCACCCAGTCCATAGGCCAGCAGCCGAAGCATGATTGCAAAGGCGGCTAGTTTTGGAACCGACGACAAAAACAAGGTGGTGCTTGTCGCCGAGCCGTCGTAGACGTCTGGTACCCACATATGAAACGGCACAACCCCTAACTTGAATAAAAGACCTGCCACAATCAAAACTACAGCCGTGAGCAATGGAAGATTCGTTGGCGCTAAGGCTCCAGATGACGAGGCCAACTCCGCTAGTGAAAGCGACCCCGTCAACCCGTATAAAAGTGACATCCCGTACAACAAGATTCCCGAGGCCAAAGCGCCGAGCACAAAATATTTCATCGCGGCCTCGGCTGCCCGCACCGAATCTTTTTGCATCCCAATCATTGAGTAAAGACAAAGCGCCAGTAACTCCAGTCCGATATAAAGGGTGAGAAGATGATTCGCACCGATCATCGTCATCATCCCAACTACCGCAAATAGGATGAGTACCAGATATTCAGCTCGCCACAATCCGCGCGCACGAGCATATTCTTGTGAGTAAACCAGAACCCCCGCAGCTCCGATTCCAGTGCCCGCCTTAAGCACAGACCCTACGCCATCGCTTATAACCAATTCGTTCAAGGCGGTTATCGAGCCGTTATCCAGCCCCATCAATGATGCCATTCCGGCACCCAGCAAGGCGACCAGGGTCAATGGGTAGCCCACGCCTGGGCGTTGGTCTGCTGGCATGAATAGGTCTATCAATAGCACCAAACATGCCACCGTCGACAATAGTATTTCTGGTGCGATCACCCAAAGATTAAGGCTGGCAAGGGTCATCACAGCTTCGACACCGCTGCATGGATTAGCAAATTGTCAACACTGGCGTGCACAACTTCCAGTAACGGCGCCGGCCATAGCCCCAGTGCCAGCACGGCTATGGCCACCAGGGTGAGTATCAGAAATTCTCGCGAGTCAACGTCATTCATGTCCTCGACAGCGCTATTGGTTAGCGCTCCAAAAACTACGCGTTTTACCATCCAAAGCGTGTAAGCGGCCCCAAACACTAAGGTCAGGGCGGCAGCAGCGGCGTACCAGCCATTGACCGAAAAAGTGCCAAGGATCACTAAAAATTCGCCAACAAACCCCGATGTCCCTGGCAATCCGGCATTGGACATAGCGAAAAACACCAAAAAAAACGTGAACACCGGCATTACTTTTGCTACGCCGCCATAAGTGGCGATCTCTCGCGAGTGCAGGCGGTCATAAAGCACGCCAACACAAAGGAACAAGGCCCCGGAGATGAAGCCGTGTGAAATCATCTGCACCACAGCGCCCTCCATTGCCATGGTCTCAAAAACAAAAAAGCCCAGCGTCACAAATCCCATGTGTGAGATCGAAGAATAGGCAATCAATTTTTTCATGTCCTTTTGAACCAAAGCCACCAGAGCGATATAGACGACGGCAATCAAGGACAAACTTATCACCCACGGCGCAAACTGGTGCGCCGCATCCGGCGTGATGGGAATAGATAGTCGCAAGAAGCCATAAGCTCCCATTTTCAGGGTGATCGCAGCCAGGATCACTGAGCCCCCGGTCGGCGCTTCAACATGGGCATCCGGCAGCCAGGTATGAACCGGCACCATAGGGACTTTCACCGCAAATGCGGCAAAAAAAGCAAGAAATATCAGGGCCTGAGCTGTGGCCCCCAAGGGGAGTTGGTGAAACTCAAGAATATCAAAGGACCCCTGGGCAACCACAGACAGATATATTAAGGCGACCAGCATCAACAACGATCCCAGCAAGGTATAGAGGAAGAACTTGATCGCGGCATAGACTCGATTCGGGCCACCCCAAATCCCGATTATGAGAAACATCGGGATCAACATCGCCTCCCAGAACAGGTAGAACAAGACTGCATCCAGCGCGCAGAACACCCCAATCATCAATCCTTCCATGATAAGAAAGGCGGCGAAGTATTGGGCAACCCGTCGATCAATTACCCGCCAGCTTGAGATAATCACAATGACGGTAAGGAAAGTAGTCAGCAACACCAGGGGCATGGCAATACCGTCAATTCCCAAAGAGTAGTGGACGTTGAAACGGTCAATCCACGGCGTTTTTTCAACGAATTGCATGGCAGCTGTTTGGGTATCAAAACGAGTCCAAAGCGGCAGGCTCAAAACGAAAATGGTGACCGAGAATCCGAGTGCCATGCGCCGGGCCGTGGCCGCATTGCGATCATTCCCGGTGGCAAGCACAAAAATCCCCGCTAAAACTGGAAACCAGATAAGAACCGAAAGAAGATGTTGGTCGAACCAATTCAAGAATCTAATTTCCTACCGAAAGAGAAACCATGAGATAAATAAAACCAGCCCGATGATCATGGCGAACGCATAGTGGTACACCAGGCCACTTTGAATCTGACGTAACCAGGTCGCAAGCCGACCCACCGTCGCGGCAGTACCGTTGACCAGGATGCCATCAATCAAACGACGATCACCCCACTCCCAAAAGGCGTGCCCCACCGCGACGCTGCCGTCAGTAAAAATCCGCTGATACAACGAGTCAAATCCGTACTTGGAATCTAGAATCCAGTAGACCGTTTTAAACCGTTTGGCGAACTGCCCGGGCCACTTTGGCCGTGCGACATAAAATACCCAAGCCCCACCGATTCCGGCCAAGGAAAGCCAAAATGGTAATGCAAATGGTGCATGAGCTAGCATGCCAAAAGCGCCCGTCGACATATCACCTTGCTCGTGATCGACAAAGGCAACTGCCGCGCCAAAAAGCGTGCCTGTGAGCGCGGGTGCCACCAGGGCCCCGCCGGCGATGACGGATGGTATCGCTAACAAGATCAAAGGGACTGTCACAACCCAAGGCGGCTCGCGCAGATGCGACCTGACTTCTTGATCCATCCGCGGCTTCCCGTGGAACGTCATAAAAACTAATCTGAAAGAATAAAACGCCGTAATGATTACGCCCAAAAGTACGGCGAAGTAGGCGAACCCCGCACCCGGAATCGAGGCGCGATGTACAGCCTCGATAATCGCATCCTTTGAGAAGAAGCCAGAAAATGGGGGTACCCCGGCTAACGCGAGACTTCCGATTAGGCAGGTCAGATAAGTGATAGGCAAGGCTTTACGCAATCCGCCCATTTTCCGCATATCCTGCTCATGGTGCATAGCGATAATCACTGAGCCCGCCGCAAGGAAAAGCAAGGCCTTGAAGAATGCGTGCGTAGCCAGATGGAAAATCGCGACTGAGTATGCTGATGCCCCCAAGGCCACGGTCATATAGCCCAGTTGGGAAAGGGTGGAGTACGCAACAACCCGCTTGATGTCATTTTGAATCAACGCAACCAACGCCATCAGTAACGCGGTCAGCGCGCCAATCACCAGAACGACCGATAAAGCCGTCACAGAGAGCTCAAAAAGTGGTGACATTCGCGCGACAAGAAAAATACCCGCAGTAACCATGGTCGCGGCATGAATCAGAGCCGAAATCGGAGTCGGTCCTTCCATTGAGTCCGGCAACCAGACATGCAGCGGTACCTGGGCCGATTTACCCATCGCCCCAACAAACAACAAAAGGCAAATCAAGGTCAGCCAGTGCCATTCATATCCAAGAGGACCCATAATCACTTCATTGACTTTTCCCGGTGCTGCCGAGAAGACGGTTGCGTAGTCCAGGCTGCCAAAAAGGGCGAGGACCGCGCCGATCCCCAGAACAAGCCCAAAGTCTCCGACCCTATTGACCAGAAATGCTTTTAGGTTGGCTCGGACAGCAGATTCTCTTTCATACCAAAACCCAATTAGGAGATAAGAAACAAGCCCTACCCCTTCCCAACCGAAAAACAGCTGCAGAAAATTGTTGGACATCACCAAGATGAGCATGGCGAATGTAAACAGGGCGATATAACTGAAGAATCGGGTATATCCTGGATCATCCGCCATATACCCTATGGTGTAGATATGGACCATAAGCGAAACAAATGTCACTACAACCATCATCACTACCGACAACTGGTCCAACAAAAATCCAATCTCAAAACGGATCGAGCCACTGGTCGCCCAGGTATAGATAGTGCCGTTAAAAACGTTTCCTGAAAAAACATCGACCGCTACTACGAGTGACAACAGAAACGATAAGCCGACTCCTGCTATCGCGACGCGATGGGCCGCAGATCGACCGATCTTGGCGCCGAAAAACCCTGCAATCAGAGCTGCAAAAAGGCACGAAAGCGGAATAGCCAGATATAGGAGTTCTTTTGTCATCCAAAGATGATCAGCCTTGCAGCCTATCTAGATCCTGAACGTTGATTGAGCGTCGTGTGCGAAAAAGCACGATCAAGATTGCCAGCCCAACCGCTGCCTCTGCGGCAGCAACAGTCAAAATGAAAAATACAAACACTTGCCCCGACAGGTCTCCCAGATAGTAGGAGAAAGCGACGAAATTCATATTGGCTGCTAATAACAGGAGTTCAATTGCCATCAAAATGATGACTAGATTTTTACGATTAATAAAAATCCCAACTACGCTGATTGCAAACAATAATGCGCCAACCACCAAATAATGGGAAAGCGGAATCATGGCTTGTCTTGCGGGCTAGTCGGCATTCGAACGACACGGAGCCGGTCTTGCTTGCGAACTCGAACCTGATCTTTGGGAGATTGGTTACGAGTTTGGGGGCGACGACGCAGGGTGAGGGAAATGGCAGCGATGATCGCGACCAACAGAATTAATGCCGCTAACTCGAACGCAAAAACATAATCGGTGTAAATGACTTCTCCCAGCGCCCGGGTGTTACTGTAGTCAGCTGCATGCCCGGCCGGCCGTGGCGCTTGTTGCAAGCCGAATTCACCGGAAAGCATCACCAGGGTTAATTCCCCGGCCATGACCACAGCCACGATGAGCCCCAAAGGCAGGTAGCGGGCGAAACCTGCTCTCATTTGAGCAATATTGACATCAAGCATCATGATCACGAAGAGGAAGAGCACCATGACAGCTCCGACATAAACCAGCACCAGGGTGATCGCCAAAAACTCCGCTTCAAGCGTTAACCACAGGCACGCCGCGCTGAAGAATGCCAACACCAAAAAAAGCGCAGCGCGCACGGGATTTCGCACCGTAATAACCATAAGGCTGGCGCCAACCAGTACGGTGGCAAAGATGTAAAAAATGAGTTGCAGGAAAGTCACTGTTTTAGCGGTACCCAGCGTCTGCCTCACGCGCACGCGCGATCGCACTCTCATGGGTGTCACCTAGGCGCAGTAAATCTATTTTACTGATAGTGCCCGATGCACCGGTCTCAAAGTGATATTCGTGTAGGTCGGTCAGTACGATCGAATCAACTGGGCAGGCTTCTTCACAAAACCCGCAGTAAATGCATTTGAATAAGTCGATGTCATACCGGGTGGTCCGGCGGGTTCCGTCATCTCGCTCTTCCGACTCAATAGTGATCGCAAGCGCCGGACACACAGCCTCGCAAAGCTTGCAGGCGATGCAGCGTTCCTCACCGTTAGGGTAACGGCGTAGCGCATGCAAGCCGCGAAACCGGGGAGATTTAGGCGTCTTTTCGTCCGGGTACTGGATCGTAAATTTCTTGCGAAAGAAATAACCGCCAGTTACCCCTAGGCCTTTGACAAGCTCGAGTAGAAACCAGGTATTAAAGATGCGTTTGAACATAGGCGAGTGTCAGCCGAACCAGTGACCGAATGGGGTGAAAAATTTGGCAACCCCAATCACGGTAATCCAAACCAGCGTGACTGGAATGAAGACTTTCCAGCCCAGTCGCATAATCTGATCATAACGGTAGCGTGGAAACGTAGCCCGAAACCAAAGAAACAAAAAAGCAATCACCGCCAATTTGCCAAAAAACCAGAACAGTCCCGGAATCCAGACGAATGGCGGGATTTGGGCTGGCGCGTGCCAGCCGCCAAGAAACATGAGTACGGTCAACGCCGAGATGAGAAGCATATTGGCGTACTCGGCCAGAAAAAAGACGGCGAAGCCCATTCCAGAGTATTCAACGTGAAAACCCGCGACGATCTCTGATTCTCCCTCTGCGACATCAAACGGCGAACGATTGGTTTCCGCGACCCCACTGATGAGGTAGACCAGAAAAAGCGGAAACAAAGGAATAAAAAACCACTGATGCATCCCGCCTGATTGTGCGAGTACGATCTCCCTGAGATTAAGGCTTCCGGCTGCCATCAACACGCCCACCAAGGCGAAACCCATGGCAATTTCGTAAGCCACGATTTGCGCGGCGGAGCGCATAGCCCCTAGAAATGCGTACTTTGAATTAGACGCCCAGCCGGCAACGACCACGCCATAGACGCCCATGGAGGTCAACGCCAGTACGTACAGCAGACTGGCGTTGACGTCAGCGAGGACCAAGGTATCGGTAAAAGGGACGACTGCCCAGGCGCCCAGGGCAGGAGCAAGGGCCAGTATCGGGGCAATAACAAAAAGATAACGATCCGCATTAGTCGGTACGATCATCTCCTTGAACATCAGTTTGACGGCATCAGCTATCGGCTGAAGCAAGCCACGCGGGCCCACCCGGTTGGGTCCGATGCGTACATGCATATAACCAATGACCTTGCGCTCAGCCAACGTGTAATAAGCGACCGCGACCATCAAAGGGCCAATGATGGCAACTATCTTTACGCCAAGTTGCACGATAAGCGGCAGTTCCATCCAGAACGCAAGGAGCCAGGTCATGGGGTTTAGCCTATAGCCTCAACGGATAATCGCTCGGATACAGTAAGGGCCGATGCCTCGGGGTGTGCGCCAGCGAGATAGATCGAACCTGGCGGAATACCGGTATCTGACAATACGCCGATACTTAGGGAATCGAACTCGTTGAAAACCCGGGCTTTGCCGCCATCGCTCAATCCACGGGACACCATTTCCTGTGGATGCAGGCGGCAATAACTAGCGCGCCAACCATCCTGGGTACGCTCTAATGCCGTCGCACGGCGAACCACCGGGTCGCCGCGATAGATGGGGACATCCCCTACCCGGAACAGACTTCCAGCCACGACACTGGCGCGCGAAGCGTTTGGACTGCTCCAGGCTTGGGGCATGGTCCGGGCACAGACCTGAGTGGGTTCTGGAAGTTCCATTGATACGTCAGATATATCGACGTAGTCAAAACCGTCCAAGTCGAGAAAATTGCCAAGTACCCGTAAAATCTTCCATCCTGGCCGTGAATTTCCCTGTGATTTGATTGCAGCTCGGGAAAACTGCATCTTCCCATTGCAATTCAAAAAGGTGCCGGAAGATTCAGTATAAGGAGCAATGGGTAACGCGATTCGGGCTTGATCCGGTACACCCGAACGGAATGCATTGAAAGAGATGACGTTTCGTGCCCGTGCAAGGAGTTTATTGAGACTTGCGGGGTCTGCGTGATCTAGAGCCGGCTCCACACCAAAAAGCACCACCGTGTCTAGATCAAGCTCGGTCATTGCCTGAGCGTCAACTCCCTCCCCGGCGGCCTTTACACCTCCGGGTAGGCGGTGTGGTACCGCACCCGACCACCATGCAGCCGCACTATTGTTTGGGTGAATCCAGCCCGTCCGAGAACCGGTAATTTCGGCCAGCACACTGGCTGCGGCCCGCAATCCAGCAGCCTCTGGATGGTTTACAGCACTTTGCCCGAGAATAATCAAACCACCGCCCTTTGCACCATCCAAAATCTGAGCAAGGGATAAAAAAAGATCTGCGTCGCCATTGGCATCGGCCCGTGATTGCAGATTTGCCGGCAACGCATTCGCGCCGTCTTCAAGGGCTAACACCAAAGCACATAAAGCGCCAAGCAAGTCTGGCGGGCTCACTAATTTTTGCGCCACGACCGGGAAATTAGGATTGCCCGAAAAACATCCCAGCACGCCAACCTGGCCGCCTGCCAAGGCCATCCGCCGCACTCTTAAACTCGCCAGCGGTAATTCTTTGCGTAGGTCACACCCTATCAGCAGTACACCGCCGACCTGATCAAACTCTGACAGCGGTGTCTCAATACCCGGATAATCCGGCATGAAGACATCGTCGGAGAAATCTTTTTGAAATAGACGGTGATCAATATGACACGAGCCCAGGCCGCGGATAAGCTTTTGTAGCAGAAAAAACTCTTCGGCGCTGCTCATCGGGTGAATCAGCGCTCCGAGACCCTGGCCAGGTGCCTTTTCGGCCTCTTTCAGAATCTCAACTGCTTCTTTAAGGGCCTGCTCCCAGGAAACCTCTTTCATACCCTCACTGGTTCGAACCAAAGGTTGGGTGAATCGATCGTCACCATCGGCCCCAGCATAGGCAAATCGATCGCGGTCGGACAACCAACACTCATTGACCGACTCATTGGTGCGAGGCACTACCCGTTTCACCTTACCTTGTGCCGTTTGTATCGTCAGGTTTGATCCGAGGCAATCGTGAGGGCTTATCGCGTCGTGGCTGAGAAGTTCCCACGGGCGCGCCGTGAAGCGGTATGGTTTTGAAGTTAGAGCCCCTACCGGGCACAGGTCAATCATATTTCCGGACACCTCGCTATCAACGGTGCCATCTAGGTAGGTTGTTATAGCCATGCTCTCACCGCGGCCAGTCGCGCCCAACTCCATATTGCCTGCGACCTCTTGGCCAAACCGAACACAGCGAGTGCAATGGATGCAACGAGTCATCGCAGTAGCAATTAGTGGACCCAGATCGAGCGCTGGCATGGTCCGCTTATTTTCAAGATAACGGGAATTATCCTGACCGTATCCCATTGCCTGGTCCTGCAGTGGACATTCGCCCCCCTGATCACAAACCGGGCAATCCAGTGGGTGATTGATCAACAGAAATTCCATAGTGCCCTGCTGGGCCTGGATTGCTAACGCAGAGCGAGTCTTAACCACCATGCCTTCGGCAACCGGGGTCGCGCAGGCTGGCAATGCCTTGGGCGCTTTTTCGACCTCCACCAGACACATGCGACAGTTGGCCGCGATAGATAGTTTCTCGTGATAACAAAATCGTGGAATGTAAATTCCAACGGCATCGGCCGCCTGAATGACCATAGCGCCAGGCTGGGCTTGAACTTCACGCCCATCGATACTCAAATTGATCACTGCCGTTGCATCCATCATGCCGCCGCCTGCGATGGAATCATTGCCTCGAACTCGTGTCGAAAATGTTTTAGAAAACTTTGAACCGGCCAGGCAGCAGCATCACCCAGCGCGCATATTGTGCGCCCCTCGATTTGATCCGCTACCGATTTAAGACGGTCCAGATCTCCTGGGGTACCGTCGCCAGAGCGGATCCGTCTCAGCATTCGATATAACCAGCCTGTGCCTTCGCGACAGGGTGTGCACTGGCCACACGATTCAACAAAATAAAAATAAGAGATACGCTCCAGCACTTGCACCATGCAGGTTGAGTCGTCCATTACGATCACTGAGCCCGCCCCGAGCGCCGATCCAGCCTTCGCCAGACCGTCGTAATCCATGGTGCAGGCCATGATCTGCCCGGCTGGGAGTACCGGAACAGACGATCCGCCTGGGATGACGGCTTTCAGGTTTCCTCCATCCAGGACTCCCCCTGCCAGATCAAGCAGTTCCGCAAACGGTATCCCCATGGGCACTTCATAGTTACCGGGTCGATTGACGTGTCCGGAAACCGAGAAGATCTTAGTGCCACCACTGTTTTCAACACCCAAGTCAGAGAACCACTGCGCGCCATTGCGTAAAATTGGCGGGATTGACGCCAAGGTCTCGGTATTGTTGATCGTTGTCGGGCGGCCAAAAGCTCCAACTTGGGCCGGAAATGGGGGCTTGAAACGGGGCATCCCCTTTTTCCCTTCCAGAGATTCAAGTAAAGCTGTCTCTTCACCGCAGATATAGGCACCTGCGCCACGCTGGCTATACAGTTGAAAATCAACTCCAGAACCCCGGACATTAACGCCGAGTAGGCCCGCGCCACGAGCTTCGGCCAGTGCCGCCTCGAAACGAGCCCAGGGCTCATAATATTCGCCCCGGATATAGTTATATCCAACCGTCGCGCCTATCGCATAACCCGCAATGGCCATACCCTCGACTAATTGATGGGGGTTGAGTCGCAAAATATCCCGATCCTTAAATGTCCCCGGCTCGCTTTCATCAGAGTTGCAGACTATGTATTTCTGACCCTGAGCATCACGCGGCATAAAACTGAGCTTAAGGCCTGTTGGAAATCCAGCGCCGCCGCGCCCACGCAAACCCGACGCCTTGATCACTTCTATCAGATCCCCCGGTGGCGTATGGCCATCCAATACGCTCTCCCAAACCTGGTAACCGCCCCGCTCCCGATAGGACGCAAGGCTCCACGGCTCCTGGGTTTCCAATGGCGGAAGGCAGACAAACACCTGGCTGGAACGGCTCATGGGTACGACTCCAGGATGCTGTCCAACTTTTCTAACTGGAGATCTTCGTGATAATCATCGTCTATTATCATCATCGGCGCGCCACCGCATGCCCCCAGGCACTCCGCCTCAAGCAGGGTAAAACGTCCGTCGGAACTGGTTTCACCAAAATCAATCGCCAGATCTTCACGCAAGCGATTCGCGATGCCGGTGGAGCCGCGCAAAAGGCAAGAAATATTGGTACAAACCCGAATGGGATGTCGACCAACAGGCGAGGTATAAAACATATCGTAAAAGGTTGCGACCTCAAATACCTCTATGGGCTCAAGGTTCAATAGTCTGGCAAGCGCTGCCACAATATCTTGACTGATCCAGCCGTGTTCAGCTTGCGCGTAACGTAAAGCCGATTTCACCGCCGCCTTTCGAACCGGATATTTATCCGCCTCAGACTCTATCTTCAGGATTACCGAATCGGATAACCGGAACTCGCTGTCCTCGTTCAACGATCTATCTCTCCAAAAACAATATCCTGTGTGCCGATGATCGCGACCACATCGGCCAGCATGTGTCCGCGCGCCATCTCATCAAGCGACGCCAAGTGAGGGAATCCTGGGGCCCGGATTTTCAAACGGTAAGGCTTATTAGCACCATCGGAAATAATATAGATACCGAATTCGCCTTTAGGAGCCTCTACCGCCTGATACACCTGCCCCGGAGGCGTGCTGTAGCCTTCGGTGAACAATTTAAAGTGATGAATCAGGGATTCCATGTCCTGTTTCATCTCGGTTCGCTGAGGTGGCGCCAACTTATGATCTGCGATCATCACCGGGCCCGGGTTGTTTTTCAGCCAGTCTACGCACTGACTGATCACCTGATTGGATTGACGCATCTCCTCTACACGCACCAGGTACCGGTCATAACAATCTCCGGTGCTGCCAAGGGGTATATCAAACTGCAGCTGCGGATAAACCTCATAAGGCTGTTTGCGTCGAAGATCCCACTCAACGCCGGACCCACGCAGCATCGGACCCGTAAACCCCAACTGCAACGCCCGTTCGGGGGTAACCACTCCTATATCGACCGTGCGTTGCTTCCAAATTCGGTTATCCGTTAATAATGTTTCGTATTCGTCTACGCACTTGGGGAAGCGCTCGACGAAAGATTCAATAAAATCCAGCACCGAACCTTCTCGGTTAATATTCTTCTGTCGGATTTCTTTCTCACTGTGCACCGAAGACGCGGCGTGTTTCGGCATTTCATCCGGTAGGTCACGATAGACGCCGCCTGGCCGGAAATAGGCGGCGTGCAACCGAGCACCGGACGTGGCTTCGTAGACGTCGCACAGGTCCTCGCGTTCGCGGAACGCATAAAGGAATACTGCCATCGCTCCGATATCCAGTCCGTGCGCTGCAATCCATAGCAGGTGATTACGGATCCGGGTAATCTCGGCAAACATGACCCGGATGTATTGAGCCCGAATGGGGGGTGTAATACCCAGCAGCTTCTCTATCGCCAGCACGTAGGCGTGTTCATTACACATCATAGATACATAGTCGAGTCGATCCATGTATCCGATACTGTGGTTGTAGGGCTTACTCTCCGCGAGTTTCTCGGTAGCACGGTGCAGTAGACCTATATGGGTATCGATTCGTTCTACAACCTCTCCATCCATTTCCATGACCAAACGAAGAACACCATGCGCAGCGGGGTGCTGCGGGCCGAAGTTCATGGTGTAATTACGAATCTCAGTCAAGAGTTGGGCTCCTGCCGGTTGATCCGCGGCACCGTAACCCGAGGCTCGATCGATACCGGCTCGTAAACCACGCGACCTTTTTTTTCATCGAAACGCATCTCTACGTGCCCACTCAATGGGAAATCTTTACGGAAGGGGTGGCCGATAAATCCATAATCGGTCAGTAGGCGTCGCAGATCCGGGTGCCCTTCGAACAAAATCCCGAAAAGATCAAAGGCTTCCCTTTCGTACCAGTTCGCGCAGGCAAAGATATCGACTGCGCTCGGCACAACCGGGCGATCTTCGGCGACATACACGACCACACGGATTCGATCATTTCGGCTGACCGATAAAAGGTGGTAGATCACAGCGAAACGTTCGGGGTGCTCAGTCAGGCTAGATGGATAATCGCTAAAATCAACCCCGCACAGATCAATCAACTGTTCGAATCGAGCCTCGGGGTGGTCGCGAAGCGTTTCAAGCAATGAAATAAGCTGCTCGGATGGCGCGACAAGCGTGTTTTCGCCGTATGCCGTTCGCATTGAAGCCCCATAGGCCTGGGCGAGCTGTTCCACCCTCGATGCCGGAGCGCTGTCTTCCATCATTTGCCGATCGTTTCAGCGCGCGATTGTATCGTCACGTTTGATCTTCTTTTGCAGCTGGATGATGCCGTAGATCAAAGCCTCGGGGGTTGGCGGGCATCCAGGCACATAAATATCAACCGGCACGATGCGGTCACAACCTCGCACCACTGAGTAGGAGTAGTGATAGTACCCACCACCGTTCGCACATGAGCCCATTGAAATTACCCACCGAGGCTCAGGCATTTGGTCGTAGACCCGTCGTAGCGCGGGGGCCATCTTGTTCGTCAGCGTGCCAGCAACAATCATTACGTCGGACTGACGGGGACTGGGTCGAAAAATGACCCCAAAGCGATCCAGATCATAACGTGAAGCGCCGGCATGCATCATCTCTACGGCACAACAGGCAAGCCCGAAAGTCATCGGCCACATGGATCCTGTTCTTGCCCAGTTAATGAGATCATCCAGGCGGGCCGTCGCCCACCCCTGTGACATGACTCCTTCAAGCGGCATAAGGTCTTACTCCCATTCCAGCGCCCCTTTCATCCACTCGTAAACAAAACCCACAACTAGAATCAGTAGGAACACCATCATTGCCATAAAACCGAAAACACCGATTTCATCCAGCACAATTGCCCAAGGAAACAGGAAGGCAATCTCGAGGTCAAAGATAATAAATAGGATGGCGACAAGATAATAGCGAACATCGAACTTCATTCGCGTATCTTCGAAAGCCTCAAAGCCGCATTCGTACGACGACAGCTTATCTGGGTAGGGGTTGCGAGGGCTAAGCACTCTCCCGGCCGCGAGCGCAACTGCGCCGATGCCGATTGCCGTCAGCAGGAACAGTAGGACAGGCAGGTAATTTGCAAGCATCCGACCGTTACAAGATAGCGGAGAGACCGCCGGGGGAGAAAGCAAGGATTCTAATCTGCCGGTGGTTAAGCGTCAACAAAAGAGGTGCACGATGAGGCCTTGATCAGCGCTTCAAGCTATCCAAAGCATGACTGCCTCGACCCTTGTTGGCTGTGAAACCCATTGGCGTCCCAGTAAGCTTAGATCGAATGCCAGCCAGGGGTCGGAGCCAAGAATCTGCAGTTTAATTTTGTCATTTTCGGTGGTGATCTGAAGATCGTTTGATTCACACTCACTTAGTGAAAAAGCCTGCAGCAGATCAATCTTGTTTTCTGTGCCTTCGGTGCAGATAGTGAGTGCCTCGAGCACAAGCTGGTCAGGCAAAAACCGGGGTGAATGATTTGAAGGGTCGAAACGCAAGCGTCCAATCCGATCACCGTTGTGACCCAGTGCAAGCTTGACTCGTTGTCGGCCTTCGAGTCGGCAAGGTTTCGATGTGCAACGCTCTTCCGAAAACTGTTCTTCCATGTCAGCCCAGTAAATGGCGACATGGGTCAGATCGATCGCAGAAGCATCCGTCCTGATATATGGAAAACGTCCCTCTTCGTTACCGATACCCGACAACTGATCGCTATCCCTAACCGCCTCCATGACTTGCTTGACTAGCCCAGCGGGGCTATCCAGATCCTTTAATGCCGGAAAAAAACTGAGATCGCCTCCGCCATACGCGAGGAACCGATCAAGGGCATCCTCAAGCCAGCTTGGGCAATCGAATTGTCGGGTGAGGCTCAAATCGTCAGGCCATGGAAAACATTCCGAAAGTAACTGCCCATCATAATCAACCAGTAATGATCCGGCGTCATGGGTTAATTCCTGGTCTCTCACTTGCCGATAATGGGCGGCGATGAGTTGTATTAAGCTTTCTTCGTCCGGTGTTGCGGCGGCATAACGCAACCAGAATCGAAGCAATGGCTCTCCCGAAGGAAGGCTGCGCAAGAACTCCGAGGAGCTTTGATCGACAAAGGCACGTGGCGTT
This sequence comes from Gammaproteobacteria bacterium, assembly GCA_014239575.1. Lineage (GTDB taxonomy): Bacteria > Pseudomonadota > Gammaproteobacteria > Arenicellales > UBA868 > UBA868. Next base: position 28,609 of record JAAZYQ010000003.1, read on the forward strand.
TGCTCGCCTACCCTCAGGGCCAACCCTTGGGGTTTTCCCGCCCAGGGTTGATCAAAAACAACCCATTGGTGCGTTAAAACCTCGTCAACTACGTCGTTTGCCGCGCCGATAACAATCCCAAATGAGTCGGCGAAGTAGTCGTCCAAACCGGCATCATGAAAAGCGGTCTGTTGCAAGCGAACTGGAGCCATTCCGTTGGTACCACTGGATCGGCTTACCGGGCCAAAGCGATCTGCCACCGCCAATGCGCCGGGGGCCATAGCGGCACCCTCACTGACCAGCGCCTGAGGCAATTTGTAGTCCGGGAGCGGATAAAAGAATCGATGCTTAAGGGTCATCGACTCCAGTAGTTTCACCCATTGGACCGAATCAAAGGTTTGAATCCCCGCGTCTGCACCCAAAAACCTAGGATATCCCGCGACCCCAGCCCACGGACGGCCAAGATGATCTTCAGAAAACCCGCAAAGATATTTAGCGCCTAGCCGATTCTCGATGGCCACCAGGATTACCCCATCCGGGGTTAGAGAAGCAACCGCCTGCGAGAGCATCTTCTTGACAGCAAATTCGGCACTGGAGTTATCTCCTGAGAAACGTGCCGCATATTCAAGTACGCCCACAAACAACACCAAATCATAGGTGGCTGGGGGTAAATTCAGATCGTTTATGTCTGCCCGGACTAAAGAGACGCCTTCCAAGCCGTGACAGCGTAAGGCGGCCAGTTGAGCCCGCACAGGACTTCCCTCGACCGCGTCAACTCGAAATCCCTGGTCGCCCAGATAGCGAGTGATGGCACCGCAGCCCGCACCCACCTCCAGCACGGTCTTGCAATTCTTTAGCATCAAACCACGAAGAATATTTGCCCGAAGCGGCGAAAGGTGATATTCCAGCGCCCAGTCATTGTGGTTTTGGGCCAGGCCCGCAGCGTCCCAGCGCCGATCAGGAGCCTCATGGAGTATCCGTTCGAGCTGACGCTCCTGGACCTCGCCGTCGCTGTAATTAAGGCCGGCTTTGGAATTCGAGTCGAGCCACACCCCATTCGAAAAAACTAGGGTATTTTCCTCTGAAAGTAAGGGCGGCAAAGCCGCGTCACTCGATTCAGTCACAGCGTGGCCTCCGATTACGGGCCTTGTCTCTAATGAGCTGGCCGCGTATTTACGGGCCAGATATGGTGCCGAACGCCGGACTCGAACCGGCACGGCTTGCGCCACCGCCCCCTCAAGACGGCGTGTCTACCAGTTCCACCAGTTCGGCATATTCAAAATCACATTAAAATTCAGTTTAACCATCAGTTCCCGGGCTCGGGGACCTTTGGAATATCAGTAGTTATTGCATTCGGGTCGTTAACACCAGCGCCACCCGACTCAGAAGACCCCTTTTCTTCAGCCATGACGCTGTGGGATGCAGCGCTCTCCTTGGTGTAAATATAGGCCAAGCTAAGGCTTGTGATGAAAAAGACAGCCGCAAGGCCTCCGGTAACCTGACTGAGGAAGGTCGCAGAGCCCCGACTACCAAACACTGACTGTGATGAGCCGCCTCCACCGAAAGCGGCTCCCATATCGGCACCCTTTCCCTGTTGCAGTAGCACCAGAACGACGATGGCTACGGCCGAAATTAGGTTTATAACGGTGAAAATACTGGTTGCAAAGTTCATGAGTTAGCCGCTCTGATAATGCCCAAAAAATCTTCAGCCTTAAGCGAAGCACCGCCGATAAGACCGCCATCGATGTCCGGTTGGGAAAATAATCCAGCAGCGTTTTCCGGTTTCACGCTACCACCATAAAGAATCCGAGTCGATTGGGCCCCCGCCGAATTGGCCACCGCCAACTGTTCGCGAACCAACGCATGTACGTCCTGAGCCTGTCCATCGGTCGCCGTACGCCCAGTGCCAATAGCCCACACTGGCTCATAGGCGATTATCGCCTGTGGGAAAATCTCGGGCCCAGCTTCATCAAGTACCGCCACGAGTTGGCGGGTTACCACCTCTCCGGTAGCCCCGGCTTCGCGTTCCTCGAGCGTTTCTCCGAGACAAATAATAGGTGTCAGGCCCTTGGCAAAAGCAACCCGTGTTTTGTGGGCTATCAATTCATCGGTCTCGCCGTACAGAGCTCGCCGCTCAGAATGCCCAACAATCACATATTCACATCCAGCATCTATTAATATCTCGGCCGAAATCTCACCGGTGAATGCCCCGGGTTCATGGGTATCGAGATTCTGGCCGCCCACAGCAATGGATGCACCGTCAGCTGCCTGGAAACACTGTGGGACGAGCACAAATGGCGGGCAAATAACAACATCGACACCACTGATGCCTGACAGGCCGGCGTGCACATCTTTCATTAACCCCGCTGCCATCGCGCGTGATCCATTCATTTTCCAGTTGCCAGCAACAAGTGGCGTACGCATCTATGGGCTCCAACGAGGGTTAACGCGGCGGACCGTATATTCGGAGCCGACTGAGGGGGGGGCGATGTTACCGGCCGAACGACGGCAACGCAACTTTGACCGCTTCGCCCGCCATCCCTGATTTGAGAAAGATTAAGCCGAAAAACTGTTTTTAGGACCTGTTTGAAGAGCCTGCCTTCTCCACGGTCGAAGCTATTTTCGTTGCCATACGCCCTACCGCGTCCGCGCAGTCACCTTCAACCATAATTCGAACCACAGGCTCTGTGCCTGATGGGCGAAGCACGACCCGGCCTTTATCCGCAAGTTCGAGCTCACACTCTCTAACCACACGTTCGACCTGCTTATTCTGAAGAACACCCGGTGATGAGTCTTGGCTAATGCGCACATTGATCATTTGCTGCGGAAAAATAGTTAACCCCGAAACCAACTCGGAAAGTTTATGTTGTGTGTTGACCATCACTTCAAGCACTGCCAAAGCCGCCACTAGTCCATCTCCGGTCGTTGAGCGCTCGAGGCAGAGGATATGCCCAGAGGGCTCACCGCCCAATGTCCAGTCCCTCGCAAGCAGCTCTTCAAGCACGTAGCGATCGCCCACATTAGCCCTGACGAAAGGGATGCCACTTTGCACGCAAGCAATCTCTACCCCCAGATTTGTCATTTGCGTACCGACCACCCCACTGTTGGGTTCGCGGTTCTGGCGTTCCTGGCTTAGCAAGTACAGAATTCCATCACCGTCGACCAGATTCCCCTTGGCGTCAACGAGAATAACCCGATCGGCATCTCCATCAAAGGCAATGCCGATATCAGCGCCAGTCCGGCAAACCAGCTTGCGAACCGTCTCCGGTACAGTAGAGCCGCTGCCACGGTTAATGTTGAAACCGTCCGGCTCAACGCCCGTGGTTACTACCTCTGCGCCGAGTTCGCGAAACACGAGCGGTGCGACCTGGTAAGCGGCTCCATTGGCGCAGTCGAGCGCAATTTTAAGGCCATCCAGACGAAGGCCCGGCGGTATGGAGTTACGGCAGTGTTCAGCGTAACGAGGCACAGCATCAATCAATCGCTCCGCTTTTCCAAGCGCCTCAGGCGCCACTGTCGTCAACGCCTCATTCATCAAAGACTCGATTGCCGCCTCTGTAGCGTCATCGAGCTTACGACCTTGCGCTGAAAAGAACTTAATCCCGTTATCATGGTACGGGTTGTGTGAGGCGCTGATGACAATGCCGCCACAGGCACCGGTCTGGCGTGTGAGATAGGCAATACCGGGGGTAGGTAAAGGGCCGGTGAGCGCTACATCCACACCGGCAGCAGAAAGTCCGGCCTCTAGAGCCGACTCGAGAAGGTATCCGGATATACGAGTATCCTTGCCAATAAGGACCCTACCACGCGCATGCCTGGCCCCCAAAACACGTCCGGCCGCCCAACCTAAATGAAGAATTTCACTCGGAGTGACGGGGCTTTTGCCGACCTCACCCCGAACTCCATCGGTACCAAAATACTTTGTCATGCCTGAGCGCTACCTCTATCAGTCCGAGAAAACGATAGTAGGTCGTGACGAATATCAAGGAATCTTTTAGTGAGTTCCACATCGTGAACTCGAACCATCGCTGCGCCACGCTCGACCGCGAGTAAAGCAAGCAAGGCGCTAACTTCTTTGATAGCCTCGGGCTCGAAAGAGCGGGCCAGCGCGCGAACAAAAGACTTACGAGAGATGCCCACAACCAAAGGCGCGCCACATTCGGTGAGTTGCCCAAGTCTATCTAGAAGTGCACAGTTATGCTCACGGGTTTTACCAAACCCGAACCCCGGATCCACCAGCAAGTTAGATCGTTCCAACCCCGCGGCGTGGCAGACCTCGATACGTTGGGTCAGAAAACTTTGAATCTCCACCACCACATCTTTGTATGACGGTTGGTCCTGCATATTACGGGGGGTTCCCTGCATATGCATCAAGATGACACTCACTTTTAGGTTAACAGCTGTCTCAAGCGCTCCAGGTTGCTGCAAGGCACAGACGTCGTTAATCATGCAGGCGCCGACCTGCACCGCCTCCCGCATCACCTGGGGTTTGCTGGTGTCGATTGAAACCAAGACCCCGTCTGCGGCTAACGCCTCGATAACCGGAATTACGCGATCTAACTCCTGCTCTATACTGACAGAGGCTGCTCCGGGTCGGGTGGACTCCCCGCCGATGTCGATCACATTCGCGCCTTGGCTAACGAGTTGCCGTGCGTGAATCAGTGCATCGCCAGCATCAGCGTAGCGACCGCCGTCCGAAAAGGAATCCGGTGTCACGTTCACGATCCCCATAATAAGGGGCTTTTTCCCAGGCATTGAGCCCAGAGTGCTGGCCAAACTGGCCACCGCAGACTATCCGAGGGTCACGCCGAATCGTTCGCTGGAGAATCCATATTCGGCTTGATATCCGGTCGTGCAGGCTTTTCCCCACTGCTGTCGGTCGGTCGACCGCCTTCGTCTCCAGAACTTGGCGGTCGCGGTGTTTCGCCTCGCATGATTTGATCAATTTGATCGGACTCGAGCGTTTCCCAATCAATCAATGCGTTCGTCATAGTCTCGATAGTCTCTTTGCGTGATTCGATGATTTGGCGGGCGCGATCATACTGTTCTTGAATGATACGGCTGACTTCCTGATCGACCTGTTCTGCAATGGCATTGCTGATATTACGATGGGTGGAGACATCACGGCCCAAAAAGACTTCTGAGTCATTATCGCCGAAGACCCGAGGCCCAAGTTCATCACTCATACCCCAACGCTGAACCATTTTCTGAGCCAGGTTGGTGGCCTGCTCGAAATCGTTTGCAGCGCCTGTGGTCATCTGCTTCATAAAGACTTCTTCCGCGATTCGCCCGCCCATCAGTACGGCGATTCTGGCCAGCAAATGCTCCCGATTATGGCTGTATCGATCCTCTTCCGGTAACTGCATGGTGACGCCTAACGCACGGCCTCGGGGAATAATGGTGACTTTGTGCACTGGATCGGTATTGTCCGCAAGGATCTTGGCAACTACGGTATGCCCGGATTCGTGGTACGCCGTATTCAAACGCTCCTCCTCAGGCATAACCATTGAGCGTCGCTCAGCCCCCATGATGACTTTGTCTTTTGCGAGCTCAAACTGCTCCATCGACACTTTTTTGCGACCGGCGCGTGCCGCAAATAGCGCGGCTTCGTTAATCAAATTAGCGAGGTCCGCACCTGAAAACCCAGGGCACCCACGGGCAATAACCGATTCTTGGACATCGTCATCGATCGGCACCTTGCGCATATGAACCTTTAGGATCGCTTCGCGTCCCCGAATATCCGGTAGCGGCACGTGCACTTGCCGATCAAACCGGCCTGGTCGTAACAAGGCCGGATCGAGCACGTCAGGTCGGTTGGTTGCCGCAATAACAATAACTCCGTCATTGCTCTCAAAGCCATCCATCTCAACCAGCAACTGGTTAAGTGTTTGCTCCCGCTCATCATGTCCACCGCCTAATCCCGCGCCACGCTGACGGCCTACAGCGTCAATTTCGTCAATGAAGATGATGCAAGGCGCATTCTTTTTCGCCTGTTCAAACATATCCCGGACCCGCGAAGCGCCCACGCCAACAAACATCTCAACAAAATCAGACCCGGAGATAGTGAAAAAAGGAACTTTGGCTTCCCCCGCAATTGCCTTTGCAAGCAGGGTCTTGCCGGTACCCGGACTCCCGGTCATCAACACTCCGCGCGGAATGCGGCCACCGAGTTTCTGGAATCTCGAGGGGTCCTCCAAAAATTCAACCAGTTCGCCAACCTCTTCCTTGGCTTCATCAACACCTGCCACATCTTCGAAAGTCACGTTATTTTGGTCTTCGGTCAGCATTCGCGCTTTACTCTTACCAAAGCTCATCGCACCCCGACCACCACCGCCTTGCATCTGACGCATAAAGAATACCCAGACGCCGATTAACAGCAACAGCGGAAACCAACTGATAAATATTTGCATTAACAAGGAAGGCTCTTCTTCCTTTTGAGCCTTGATGCCGATATCGGCTTTCAGTAGATCGTTAACCATGCCGGGGTCGCCCGGTGAATAGGTGACAAAGCGTTCGCCATTCCGGGCGGTCACGTAAATCGCCGAGCCGTCGATCGTGACCTCCTCAATGGCGCCACGCTCAACCTGATTTAGGAAAACCGAATAATCGATCTCCTGCCCGGACCGGCCCTGTTGAGGTGCAAAATTATTGAAGACAGCCATCAGCACCATGGCAATAACCAGCCAGAGTACGAGGTTTTTGGTCAAATTATTCATGCGTTAGTATTACCAAAGCGTAAAAGAGGTTGGTTACTGACAATTGGGGCAAACGCCCGTGAGTCCCAATTCTGAGAGTTTTTCCATTTAAACACAATTGAGCGCAGGCCCTCCTATTACTTTACACGGGCTCCGGGGCTGATAGCCTGCCTTATCGGACCTCGAGTCACGAGGTAAATCTCGGCGCTATTAGAGCGAGAAGCACGGGGTTTTCGAACATGGCAGTCGCGAAACAAGCGGTTGATTTCGTTGCGTAACCCCATTGCATGAGAGCCTTCGAATATTTTCGCCACAAAGATCCCTTTTGGCCCAAGGCACGACCACGCGAACCGACTAGCGGCAAGCACCAGATTTTCCATTGCTGCCTGATCGACGCTGCGCACACCAGTTAAATTGGGGGCCAGATCCGATATTACAAGGTCAGGTTGGCGTGCACCCAGCGCGTCATCCAGTCTTTGCCGAATGTCTGCGTCCGTAAAATCACCTTTGATCTGAAAAGCCCCCGTAATCGGGGGAAAATCCAGCCGGTCCAGGGCCACAACAAAACCTGCGGGGCCTACCTTTTGGACGGCGTACTGGCTCCAACTCCCAGGCGCGGCCCCAAGATCGACTACCACCATTCCACGCCTGAACAAAGAATCTTTGTTATCTAACTGTTCGAGTTTGAAAACCGCTCGTGAGCGGTAGGCGCGGGCTCTTGCTTCACGGACGTAAGGGTCTTTCTCCTGGCGGGCGGTCCAGGCCCGACTTCGCGCGGCACGCTTACTGGTCATGGCTGCCAATGTTATGCTCGGGTTTCATTAATCACTACCGTAGTTGACTGTTAAATGGAACTGACTGGGAAACAACTCAACCATCTGCGAGGGCTTGCCCATCATCTCAAGCCGGTGGTTACCGTCGGTGTCGCCGGGGCAACACCTGCGGTTAGCATGGAGCTGAAACATGCACTGACGGCTCACGAGCTGGTCAAAGTGCGCTTACCCTCCCTGTCAAAGCCCCAAAAGGCTGAACTTCTCGAGCGACTATGCCAGGAGGTCGGGGCCATCTCCGTTCAACTAATCGGCCGGGTCGGCGTAGCCTACCGGCCAGCGCCGATTCCGCGAATCCATCTGGCTTAGATATTCTAACGCTCGCCCGCAAATGCTATGTGTTTTATCGCGGTTGCTGTCGGGGTCCATCCGTCTTTCCCGTTCGTGGTCGCAGCCAATCGAGATGAAATATTTGATCGACCGGCAACACCACTTGGCTTTTGGGAGCATCATCCTCAACTCGCCGCTGGGTGTGATCTGTTCGCCGGCGGTACCTGGTTAGGCCTCACTCGAGACGGCCGCTTTGCTGCACTGACAAACTGTCGAACCGAAAACGTCTCACCCAAACCCGGAGATCAATCTCGGGGAGTATTAGTACGCGACTACCTGCTGAATCACTTGGAGACCCGTACGTTAATTGATGCCCGGTCGGTCGAAAATCTGCTCGGGTACGGCGGTTTCAATCTCATTGCTGGCACCACCACCCGGTTGAATTTGTTATGCAATGCCACCGGGTTTTCCAGTGTGTGTGCCCAGGGCCTCACAACGCTGAGCAATGCCCCGCCAGAGGTTCAATGGCCAAAAACCCGGCAGGGGAAAATCGAATTCTCTAGAATCCTTAAGCAAAACCCAGATCGCGATACCCTGGTTGCCCGACTGTTTGATCTCCTGTGCGATCCAAGGCCGCTCGCCGCCCGCATAGAAAATTCACCGGGAGAAGTCAAAGAAAGGCACCAGCAGGTGTTATTTGTTGAGGGTGCAACGTATGGCACTCGTGCCAGCAGTGTCATTCTGATTGATCACAGTGGGCGGGTTAGGTTCCAGGAGCGATCTTTTGATAGCGCCGCCACCTGTTTCGACGAGAGCACACTTGAATTTTCTCTCGAGCCTAGGCCCGCCACCATACGCCCACAGGCTCGGTGAACTAGGCGATCGCCAAATCTCAGCAGACAACTCGAATCAGTCTTACAAATCTCAGCACAGCGTTAACAGCATCACTGACACTGTCGTTATCGATTCCCCCGGTCTAGAGATGCTAATCAACGCAGTTGCTTGCCCTGTTTTAGGCAACATCATAGTCTCTGCCTGCCATCGACCGTGTTGATGCTGGTGAGAACACTTGCCGCTTGAACCTGCCTGCCGAAGATGGTCCGCAAAGCCACCCAGGCACTTATTCATCGCCCTGAGCCTGCTGCAGACGGGCCGCGGCCTTAACCAGGGCTTTGCGGTTAATGAAAAGCTGGATTCTTCGACCGCCAAGCTCGTGAAACAGATAGGCAGCCCGCACTCCAGCCAGGAGCACTGCGCGGACCTGTATCGGTATCGTCTCGGACTCGAGGTAACGTTGTTCGCCGCGAACCATGATCTTTGGAGAAATATGACTCAGGGTTGAAACATATATCTCCGATAGCGCTGCAATACCTCGCTCACTGGCCGCGTCAGTCAATTCAGAGTCTTCGCGCAAGGTCGACAAAGCGCGGTGTATCTGGCCTGACATATGCGAATCTTTCCTAAGCTTCCTTTGTAGTTGTATTAAAGAAATGGTATAGCCAAGGCGTTCCATAGCCGCCGAGTCCGGGTGGCTGCGGGTGAGCTCGGACAATCCGAGATAAACCCCCCCGATACCGCCTAATGCTTCTTGGGGGTCCTCGCGGTCCAACGCCAGTACACTTCGCACTGCGCAACCAAATGGGTCTCCTTGGGCTTGCCCCCTTCGGGCGAGTTGTTGAACCAAAGCGGAGCACTGCGCAACCCCTGCAAGTGCAAGGACACGCTGTTCAAATCGGTTCACTGGGGGATAACTCCTTTAACCTGCAAACGTGCCCCTATCAGTTCTTGAACCCTAGTGCCGAGCCGCCCGGCTGCCACCTCCAAAGCAAATTGAAAAACCCTCCCTGGCGAGTAAACCGCTCGCCCATTTTCCTTTGAGTAAACTTCCATGGTCTGCGCATCCAAAACAAACCCGGCCTTATCGACAAAGAGAATATCCAACGGCCCAAGTACATTGCGCATATGAAAAACGCCCCCAAAGGGGTTATCAAACACAAACAGGATTGCCATGGCTTTTATCTGCTTTGCGCACACTCGCTGAAACCCTGCCGACCGTGCTGCCACCGTTTTGGCGAGACGCGCGTTAATCACCTGCTTGGCGGCCCCATCTCGTTGGATGGCCACGCTGACCTGGGGCAAAGCCGCTAAAACGGGCGGCAACGGGCTACAGGCGACAGCTGGAGTCGCAACCATCAGCACGTACAGGGCTGCAAACGCCCATAACCGAGGCATCAGTCCAGAGTATGCAACGACTGGTCGATCCGCTGACGCACTTCATGGGCGACACGCAAAGCCCGGAGACCTTCTTCACCGCCTACAACCGGTGCACGACCCGAACGGACACACTCAACGAAATCTTCCAGTTCGGCGTCCAGTGGTGGTCGCGGTGTCACTTGAATCGAATCTGTCACGATTGGCGCAAAAGCCCCGGGGGTCGGTTTGGGTCCGGGACGAGCGATATCGATCTGTTGATCCTCGAAATTAAGTCCTAAATAACACGCCTCGGCGAAAATACGAATACGCCGAAATTTTTTGGCGGAAATTCGGCTCGCCGTCACGTTTGCAATCGCCCCATCCTCGAATTCGAGCCGCGCGTTGGCGATATCGACATGCTCAGTAACCACCTTGGCTCCGACCGCCGATATGTATCGCAGTTCAGATGGAACCAGTGACAACACAATATCGATATCGTGAATCATCAAATCCGTAACCACATCCACATCTGTCGCCCGTTCGACGAACTCTCCCAGTCGATGTACCTCGATAAAACGCGGCCGATCGAGCTCCTGGTAGAGCCGTACGACACCGGCGTTAAACCGCTCCAGATGTCCGATCTGCAACAAAGTACCGGTAGCCTTCGCCAATTCTACGACCCGCTGTGCGTCGACCAAGGTGTGCGCTATCGGCTTTTCAACTAATACGGGGATTCTGGCATTCAAAAACGGCTCAGCCACCTCACGATGAGCTGAAGTTGGAACCACAATACTGACAGCATCAACTCGACCCAGCATGGAATGAGCATCTTGGAAGTAGTCGCAATCGCATTCTTTTGCAACCGGCTCGCCGGCCTTGCGATCAATGTCGGCAATCCCAACCAGATCTACATCTTTCATGCGGCCATAGATTCGGGCATGAATAGAACCGAGATATCCCGCTCCTATCACCCCGACTTTAAGTCGTTTCTCAACTGTCACCGTGTTGACTCCTTAACAGACAGGCAAACAACGGTTGAACGGCGGGTAACCGAAATCACCTCAACGTAGATTGCCGAACTAACGACATCATTAAACCTCGTTTTTTATACTGCCTTAAGATATGACACAATCAACAACACCAGCGGGCATTATCGCCGAAACCCGCACCAAGCAACACTGTTACTGGATACGCAATGGACCAAACTATCGATCTTCGCAGTGATACCGTTACACGCCCTACCCAAGGCATGCGCCGGGCGATGTCGGACGCGCCAGTGGGCGACGACGTCTATGGTGAAGATCCCTCGGTCAATCGCCTTGAATCGCAAATGGCCGAGATGTTCAGTCACGAGGCGGGATTGTTTGTCAGCAGTGGAACTCAGGGAAACCTTCTCGCAATCTTGACTCATTGCCAGCGCGGTGAAGAATATATCGCCGGCTCCCGCTCTCATGCCTATCTCGACGAAGCCGGGGGCGGCGCCGTCCTTGCCAGCGTTCAACCGCAACCGATTGACAATGAAGTGGATGGCACTCTTGATCTCGATAAGGTCTCGGCTGCCATTAAGCCCGACGATTTTCATCGGGCCATCACCCGTCTTTTTTGCCTGGAGAATACCTTTGCCGGCATCCCTTTACCGCTGGATTACCTAAGCCGCGCTCAGGCTCTCGCTAAGAGCCATCAGCTACAATCACACCTGGACGGTGCGCGAGTTTTTAATGCAGCGGTCCGATACAAAGTAGATGTATCCACCATTACCCAAAATTTTGATTCGGTCTCAACCTGTCTTTCAAAGGGCCTTGGGGCTCCGGTAGGTAGTGTCCTCACAGGCGGCCGTGAATTTATCGCACGAGCCAGGCGCTGGCGCAAAATGCTTGGCGGGGGGACCCGCCAGGCCGGTATGCTCGCAGCCGCCGGCCTTTATGCCCTGGATCATCATATCGAACGCCTCTCACAGGATCACGATAATGCGACGAGCCTTACAGACTTGTTGTCCAGAGTGGACGAAGCCCAAGTTCACGCAACCGATCTGCGCACCAATATGGTCTTCGTATCCTTCCCGCCTGACAGCCTTAAAGGCTTGTCTGCCCACTTAAGAGAGCGCGGGATTCTGGTCACAGCGCGGAGTAACCCTGTTCGCCTTGTCACCCATCTCGACGTTACTGAAGAACATATCGCCAAGACCGTACAAGCCATGAAAGACTACTTTCGCGTGGCTTAACGATCAGCCTAACAACTGATCTTCAGGCCGCCTTACTGTCGCTTTTGGGTTTTTCCAGAAAATCACGCCATAAAGGTTCCAGATCGACAATGGCTTTCTCAAAGGCCTCTTGGCGGACGGGACCGAAGCCGCGCACCTGAATGGGCCATTGGGCTATATGCTTGGCGATCCCGGGCCTGCCCCTGTCGATCCCAGCCCACAGCCTCTCGAGGGTCTTTTCATATTCTTTTCGGATCTCGCGGGCCAGGTGTCGCTCCTGTGTGTAACGAAACGGGTCGAGCCAAGTATTCCGGATCCACCTCAGACGGCTGAGAATTCGAAAGACAATAAAAATCCACGAGCCAAACACCCGCTTCACCGGTCGTCCGGTAGCAGAATCAATTCGTGAGATTATGGGCGGCGCGAGATGAACCTTTAGCGAAAAATCTCCAGTAAATTCCCTGGCGAGTGATTGCCGAAATTTGGGGTTGGTATAAAGACGGGCAACCTCGTACTCGTCTTTACAGTACAACACCTGAAACCCGCTTTCGGCAACCACGACTGCCAGTTCAGGCGGTTGTCCCTCGGCGCAGGCTTGTCTGGCCATGCTCACCCATCCCGATAGCGTTGACGCTGCCTTTTCTCCATGGGACTCCCGGAGCAGTTCGATTAGTCTCGAGATCTTATCGTCCGATGACTCGGTCCTTTGCTGCTCGCGAATCGGGTGCTGCCCATCGAGCAATGTGCGGATGGCGTCACTATGGTTTAAGGCAGCACGTCCTAATCGAAACGCTTTCTTATTCATCTCAACCGCTTGCCCGTTAAGCTCAATCGCTCGTTCGATTGCACTGCTGGGGATCGGCAGAGCGCCCTGCTGGAAAGAAAATCCCAGCATAATCATATTGGCGGCAATCGTGTCGCCGAAAGCCGCTTTGGCGAGGCGCGTCGCGGCTAAGGTTTTGAAGGCACCGCTGGCCGCGACCTCTTGGATGGTGGCCAGCAATTCATCCAATGGAAATACCTGGTCTCGCCTATGAATGAACTCGCCGGACATCATCTGGTTGGTATTAATGGCGCAGATCGTATCCTCGTTGAGCTTTTGCCTTGTCTCAGGGGAAGCAGAGGTAACCAAATCACAGCCCAGCAACAAGTCCGCACCTCCATCGGCGACATGAGTCGCGCTGATGTCACCGGGGCTCGACGCGAGGATGATGTGACTGGTCACGGCCCCACCCTTTTGCGCAAGGCCAGCCATATCCAATACCGAACAGCCCATCCGGGCGATGTGGGCCGCCATCCCGAGAATGGCACCAATGGTGACAACTCCAGTGCCGCCAACACCCGTGAGCACGATGCTGAACTGACCGTTGATGGATGCTGGAGGTGGCTCAAGCATCAGCGAATCAGCCAATGAAATCAGGCCAGGGTCACCAGCCCCTTGGCGTTTTTCACCACCAATAACAGAAACAAAGCTCGGGCAAAAACCCTTCTGGCAGGAGTAGTCCATATTGCATGAGGACTGATCTATGGCTCGTTTTCGCCCAAGCGAGGTTTCCGTGGGCACGATCGCCACGCAGTTGGATTGCGTCCCGCAATCTCCACAGGCATCACAGACTGCCTCGTTGATAAACAGGCGCTGATGGGGAGTCTCCATCTGCCCACGCCGGCGGCGGCGGCGCTTCTCAGCGGCACAGGTTTGGTCAAAAATGATCGCTGAAGTGCCGGGAATTTCTCGAAACTCACGCTGTACCCGCATCAGCTCATCACGGTGATGAACCGTAACACCAGGCGCCCAATCAACGTCTGCTGGGTATTTGTTTGGCTCGTCGGTAACGACTGCAACCCGCATCACCCCTTCTGCATACACCTGCCGCGAGATCCTCGCTACATCCATCGGTCCGTCTACTGACTGTCCTCCGGTCATAGCGACCGCATCGTTATACAGAATCTTGTAAGTGATATTGACTCCGGCACTGACGCACGCACGAATAGCCAGCAATCCGGAATGAAAATAGGTGCCATCACCGATATTCTGAAAAACATGCTCGGTGGTGGTAAACGGACTTTCGCCTATCCAGCTCGCTCCTTCGGCACCCATCTGGGTGAAGGTAGCTGTGTCGCGGTCCATCCATTGGGCCATATAGTGACACCCAATTCCAGCCAATGCCCGAGACCCGTCCGGAACGACCGTTGAGCTATTGTGTGGACAGCCGGCACAAAAATATGGGGTGCGTACCATCGGCGACGGCTTTGACTTATGCCCCTCAACTCGTGCCCGCAAAGCATTGAGGGCTCCGCTCAGAGACTCATTGCTCGTAAACTTCGTTAACCGCTCACCGATGACGATTGCAATGTGGGCAGCGCCGAGCCTTCCAGACACTGGAAACAGGACAGCGCCCTGTTCATCACGTTTTCCCACCACCTCAGGCGCCTCGGGGATTCGATAAAGAATGTTGCGGACCTGGTCTTCGATCAGGCCTCGTTTTTCCTCCACAACTATCAACTTGCGCACGCCACGGGAGAAATCTTTAATACCCTGTGCCGCCAATGGCCAGGACATACCTACTTTGTAAAGCTTAACCCCGAGATTCTTGGCTTGATCGGATTCGATACCCAATTCAAGAAGTGCGCGACGCACATCAAGGTAGGATTTACCCGTAGAAATAATGCCAAGTGGTGCACGGTCATCGCCCAGGACTTGTTGATCTAGCGGATTGTGCTGGGTGAAAGCCGTAACAGCCGGGAGTTTATATTCGTGTAGCCTAATTTCCTGAGCCTGCGGGGTGTCAGGCCAACGCAGGTTAATACCTCCCGTGGGCAATATAAAATCTGGCGGAACTTCGGTACGCACACGACCAGGGGATACCTCAACCGATGCGGAGGCTTCGACCGTATCGTGCACGCTTTTAAGGCCCACCCAACATCCAGAAAAACGAGATAGGGCCCATCCGTAAAGCCCAAAATCAAGGATATCCTGAACGCCCGCCGGATTCAGAATCGGGATAAAGGTGTTAACAAGAGAGTACTCACTTTGATGAGCTGTCGTCGAGGATTCGCAAGCGTGGTCATCGCCCATCAGCACCAACACGCCACCGCACGGGCTGCTTCCCGCCAGATTGCCGTGGCGCAACGGGTCTCCAGATCGATCGACGCCAGGGCCTTTTGCATACCACATGGCATACACGCCATCATAGAGCGCGTCTCCATTTAGGCCCGCTTGCTGGGTGCCCCACACCGCCGTTGCCGCGAGATCTTCATTGACTCCAGGTTGGAAACGCACATCGTAGGCTTTCAGATGATTACCGGCGATGCTGAGTTGCTGATCCAGCGCACCGAGTGGAGAGCCCCGATACCCTGTGACATATCCGGCCGTATTGAGGCCGACTCTGCGGTCCGCCTGGCTTTGCAACATGGGAAGACGCACCAGCGCCTGGATGCCGGTGATGAAAACCTGGCCGGATTCGAGCAGGTACTTATCGTCTATCGCTACCTGCCTAAAATCCACGTTACCCCCATTTTTTGGCGAAGGCCTCTAGCAGCCTTTATATATAGACATCCTACCAGAATTGAGAGGCGATATTAACCAATATGCGGCTAAGGTTTCGGCTCCCATTTTCCATTGCCCAGCTGCGAAGAATTTATGGCATTACTAGATCCCACACCAAACTCTTAATCGAGGCAGTGCCAAGAATTGCCAAGGCGAACCAATGGGCGATGCTTATTTTTGGAGATAAACCAGAAATCTATTTTCGCGCCCATCAACAGTGATATATTCTTGCGCGATAAGGAGGGGCATGGAACAAATCATCCGCAAGACTGAGCTACCCACGGTTAATCGTTACGGTTTCCTATTGCTTACAGACTTCACGATGATGGCTTTTGCCGCCGCGGTCGAACCGCTGCGTACGGCCAACCGCCATACCGAGTCTGAGTTATACCAATTCCCCCTGTTCACCCTTGACGGTGCCCCCGGACGTGCCAGCAATGGTCTGACTTTAAATCCGGTCCAACCCCTCAACGGTAAAGAGTCGCTCGATGCCCTCTTTGTTTGTGCCGGAATCGACCTTCATTCGGTAAACCCCGAACACCTGCGTGAACGACTGAAGCCTTTTATTAGAAGGGGTGTCGCGATCGGTGGAATCTGCACCGCCACTTACCACCTTGCCCGCGCTGGCCTACTTGACGGCTATCGCTGCACAGTGCACTGGGAGAATATCCCCGATATGCACGACGAGTTTCCGCATCTCGTGGTTTCCTCTGGTCTTTTCGAACTGGACCGCGATCGTTATACGTGTTCAGGTGGGACGGCGCCGATGGATATGATGCTGACCCTGATAAGCCAGAAGCACGGCCGTGAGCTTTCCGGCAGGATATCGGAGGGGATGCTGTGCGAGCGGATTCGCGACGGCTCTGATCGTCAGCGCATGCCTTTGCGCCTGCGACTGGGTTCGAGCCAGCCTAAGCTCGTCGAGGCCGTTGAGTTGATGGAGGCCAACATCGAAGAGCCAATGACTCTTGATGAACTGGCGACCCATGTTGGAATATCTCGACGCCAACTGGAGCGACTTTTTCAAAAACACCTCCAATGCGTGCCAACCCGTTATTATCTTGAGATTCGCCTTCGCCGCGCCCGTGAACTCCTCCTTCGCACGCCCCGATCCATTGTGGATATCGCGTTTGCCTGCGGTTTTGTTTCTGCACCTCATTTCAGCAAGTGTTATCGCGATTTTTTTGGAATCCCACCTCGGGAAGAGCGGTTGCCGCGCGTTGACGGGGTCGCTCCAGAGTCAAACCGTCCGAAGCCGCCCGGCGGTGCTACCAAAAAAGCGACGACAGCCTCACTGCGGCCCTGACCCAACGAAAAAGAGGGGATAGCCTCGCTAACCCCGAGTACGGCGGGCAGCGAAAAATTCCTGGAGTAATCGGGTGCTCTCATCACCGAGCACCCCAGCCTTAACTTCACACTGGTGGTTTACTAACGGACTTTGCAACAGATTAGCAGTACTGCCGACCGCACCGGCTTTCTCATCGCGCGCGCCAAAAACAACTCTACAAAGGCGCGCCTGCAAGATCGCGCCGGCACACATCAGGCACGGCTCGAGCGTTGCGTATAGCGTCCCTCCAGGTAAGCGATAGTTACCAACCTTATGACAGGCATCCCGTAGTGCCTGAATCTCGGCATGGGCCGTGGGATCGTTAGAATGCACCGGGCAGTTGTGGCCTACCCCGATCACTTCGTTATCGATGACGACAATAGCCCCAACCGGAACCTCGTTATGGTCTAGGGCCGCTTGCGCCTGACGCAAGGCCTCACGCATCCAGTTCTCATCTGAACCGACAATAAATTCCGATTGGCTTTCGTCACTCACAACGTAGCGGTAGATGAATTGCCAATCTTCTCCTGGTTCATTAGATCGTCTACTCGTCTGCCACAACTCTCGCTTTGTCCACGTGAGCCCGTTCACACCAGTAGTCGGCCAAACCGGAAAAATCTTTACTTCCCCAACCATCTGCCTTCGCCGCACTCACACTCTCTCGAATTACGGCGCCAATCGGTAAGGGGACTTGCATTTGCGCCGCAGAATCGAGAATCAGGCTCAAGTCCTTGTGAGCTAAATTAATCTGAAAACCTGGCTCGATATCGCCTTTAAACACTTTGTTAGCGTAGTTAATCTTGAGTTGGCCATTAGTGGCAGTCGTGCCATGTATCACTTCTAGAGTCGTAGTGAGATCCAATCCGAATCCTTGAGTAAGCGCAACAAACTCTGCATTCATCATGCAAGAGCCAATTGCCAGAAAATTGTTGCACAATTTAGTACGAGTCCCAGTACCGGGGGCTCCACAATGAATAATCGTCGTACCCATTGCCTCGAGCCGAGGCCTGATTTTTAGAAATTCCTCTTCGTGTGCCCCGACCATAAACATCGAAGTACCCTCCCAAGCGTGCTGGGCCAAGCGACCGATGGGTGCATCCACGAACGAAACGTCTTTGGCAGCACAAGCCGCGGCTAATCTGTCTGACGTATCTGGAAGCACGGTTGAAAGATCCATGATCAGGTCACCTGCAACTGCATTGTCGAGCAATCCGTCGGCTCCTAGGATAACCTCTTCGACTTCTTTTGGCCCTGGCAAAACAGTTAGTACGGTGGCGGCTTCGCGCATCACTTCAGCCGGCGAACCCACTGGCGCACTTCCGAATTCTGAGAAACCACGATATTGATCCGCTCGAGTGTCGTATAGCACCAGTGAAAATTGTTTTCGAGCAAGATTCAGCGCCATACCTTCGCCCATCGAGCCCAGCCCTATAAAACCTGTTTTCTCTTTTCTGTCCATTGGGTTTCCGTTTTATCTCAAAAAGTATCAGTTGAATTCATAAAAACATGAAATAAATCAAGAGTAACACCTGTCCGGAACGCGCCACACTTATCGGGCAGGACCGGCACAAATGTTTGATCAAAATCAATCGCAGTCACTTGGTGGTACACCTTGTGTCATGGTTTTGTTTGTAAGTGCCTACTTTTACCCGCTTGTTGATAAAGTTTGTAGCCACTTTGCAGTCACTGGTCTTTAATAAGGTCTCGAGCTATGATTATTACATCACTCCCACTCAGTAGTATTGCAGTTGTAACTAATTAATATCATCAGTGTATTTTAGACTTCGTCGTCATTTTCTAGGACCGTCGCCAGCCGTTGTTCTGAACGATTACGCTTTACCGATTGCTGAACGATTGTGGAATGACTTAACTATTATAAAGACGCTGTTCCATACAACTAGCAAGGCTCTGATTACAGAGGCCTGTATTGACCTAGTTAAGAAGAAATAAATGGAGTTACCACAGTTAAGAAAAGCCAGAGTATCTATTCATACAGCGATGGCGAATAGATAAATAGTAGTGCCGTTTCTTTTGTCTACCTGACCACTACACTTTCACATAAACAAAAAGGGGATCATTACGATCCCCTTTTTGTTTGACTATCTGACTACCTTCTTTATTAGCTTAGTTTCGTCCGTGACCAGAAACTAAGTATTGCAATTGCTCCTGTGGCTATCACTGGCGGCACGGGCAACGGAAGACCACGAAGGGGACCTTCCATTAAAATTATGACAGCACACATCACAGCGAAACCGATAGCAACACCCAAAAGCATTTCTTTTTGGTTATCCACTTTCTCAACTTTTCTGGATTGAAATAAAAGACACACAACAATGAATAACATACCGGCCATAATGTATCGTTGAGTTACTCCAATTTCCAGACCTAACCCTTCGGCACCAGGGTACGCCTGTAAAATAAAAAACTGCGGTACAACGGCAAAAGCAATCAAAAATATTAGAGGCACTATTGCTGCTATAGACATCATTATTTTATATGGCATATAAACTCCTTAATGATTGTTGAGGATGATGATTGATTTTATCTGATTATTCATTTCTCCATCATACACAGTAAGAGGGGGATCATTACGACCCCCCTCTTGTTTAACTTTCTGACTACCTTCTTTTTCGTGTCACTTGGATTTGATGTAGTCTTGTAAACGAAAACACAGTGGTCGTGTGTTATTCATACTTGTAATACCCCAGGACTTCCAATGGTCCTCTTCGCATAATATTACAGGGGTTTTCGAGTACAAGTAATCACTATGTACCCTGATCCACCAGACCTAAGATCAAGCATCCAAACGCTAAAGTACAAAATAAGTCGGGCCTGACTTATTTTAGGGTGAATCGATATCGGGGGTACCTGAGTAATCAGGCCCTATCACCAAGCAGCTTGCCAAAACTTTGTAGTCAACAATTGATTTAGAGTAATCGTGTCCACTTTGTAGTCATGTTTGTATTTGAAAAGCGTATGTTATTGATATTCTTACGTTTAATTTTGTAGACTATTCAAATCTAGTGATAAAAATATACAATATTCCCCTTTATAATCAATAACTTAGGAACTATAGGGCCACTCCCACTCAGTAGTATTACAGTTTTAACTAGTTGATATCATTACTTTTTTAAATACTTTGTAGAGAGTTTGTAGAACTTATCATCGGTTTATACAATTTTTTTAGGACCAAGAACTTACCTAAGTATCTGATTACACATCATTTGTAGTAAATGATCATCACCTGGAAATATTCAGTTTGTAGAATATTCATAGGATTGTTACTAGGTGTGATCCTGGACAGAGCGTCGGTTGCAAATAGAGGAATGATGAATTGTTAAAGAGTTTCTAACCCGTCTGTACCGTATCTACTTTTACACGTTCCACATTCAACAAATTCTTCCCTTCCCTCATTATTCGCTGTGGGCAGAATTGGAATAAAAAACAGCGTGAACCATTCTCGAAGACTGATTACCTCGTAGTCTTTTCCCACTCCACACTTTGGACAGATAAATTGTCCCAGCTGTTCAACTCTTCGTCTGTCTGTAGTACCAAATAACATTAAGAGCATTCTTGGAAGGAACCTTAGTTCACCTGGATAAAATCCAGAGTCTGGTCAATTAGTAATCACTTTGTGAATTACCTACTTTCCTAACCCACCAAAAAATACCCGGGACTATTAATGCCGTTGGCAATACCCACCAAACCCATTCAGGATCAGAAGGAGGATTAACAACTAAAACCGCAGTTACAACTGCTATTGTTCCACCCATCATATTCGTTAAGTGTTTCTCTATTCTTTCTTTTCCCGTAGCTGTTTTATTTCTATAAGTTCTAAAATTGTTATACCCCAAACTAATTGCTAAAAACCCAAAGACAAGAAGAACAATATATTGTGAATTTTCATTCATGAAATAATTTATAGACAGTATCCACATCCCTACTCCTGAGAAAACCATTAACCCAACAGCGATCCAGTCAAGAGGTGCAGCAATACCTGCCCTATTTCTCCCAAATCGCATACCTGAAAAAGCAAGATAGAAAGAAAAGATAGCTACAAAAAACAAAAAGATGTTCTCATTAATAATTGACATCGGAATAGCTGTAATAAATATTCCCAACATTGCCCAAAAGAATATCTTGCCTGAAAGGATATGACGATTTTTCCCCTTCTTAAATGAAAGTGCTGAAACAGCAGAAGCGAGAGCAATTACTCCTGAGATAATATGGATTGGTAATAGAATTTGCATGATCTTTTGCAATATCCCAAATTGATACGACCTGATCTAAAACTTTGTAGACAACTACTGATTTAGAGTAATCGTGTCTACTTTGTAGAAAGTCTGTAGTAGAAAATCGTATGTTATTGATATTCTTACGTTTAATTTTGTAGACTATTCAAATCTAGTGATAAAAAATATACAATATTTCCCTTTATAATCAATAACTTAGAAATTATAGGGTCACTCCCACTCAATAGTTGCTGGGGGCTTTCCTGAAATATCGTAGGTCACACGGCTGATGCCACGGACCTCGTTGATGATGCGAGTGGAGATATGTCCAAGAACCTCATAGGGAATCTGTTTCCAGTTGGCTGTCATGAAATCGACCGTTTCGACCGCCCGCAGAGCGATCACATACTCATAGGCCCGGTTATCGCCGACTACCCCAACTGATCGAACTGGCAGAAACACGGCAAAGGCCTGACTGATTTCATCGTAAAGATTGTTGCGGTGCAATTCTTCCAGATAAATGGCATCCGCCTGGCGCAGGATATCGGCGTACTCCTTGCGGACTTCGCCGAGAATACGCACCCCAAGGCCTGGACCTGGAAACGGGTGCCGGAGAACGAGTTCCCGAGGCAATCCCAATTCGATCCCAATACGACGTACCTCGTCTTTAAATAACTCCTTCAAAGGCTCCAAAAGGGACAGGTGCAACGATTCGGGCAGTCCACCCACATTGTGGTGCGATTTAATGACTTTGGCTTTCCCGGATTTGGCACCAGCTGATTCGATCACATCCGGGTAAATGGTTCCCTGAGCTAACCATCGGGCACCGGCTATCTTCTTTGCTTCATCCTGGAAAACATCTACAAATATCCGGCCAATGATCTTGCGCTTTTGTTCAGGATCTGCCACGCCGTAAAGCGCATCAAGGAAGCGAGCCTCTGCATCAATGCGAATTACCCGCACGCCAAGATGCTTGGCAAAGGTGGCCATTACCTCATTACCCTCATTCAGGCGTAACAAACCGTTATCGACGAATATGCAGGTCAATTGATCGCCGATGGCGCGATGCAATAACGCCGCAACCACCGAGGAATCGACTCCGCCCGAAAGACCGAGTATTACCTGATCTGCACCTACCTGGGTACGCACATCCTCGGTAATAGTGTGAATAATATTTTCCGGGGTCCACTGAGCCGAACACGCGCAGATCTGCCGAACAAAACGAGACAAAATCTCTCGCCCCTGAACGGTATGGGTCACCTCGGGGTGAAACTGCAGACCGTAAAACCGGCGCCGTTCATCAGCGATAGCCGCAAACGGAGCGTTGGGGCTTGATGCCATCACAGAAAATCCTGCTGGCAAACGGGTGACTCTATCGCCGTGGCTCATCCACACCTCTAGAGTCGAATCAAGGGTAGTTTCATCGGCACGCAGGTCACACAACAAACCAGGTGTTGATGAAGGGGTAATACCGGCGAAACCATATTCGCGGTGATCGGCGGTCTGGACTGCACCCCCCAACTGCGTCGCCATGGCCTGCATGCCATAACAGATTCCCAGCAGTGGACGGTCCCAATCGAATAGCTCAGGCGGTGCGCGATCAGTCGTTTCTTCGGTAACCGTATCGGGGCCGCCCGACAGAATCACCCCCGCAGGGTTAAAGGCCCGAATCTGCGAAAACGGCATTTCACATGAATGAATCTCACAGTAGACACCAGCCTCACGAATGGAGCGGCCAATCAGTTGGGTGTACTGCGATCCAAAATCGAGAATCAGAATCCGCTCGGCATGCGGATCCCGCGCACCGGCCGCCGCTCCCTCAGCCGCTGCCAATCCTTATCCGCCCCGCTGGTAATTGGGAGCTTCTTTGACGACGGCGACATCATGGACGTGGCTCTCGGTAACTCCGGAATGGGTGATCTGCACGAAACGGCACTTTGTGCGCATCTCGTCAATTGTCGCGCACCCGGTGTATCCCATGCTTGCCCGTAATCCGCCAGTTAACTGATGAATGATCTGAGCCATAGGCCCCTTATACGGCACCCGACCCTCAATCCCTTCGGGCACCAATTTACCGGGGTCTTCCTGACCCTCCTGGAAGTAACGATCCTTCGACCCGTCCCGCATCGCCCCTAGAGAACCCATGCCGCGATAACTTTTGTATGAGCGGCCCTGAAAGAGTTCGATCTCGCCCGGTGCTTCCTCGGTACCTGCAAACAAACCACCGATCATTGAGACATGCGCTCCTGCAGCAATCGCCTTGGCGATATCTCCAGAAAACCGTATTCCCCCATCGGCGATCACTGGTACCAAGGTGCCGCTGAGCGCCTCGGCAACATCGGCGACCGCGGTCACCTGAGGAATGCCAACTCCCGCGATAATCCGAGTTGTGCAGATGGATCCCGGGCCAATGCCAACCTTAACGCCATCCGCGCCCGCATCGACCAATGCCCGGCCAGCCTCTGCTGTTGCAATGTTGCCGGCGACCACATCGACCGTCGAGAACATCTTCTTAACCTCCGTGACCCGGTTTAGCACACCCCGAGAATGCCCGTGCGCAGTATCGATAACAATCGCATCCACGCCGGCGTCTACCAGGCGTTCACAACGCTCCGCCGAGTCGCCGCCTGTGCCTATCGCCGCGGCCACGCGCAACCGACCCAGTTCATCTTTACAGGCCTCGGGAAACTCGGTCTGCTTCTGGATATCCATGACCGTAACCAGTCCTTTGAGGTTGAAGTCGTCATCGACCAGCAACACTTTTTCAATACGGTGCTCGTGCAGTAACCGGCGGATAGTTTCCCGGCTCGCGCTTTCAGAAGCCGTGACCAACCGCTCACGGGGGGTCATGACGCCCGTCACCGGTTGATCAAAGTGTGTCTCGAAACGAAGATCACGACTGGTCACGATACCGGCCAGTTTCTTTTTCTCATCAAGGACTGGTACGCCCGAGATCCGTTTTTCGCGAGTTAACGCTAGTACCTCGGCGACCGTAGCTGAGGTGGAGACGCAAATCGGGTCAACAATCACACCGCTTTCATACTTCTTCACTATCCGAACCTGCTCAGCCTGGGCGCTGGGGGTCAGGTTGCGATGTACAACGCCGATTCCACCGGCTTGGGCGAGACAGATCGCAGCCCGGGATTCGGTAACCGTGTCCATCGCCGCAGAGACCAGCGGAATATTTAGCGAAATATTGCGGGAAAATGCCGAGCCAAGACTAACTTCGTGTGGCAGAATTTCGGAAAGCGCGGGAACCAACAGCACATCATCGAAAGTGAGTGCTAAATCAATAGGTTTCATCGAAGAATTATAGGGTTTGACTTGTTATAGGTAAACTTGTATCGTTCGTCGTTGAAGCAAGTGACTGATTTTTAAGCATAAATTCCATTTATCCTATCAGGAGGAATTACTATGAGGAAAACAACCAAGGCATCCACCCTAGTAGCGGCTCTGGCGTTTTCATTGGCAAGCGCAACGGCTCTCGCTGGCTCGGCCGCTGCCGATGCCGTTGGACAGGCAGAAGCCGATCTCAACTCGGCGAAAAGTGCCGGAGCCGTTTGGCGCCTGATTGATCCGGCTACTGGCGGCAAAGCCGTTGGCCTGGGGAAATTATTAAAAACCGCAAAGGCCAAGTTGGAAGCCAACGATGAAGCCGAAGCTACCCGCCTGGCGCAACGAATCTCCTGGGCTGCACAGATAGGAATCGTACAAGCTGAACAGCAAAAGGGCGCAAAACCGAGCTACTGATTGAATTCGATAAAGCTGTGCTAAAAACCGGGCTTTGCCCGGTTTTTTTATGGGCTAGTGGGTGAATTACGGCTCATTAACCTAATTGCTGTATTTCAAGCCTGAGTGCACAATCCCCCGATGGATCCGATCATTTACAAGGTCAGCGAGTTTGCACGGGAGGTACGAACTCTTCTCGAAGACAACTTCACTGGAATCTGGCTAACCGGAGAGATATCCAACCTCGCGACACCGGCCTCGGGGCATGTATATTTTTCCCTCAAGGATGATAAGGCACAACTGCGTTGCGCTATGTTTCGCAACCGACGCATGCGTCATGGCGCTCACCTCGTCGATGGGGCCTCGGTCGTGGTCCGTGGTACTGTTTCTATCTATGAATCTCGGGGCGATTTTCAGCTGATAGTCGACTACGTGGAGGCTGCCGGCGAGGGCCGGCTTCGGCAACAGTATGAGATCCTGAAAAAGCGCCTCGCCGACGAAGGCCTTTTCGATCAAGCCAAACGGCGGGCAATCCCGGTCGTACCATCGCGGATCGGAGTGATTAGCTCACCGTCCAGCGCGGCCATCCGCGACGTACTTACAACGCTAGCCAGGCGCTTTTCGCTCGCTGAGGTGGCCGTCTACCCGGTGACTGTGCAAGGCCAGGCTGCTGCCGCTGCTATTAGCCGGGCAATCGCTCAAGCCAGGCTGGCACCGACTCCAGATCTGATCATCCTGGCCCGTGGCGGTGGCTCGCTTGAAGACCTGTGGGCGTTTAACGAAGAGGTTGTAGTGAGAGCGATCTGCGATTGCGCGGTTCCGGTGGTCACCGGAATAGGCCACGAAACCGACTTCACCCTCGCCGATTTTGCTGCCGATCTACGTTGTGCTACCCCAACCGCTGCCGCTGAAGCCGTCACGCCGGATCACAAAGAGATTCACTCACATATTCTCAATCTGCGCGACCGAGCGCTTAAGGGGATGCGTTACACCCTGAGGTCGGGTGCGCAACGGCTGGACACCACTCAGCCGCGCATTCGTCACCCCCATGAGCGGCTAGGGTACCAAGGTCAGCAACTTCGGGCGCTCACCCAACGATTCCAAAACGCATGGAATGCCAAGACCCGCGACACCGGACACGCCACCACTCGCTTGGCTCAACGGCTGGCTGGAAATTCGCCGAAACAGCGACTTCATCGCCTGGGCATGACTCAACAGAATATTAAAAAGCAACTCGTCACCGAAGCCCTACAGGTTACGCATCAGGCGGATCGGAGGCTGACCGCTCTGACGACCCATCTACGCGCCCTCAGTCCACTAGCGACCCTAGAACGAGGGTACGCTATCGTCCACACCGAAAAAGGGAATTCCCTGGTACGCTCGGTGCACCAATTGTCTGCTGGAGCCACCATTCAAACCCGCTTCGCGGACGGCGCAGCTAAATCCCGGGTGGAATCTGTTAGTCACGAAGAAGTCGACAGGATCACAAAATCTCGGCCGATTCAAAGGAAACGGAGAAAATCGTAATGGTTCCCTTATTGTCGTTTTCGGCGATGGTGACTCGGTCTTCCAGAGTAAGGGTTGCCGGCTTTGCGTAACTCAAACCGCACCTGAGTTCCAATTAAACGGAAAGTCTTGGCAAGACTGCGGCCGAGGTAACGCAGATAGCTGGCGGGAAGCTTGTGCAGTAGATTGCCGTGCAACACCACGATCGGCGGGTTGCGCCCGCCCTGATGAGCGTACTTCGGTTTGACCGTTCGATTATTAACCATCGGCGGCGAATGGTGCTCCAGGGCACTAGCCAAGGCGCGGTTCAGCGCTCCTGTTCCAAGCTCGACCAGAGCGCTCCCTTGAGCCCTTTGCAGCGCGCCAATCAAATCGCCAATTCCAGAGCCGTGTAACGCCGAGATAAACAGTGACTCATGTTCGGGTAAAAAGTCCAAACGTCGGGTCAAATCGCGGCGAATCTGGTTGCGATCCCGCCGCTCTAGTCCGTCCCACTTATTGACGGCCACCACGATAGACCGGCCGCTATCAACAATAATTCCGGCAATGGCGGCATCCTGATCACTGAGCCCCGCTCTGGCATCCAGCACGAGTAACGCCGCATCAGCATTCGCTAGCGCTTGCAAGGTTTTCACCACTGAAAATTTTTCAAGGGTCTCGTGCACTCGGGACTTACGCCGTACCCCTGCGGTATCCACCAGCACCATGCGCTGCCCATAACGATCCATTGGCACCTGAATGCTATCCCGGGTTGTCCCAGGCAAGTCTGCAACGATCAGTCGGGGTTCGCCGACCA
The DNA here is from genome assembly GCA_014239575.1 of Gammaproteobacteria bacterium. Taxonomy (GTDB): domain Bacteria; phylum Pseudomonadota; class Gammaproteobacteria; order Arenicellales; family UBA868; genus UBA868. Next base: position 55,913 of record JAAZYQ010000003.1, read on the forward strand.
GGGCATTGACCAGTGTTGACTTGCCTACATTCGGTCTGCCTACCACGGCGACCCGGCGACCATTGTCAACAGCGTCCTCCCCCGACAGAGGAAACCTCGCAAGCACCTGGCCCAACAACTCCTCAACACCTTGCCCGGTTCGGGCGGAGATCACCGAAGGGTCTCCTAACGCTAGCTCAAAGTATTCGGCCCCGGTTGTCGCGCTATCCAGTCCTTCAGCCTTGTTCACGGCTAAAAATATGGGGCTGTCATTTTTACGCAGATTGGCGCCTATTTCGATATCCTGGTGGGTTAGACCATCTCGTGCATCGACGATAAAGACCACGGCATCGGCTTCCTCAAGCGCCTGGTCAACCTGTTGCCTTACCGCACGACTAAGTTCGTCGGCCTCGTCGGATAATCCACCGGTATCTACCACCAGCACTTTTTGCGAGGCCCGCCAGACCTCTCCATATAGCCTATCGCGGGTCACGCCGGGCTGATCATCTACCAATGCCTGGCGCGAGCGAGTCAACCGGTTAAATAAGGTCGATTTACCGACGTTGGGACGCCCAACCAGTGCAACTACCGGAATCATTGGAGCCTGGGCCCACAGGGGCAGGTACGGGTTACCAAGTGAGTCAGCCGCGCACTGACCAGGCGGTTAACGTACCATTTTCGGATAGCGTTAGAAAGTTGCCATCCCCGTCGACTGAAAATATACCCATGACTGCCCCACCACGCCCTTTCTTGTGGCCCAGCAACTTCCCTGATGCCGTGTCAATCAGGTAGAGGTTTCCTTCGTAATCTCCGACTACGGCATTCGTTGAGTTTCCCAAACCGACCGGAGCCGTCACGCCACGCCCTCGAATTTTGTCCTGCGTCCACTGAACTTTACCGGTATCGATAGCGACTCCAATCACCGAGCCGTCATCTGCCGTCACCAGCAGTAACTGACCGGACGATCCAAGCGATCGGACGGTTGACAGGGGTGCCTGCCATCGTATGCGTTGAGTCTGCAGTGACAACGCCGTGATCCGTGACTGGTAGGCTGCGACAAATAATAAGTCACCGATCCGATAGGGGTCCGAATCGATATCAACCAACCGATCAATCTCATTGCTGCCCGACGGGCGCGATATCGGTACATTCCAAAGTTCACGGCCGGTTTCAGGATCAATGCCCGAGAGCCGCCCACTGGCAAAGCCAACCACAGCTACATCCTCAAGAATCAAAGGGGCAGAAAGTCCACGGACACTCAAGGCCGGTACCGCCCGACGAACCCGCCAGACGATTTCACCGGAAGACAACGATAATCCGATCACCTGGCCATCACCCGAACGGAGCAAGACCCTGTTACCCGATACCACGGGTCGTGCTAATACTTCGCTTCCAACCTTCTTGCGCCACAGCACCAAACCATCTGCTGCACCCAGCCCAACGACCTCCCCCTCCCTGGTCACCACGACCGCGGTCGTCCCGCCCACCCCAACGCCGGCGGCCAGGGCCTCTCCGATATCACGTCGCCACAACAGCTTGCCAGTTTGCTTATCCAGCGCGACCACGTCGCCCTTCGGCTCGGCGGCATAGATCCTCCCGGCTCCAACATAGGGAATCAGCAAGAAATTGTTGTTGGTATACCCAGCCCCTATATTCCTGCGCCACGACTTTTGAAAAGCAATCTGCTGGTCAACATGAGGCACGCTTCCTGCAGGCGCTCCCTCGCGCATAAAATGCACAGACCCAGAGCCGCATCCTCCTAAAAAAAATGCCAGCGCCATAATGGCGCAACGCCTAAAACTCATTGAGTGTCAGCGCCCTGCCGGGTCATATTCAATTTTGCGTTCAGCAGTTGTCCAGCCGGCGAGTCAGGGACCATCTCTGCCAATGCTGCCTGATAAGCCTGCTGCGCTTGGCCCCAGTCACCTATCTCAGCCAGGGCGTCGCCAAGCAATTCCTGATATTGGGACGCAAAACCACCGTTCTGTCCTTCAGTTGCAAGGGCTTTAATACGGTCAGGCTCTCCAGCTTGTAATGCGAGAACCGCAAGACGAATCCGCGCGGTGTGGCGCATCGCCGGATCTTTCGTTACCGAAAGTAAATCCGCAAGCAACGTCTCGGCCTGACCATGATCGCCAGCGTCTGCCGCGAGTCGGGCAAGCATGAGTCGAGCGATATCGGCGTAGCCGCTTTCGGGATGACTCGCTAGCAGTGTATCGGCCGCTCGAGCCACCGACTCATTATCTTCTTTAGCCACCGCCACAAGCATCTGTTCGTAGAACAATGAGGCCTGTCCCGACTGATAATCCTGGTACATGCGCCACCCCTGGATACCACTGACGCCACCCACGCCGATGACAATACCCGCAACAATTCCGGTGCCGTTACGCTTCCACCATTGCTTTAACTTTTCGGTCTCATCATCCTGGGCAAAATGCATCTGCGGGTCCCGCGGCTCATCTATCATGTCAAATACCAGTTAGTGTGAATCATTGGCAAGGATCTTTTGGACTGCTTCGACCAGGGCGTGTGTTGGCACGCTCAACTGCGGACCCTGGCTCCGCAAAGGTTTGATACTGACGGTTCCTTGACTGTGCTCATCATGCCCTACAATCACTGCCACTTCGGCGCCGCTTGCATTAGCGCGGCGCATCTGCTTCTTGAGGCTTCCCTGACCACAGTTGGACAGCACGTCGAGGCCGGCATCTCGCAGTTGCTCGCCGTAGGTGACGCCCAACTCCTCAGCGCCCACCGCCACAAGCACCAAAAAGACTTCCGGCCCCACGCGGGCTAAATCCGCCTCGCTAAGTGCCACCAGATCAATCAGCCGCTCGAGGCCGCAGGCGAATCCAGCTGCCGGAGTTGGGGTGCCGCCAAGCTGCTGCACCAGAGTGTCATAACGTCCGCCTGCGCAAACGGCACTTTGGGCGCCAAGCTGATCCGTCACCCACTCAAAAACAACCCCCGTATAGTAATCGAGTCCCCGAACCAGGCGGCTATTCACTTTGAAGTTGATCTTGGCTGCAGTCAGCAAATCCTGCAGTCGCGAAAACTCGGCCAACTCGGTATCGTTAAGAAAGTCCATTAAATCCGGTGCGCCCACGAGCACCCGCTGAGTACCCTCATCCTTGCTGTCTAATATACGCAAAGGATTTCGTTGCAAGCGTCGCTGACTGTCCTCGTCAAGAGCGTCCACATGGGCGGCCAGGTAGTCTCGCAAGGCATCTCGAAAACCGGCTCGGGCCGAGGCAGACCCCAACGTGTTGATCTCCAGACTAACACCGGAAATCCCCAAGGTGCGCCACAACCTTTCACCAAGGATAATAATCTCGGCGTCTATATCGGGTCCAGGCCATCCTAAAGCTTCGACGCCAAACTGATGAAACTGGCGGTAACGACCCTTTTGCGGGCGCTCATGGCGAAACATCGGGCCGGTATACCAAAAGCGCTGAGTTTGATTATGCAACAAGCCATGCTCGTTGCCGGCGCGCACACAGCTTGCTGTAGCCTCCGGCCGCAATGTCAGGCTATCTCCGTTATTGTCGGTAAAGGTGTACATCTCTTTTTCAACAATATCGGTCTGCTCGCCGATAGACCGGTAAAAAAGATCAGAGCGCTCAATGACCGGCGTACGGATCTCCTGATAACCGTAACGGCCTGCGACTTCCCGTAACACCGCTTCAACCCGCTGCCAGCGCGCCGTCTGTTCGGGCAGCAAGTCATTCATCCCGCGCACCGAGCGCACATTATCTCCGAAGGCCATTGCACTAACGACCAATAATAACTTTGGCGTTACGACCCGATTTAGGAATCGGGATTGCCAGTTCGCGGCCACGGTAAATAACACTCGCGCCTTCAGGATAACTTACCTGGAGGGTAAACGGCGGCTTGCCAGCCAACGTAATGACTTTGCCAGATTCTACATATCGGCGAAACAGGGTTTGATCATCACGATCCCACACAACGATATGGGTGCTTTCTTTGACTCGAACCGTCAGTTGGCGTGTATCTGAAGAAACCGGGTCGCTCGCCGAAGCGTTGTCGGCGCCGGCAGGTTGGGCGCCTGATCCCATCTTCGTGGCAAACTCCGTAGTGACAAAGCGATCTGCCACTTTAGACTCAAGAGTCGTTTCAGCAGGCGCAGACACATCAGGCTTCTTTTCGATAGAGGGTGTCGGTGTTTGGATTTTGGGTTTAGCCTTCGGTTTGGCTTTGGGTTTGGCTTTGGGTTTGGCTTTGGGTTTGGGTTTCGCCTCAACCTTGGGTTGTGTTTTCTCTGCCGATTTGGGCTCAGATGAAAGCGTGCCCTGCGCGTCAACCCGATTGGATTGGGCCGCGGCGACGACCCCATCTGCGGCTACTGCCTTAGGCGTCAATTCAGTTTTCTGTGAACTGCCGATTGCAGCAACCGGTTTCTCCTCAGGCCTACTGTCAGAAGTCTTCAGTGGACTATCGACCTTTGGCGAATCATCTACTGTTGGCGCCAGGACAACGGCCAGGGCAACTTTAGCCGGTTCGGTGGGGTCGGTTTGCCTGGTAGAGGCCGCATGCCCTAGCGCTGACACGGGATCACTACGACTCTCACCGGCCAAATCGACACGGCCACGCTCAACATCAGTGGAGCGATTCAGGTAGGCGCCATATAAGCCGCCAACAACCAATAGCAGCACAAAGACAGTGACTACCCACCGGTAATGAATTGCAATCGGTTGATATCGGCTCTTGGAGTGCTCGGTCATCGTGCCGGGGCCGTTTTCTTTGGGCGGCAGATCCGTTTGGTAGTCAGTTATCGCCTGCTCGATACTGACACCAGCCAGGCGGGCATAGCTTCGCAGATAACCAACGGCATAAGTCCAACCGGCAGTGTTACTGTAGTCATCAGCCTCCAGCGCACGGACCATATCGGGCAGAAGGTTCAATTCAACCGCTACCTCCTCGATACTCCAGTCATAGAGTTCTCGAGCCCCACGCAGTATCGCTCCAGGACTGGATTTGCTACCTTTGTCAGTCATTGGATTCGCTAACCATAATCGTCCTTAGTGCTTCCGCCTGCTCGCTCGCTGGATAATCTGTGCGTAGTTTAGATGCATACTGCACGACGAGATCCTCGGCTCGAAGTTTTTGTTCGTTACGAACAGCCAGCAACAGACTGTCGGCTGACGCCGTGCTCGTACTGAAATAGCGCTCCAGAAACCCCCTGGCAGAGAGGTTTTCCCCCAAATCAAAGCTGACGACAGCGCACTGGTACAGAATCGCGCTGTTATTCGGGCGCGATGCAAGCGCCGCGCGGAACTGGTCTTGTGCTCCAAACAGGTCGGACACCCCCAACAAGCAAACACCAAGGCCAAACTGACTGCGATACGTGGCCGTATTGAAGGGGTCATCCAAGGCCGCTCGGAACTGCTGAATGCCATCCGCCCAAGCGCCTAATTGGCAAAGAACCGTGCCAAAATCATGGCGAGCGCCGAAATTGCCAGGATCACTGGCCACAGAAATTCCAAACCGTCGGCGGGCTTCTACTGAGTCACCCAGTTTAAATCTCAGCAACGCCATAGCATGATTTGCCGCCGAATCTTGTGGTGCGATAGCCAGCGCTTCCTCCAAGGCCTCAAGTGAAGCCGAGAGGCGATCTTGTTTCATATAACCCAGGCCAAGGCGGGTATATAACTCAGCTCTCTGGCTATCGCCCCAGCCCGTTGGGTGTTCCTGTACGGCGGTACAACCGGCCAACATCATCAGCCCAAAAAATACTGTCGCCCATCTCATCAGCCATTACCGCCTAAGGCGTATCGTGCGCTGCGGCTGGTGCGATCACGAACTTTACCTGCCAGTTGTCCGCAGGCAGCGGCAATATCGGCGCCTCTAGTGCGACGAGTGATGGTCATTAATCCACCCGCCAAGACTTCCTCACGAAATCGGTCGATTACCACTTTTGGGGAGCAATCGTATGCAATACCCTCTACCGAATTAAACGGTATAAGATTCACTTTCGCGGGAATATCTCGTAGCAGGCGCACCAATTTTCGAGCATGGTCGGTAGAGTCGTTTATTCCATCCAGCATAACGTATTCAAAAGTAATCCGTCGCCGGCTGTCGTTATTCAGGAAGCGCCGGCAAGCATCCAAAAGCTGGTCGATAGGATATTTACGATTCAGTGGCACCAACTGGTCGCGAATATCATCTTCCACCGCATGTAAAGAAACCGCAAGACTGACCGGGCAATCTTTGGCCAAACGATCCATGGCTGGCACAACGCCTGCGGTGGAAAGGGTGACACGCCGGCGCGACAGTCCAAACGACAGATCGTCCAACATCAAACGTATTGCGCTGACCACTGCATCGTAGTTTAGTAGCGGCTCGCCCATACCCATCAGGACCACATTCGTAACGGGTCTTGGCCCGTATCCTGCATCAGCCAACAACCGTCCCGCCAGCCAGAGTTGGCCAATGATTTCGCTCGCTTGAAGATTGCGGCTGAAGCCTTGCCGGGCAGTTGCACAAAACGTGCAATTCAGGGCGCAGCCTACTTGAGATGAGACACACAAGGTTCCCCGATCGTCTTCGGGAATAAATACGGTTTCGATACAGTTTCCATCCTCAAGCCGAAAAAGCCACTTCCGAGTGCCATCTTTAGAGATTTGTTCACCCGCTTTTTCCGGTAAAGCCAGCATCGCCCTTTCAGACAACGTCTGCCGCAGCGAAAGACCGAGGTCTGTCATCTGGGAGAAATCGGTAACGCCGCGTTGATAGACCCACTTAAGGAATTGGCGGGCATGAAACTCTTTCACGCCCAGCCCGACGAAATACTCCTGCAACGCCGACCGATCCAGTCCGAGTAAATTGATCTGCTGTGGCACTCGCTCTTACCCTCGGCTCAGCCCGCTCTAGAGCACAGATCAGTCGATTCAAAGAAAAACCCTATTTCTTCCCGCGCGGTTTCTGGACCATCAGACCCATGAACCGAGTTGGCTTCGAGCGATTCGGCAAAATCAGCGCGGATCGTACCTGGAGCCGCTTCAACCGGGTTGGTTGCCCCCATGATTTCACGGTTGCGCACAATCGCGTTTTCCCCCTCAAGCACTTGCACCATCACGGGCCCAGAAGTCATGTACTCGACTAGG
>JAAZYQ010000040.1 GCA_014239575.1 Gammaproteobacteria bacterium
CATCAAATGTATCGGCCCAAGGCGATGAAGATCAGGTTCTTTTGTTGCCTGAGGACCCGGATCAGGTTTGTCGGAAACTGCGTAATAGTTTCATGGATTTACACAAGGTTGATATTGGTGTCCTGATCAATGACAGTTTTGGCCGGCCGTGGCGCCAGGGTACGACAGGTGTTGCCATCGGCGCAGACGGCATTGCCTGTCTGTGGGATCGACGTGGGGAAATGGATTTGAACGGGCGGGTCCTGAAAGTCAGTCAACAAGCTGTCGGAGATGAATTGGCCGCTGCAGCATCTTTGTTGCAGGGGCAGGGCGATGAAGGAAAACCGGTTGTCGTTATCCACGGCTACAGCCCGAAGGCTTCGTCACCACCGCCAGCCCGACCTGCTGTCGATTTGATTCGCACCAAGGATGAGGATCTGTTCCGATGACCGAAGGCCAGGTTATTGCCCTGTCAGGCGGAGTCGGCGGTGCCAAACTGGTTTTGGGGCTGTCGCACGTTCTGCCGTCAGATCGACTGGTCGTTGTCACAAACACCTGTGACGATTTTGATCATTATGGGCTTCGTGTCTGCCCCGATACGGACACGGTGATCTATACGCTCGCAGGCCTGGCTGATGCGGTACAAGGTTGGGGCCGTATGGGTGAAACCTGGTCATTCATGAGCGCGCTACAGGCTCTTGGCGGCGAGGACTGGTTTAATCTGGGTGATGGAGATCTTGCCCTGCATGTCTTGCGCTCCAGCAGGCTTCGTGAGGGCGCCAGTTTGACTCAAGTAATACGAGAGGTTAGCCGTAACCTGAATATTGATGTCGCTATTCTGCCAATGTGTGATCAAAACGTCTCGACGACTGTTGAAACTACTGACGGGCATTTGCCATTCCAGCAATATTTCGTCCGCGAAAAATGTGCGCCGATCGTCACCGGCTTTAGTTTCGATGGCATTGAAAAAGCGGTGCCAAATTCTGATCTGGTTTTAGCTCTTGGTGAAAATCCGTCCGCAATTGTTCTGGCACCATCCAACCCATATGTCTCAATTGATCCGATATTGAATGTGCCGGGATTGCGGGCAATGTTGCGCGATAACAAGGCGCCGGTGATCGCTGTTTCACCGATCATCGGGGGAGAAGCTGTTAAAGGACCCGCTGCCAAGATGATGGCTGAATTGGGCTCGGAAGTTTCTGCGCTGGAAGTAGCAAGGCATTATCAGGGGCTTATTGATGCCTTGATCATTGACCAACAGGATGCATCATTGGCAACGGATATCGCGCGCTTGGGCATAGAAGTGATTGTTTCCCAAACAGTGATGAATAGCCTACAGGATCGCATTGATCTGGCGGACGTAACAGTTGGCTTGGCAAACAGGTTGATGGGGGAATGATGCTGTGACTGGAATTGTTATCCCGGTCAAAAAGCTCTCAAAAGCCAAACAACGATTGGCTGGCCTGCTGACGCCAACTGACCGGGCTGGCCTGGTCCTGGCGATGCTCGAGGATCTGCTTACGATGGTTTCCTTTACTGACCATGGCCAGGTTCTGGTCGTTGCCAGTGATGATCTTGTATTTGATGTCGCGCGCAAGTTTGGTGCCAATATTTTGCGGGAGGACCGGCCATGGGGCTACAATTCTGCTGTTAATGCCGGCTTCGCGGCTTTGGGGGATGTCGAAAATGTTGCTGTGTTTCCGGCAGATATTCCGCTCGCGCGTAGTCGTGAAATTTCCAAACTGATCGCCCCTTCTGAAATGAACAAGCCACTTGTCCGGCTGGCGCCATCAAGGGACAAGTTGGGAACCAATGGTCTTTTCCTCTCGTCCCGCAACTTGATCCGACCGGGTTTTGGCCCGGACAGTTTTACCGGCTATTGCCGGTCCGCCAGCGCAGTGGGGATCGATACTCTTTCCCTCAAGGCGCCGAGTCTTGCGCACGATATCGATACGCCTTTGGATCTGCAGGAATTCATACAGCATCGCCGGCCCGGCCTGACCCTGGAATTCATGGAAAGTATCCACAGTGCCGGCCTGGCATCAGCCAGCGAAAAGGAGGCTGCCCTATAAGCATGGTCACCCGGGGCGTTCACCATGCAACCAGGCAATTATCAGATGTCGATGCTCTCAGTCTGATAGATCAGCCACCTGAGCCACTGCTCACCCAAGCTGCAAAAATGCGCGATCAGGGACATGATCGCTTGCTGAGCTATTCCCGAAAGGTCTTTATTCCGTTGACACAGTTGTGCCGTGATTCCTGTCACTATTGCACTTTCGCCCAGCCACCGCGTCGGCTCGAAGCCGCCTATTTGACGCCTGATCGAGTGCTCGACATCGCACGCGCAGGTAAGGCCGCTGGATGCAAGGAAGCCTTGTTCACACTGGGGGACAAACCTGAATACCGTTACCAGGCTGCACGTGAAGCGTTGGCTGCACTGGGTTACAAAAGCACAATCGAATATCTTCGGGCCATGGCGTTGCTGGTTTTTGAAGAAACCGGGTTGCTGCCGCATTTGAATCCCGGTGTAATGACTTCGACAGAGATAACATCATTGCGGGAAGTTTCGGTTTCCATGGGCTTGATGATGGAGAGCACATCCGAGCGCCTGATGCAAAAAGGGGGGTGTCACTATGGCTCACCCGACAAGGAACCCGCCAGACGTCTGGAGTCTATTGATGAGGCTGGGCGACAGTCCATCGCTTTCACAACAGGAATCCTGATCGGCATAGGGGAAACCCGAACAGAGCGTATTGAAAGCTTATTGGCCCTGCGTGCTTCTCACGCTCGTTTTGGCCATCTCCAGGAGATTATTATACAAAATTTCCGTGCCAAGGCCGGCACGCGAATGGCCTTTGCTGCAGAGCCAGATATTGCCGACCTACAGTGGACTGTGGCTGTGGCGAGGTTGATATTCGGGCCACACATGAACATTCAGGTCCCACCCAATCTTTCTGTCACCGGAATTGCAGACTTGATTGCGGCTGGCATTAACGATTTTGGTGGTGTGTCGCCAGTGACGCCAGACTATGTAAACCCGGAAGCGCCGTGGCCACATCTTGATTATCTGGCGAAGCAAACAGCCGCATCGGGCAAGATAATGGTTGAGCGACTGGCGATATATCCCGAATATATTCGCGACCGGGAACACTGGCTCGACCCCGCATTTCAGGCCGCTGTGCTGGATAAAATTGATGGCGAAAGCCTGGCCCGAAGTGACGATTGGTCACCCGGCGATGTCAGCAAAGCTTTGCCGGAATTGCCTCTAACCCCTAGCTTCAGCAAAAACGCAGACCTGGATGCGATTCTCGACAAAGCCATCGCCGGTGATGATCTGGATGTCGGCGAGGTCGCACGCCTTTTGACTGCGCGTGACGGTGAAGTTCATCAGGTTATAGAAGCCGCTGATATTGTGCGCCAAGAAAAGAGCGGCGAGACTGTCAGCTACATTGTTACCCGTAACATCAACTATACCAACATCTGCTATTTTAAATGTAAATTCTGTGCCTTTTCAAAAGGCAAGAAGAGTGAGGAACTGAGAGGTCGTCCCTACAACCTTGGTCTTGACGAGATTACACAGCGAGTCCGTGAAGCCTGGGATCGTGGCGCTGTTGAAGTTTGCCTTCAAGGCGGTATACATCCCGATTACACTGGGCAGGTATATCTGAATATTTTGCGGGCAATAAAGTCTGAGGTGCCTGATATCCACGTTCACGCTTTTTCGCCACTGGAGATTTTTCAGGGCGCACACACGCTCAACATTTCTGTCCCGGAGTTCCTGGACCAACTGGTCGAGGCAGGCCTTGGCAGCCTGCCCGGTACAGCCGCAGAGATACTTGATGATGAAGTTCGCGATGTCCTTTGTCCGGACAAGGTATCCACAGCGGACTGGTTCAAGGTTGTTGATGCTGCCCATCGAGCAGGTTTGAAAACAACTGCGACCATCATGTTTGGTCATATTGAACAGCCTGTCCATCAGGCCCGTCATTTATTACGCTTGCGTGAGCAGCAAAAGTTAACTGGTGGTTTTACCGAACTCGTGCCGTTGCCATTTGTACATATGGAAGCCCCGATCTACTTGAAGGGTGGATCCCGTCGTGGTCCAACCTGGCGGGAAACGATTTTGATCCATGCCGTCGCACGATTAGCCCTTGATCCACATATTTCAAATATTCAGGCATCCTGGGTCAAGCTTGGCCTTGAGGGTGTGGCGGCCTGTCTCGGCGCGGGAGTCAATGATATTGGTGGTACTTTGATGGACGAAAGTATTACCCGTGCAGCAGGGGCTGGGCATGGCCAGGAAATGACACCGGAAGCCATGGAAGACATGCTGGTTGGTGTAAACCGGCCTTCGCGGCAACGAACGACGCTGTATACAGATGCCAGTGAAGAACGTCGTCAACAATCAATGTCATCAAACATGATTGTCCCGCCAACCCGTCTGGCTGGCTGACGCGGCACCTGTTCGAAAAGCAATCCGTATTGTCATGACACCAGGCCCCCGAGGGCTTGGCCTGGATTCTTTATCAGGGATTTCTGTGTGGATCGAAACCTGGTTACCCAACCAGGTTGGGTAACCAGGTTGCTATGCCAGGGAAGGCAATGATCAGACCAATGCCTGTCAGGAACAACAGAACAAATGGCCAGGTTGCCCGATACACATCGCTGATCGTCATATCCGGAACCACCGCCTTGAACGCAAACAGCGTATAGCCGAAAGGCGGTGTAATGGCTCCAAGCGTAATATTCACCAGAAACAACAGCCAGAACCAGACCGGATCGAAACCCATACCGGTCACTACAGGCTGATAGATCGGGATGGTCAAAAGGATAACGGCGATCGTATCGATAAACATGCAGAGCAGAAATGGTACGGCCAGCATGATCAACAGCATGACTGTCGGGCCAACGTCGAGGTTGGCGACCAACTGAACCAGTTCACTGGTTGCGCCGGTAAAGGCTAAAAGCTGCGTGAACATTTTTGACATCGCCATAATGGCCAGGATCATGGCCGACACAGTGGCGGCAGCCATGAGAGAGTTCCAGATCATCTTGAAGCTCAGATTGCGGTAGATTGCCGCTGTCAACAAAGCGCCAACAACACCGGTTGCAGCCGATTCAGACGGTGTTGCAATGCCCATCATGATCAGACCCATTACAGCAAAAATGACGATAACAAAGGGCAGCGTGCGTACCAATGCAATTATTTGTTCAGAAACCGTTACGTCGCCACGCTCCGCTGCAACGCTTTTGGGTGCGAGGTCCGGATTGAAGGCGATGCGAGCGAAAACGTAGGCCAAAAAGACGCCGCCCAATAGCAGGCCGGGGACAACACCCGCCACCAGCAGCTTTGAAATTGATACTTCTGCAATGGAGCCAACAATAACGGCCAACAAACTCGGCGGGATAATCGGTGCCAGGCTCGCACCGCCGACGATCAGTCCGGCAGCAATATCTCGATCATACCCACGGACCTGCATCCCTGGCATGATCGCACGACCCAGCATGGCAGCGACGGCCATGGCAACGCCTGATAGTGCCCCGAAAACAGCCGACAAGACGACCACCAGGACATATTGTCGACCACGCACCCGACCGACAAGTTTGTCAATTGAATCAAAAAGCACATCCATCGTTCCGGATCGGAACAATAGTTCGCCCATCAGAATGAAAAGAGGAATGGAGGCAAGGGATGTAATTGAAACAGTATCAAGAATACTGTTGGCGAACATTGGGAATCCTGCCGGCCCAATAATGAAATAAACGCCAACCAGTATGGCGAACAGGAATGCCAGAAAAATGGGGGCACCAGACAAGAACAGTGCGAACAGAATCGCAATGCCCAGAAGCAAGATTGTGTACCACTCCATTATTCTGTGCTCCCCAAATAGGCGCCGCTGTCAGTCTTTTGGGGTTCGGATGCCTGGCGCAGCATGTACAGCGCGCTCAATGCCAACCCGAAAGTGATGAAGCTGGATATCCACCATTGGGGAACAGGAATAATGGCGAGAGTTTCAATGTTCTTGCTGAACTGCCGCAGGTTTTCCTGCAAGCTAATCCAGGCCGCAAGTATCAGACAGCCAAAGCCGATAAGGCTCACCGCCTTGAAGACGATATCTGCAATCCATGTGGGTGCGATATCAACCAGAATGGTGACAGCCACGTGGGCGCGGTCTTTTGTTACTTTGGGAAGGGCCAGGAATACGCAGGCACACAGCGCGTAGGAAACAAAATCGCTTACCCATGCCGTGGGTGAGTTAAAGAAATACCGGGTCACAACCTCATAGACATAAAATATAACGATGAGGGACAATCCAGTTGCAGACAAGATCGCTGCAATTTGTGTCAGATGATCCTGGAAGGCATAAAGCCGGGTTCGAATAGTATTCAACGCAAGATGCGTGCTCTGTTCTGGAAACTGGTGCAGTTCAGCCGGAAATTATGACGGATGATGTTAACGTGCTCTCAACCGACTGGTATCCGCCATGATGTTCGCGACGGATACCAGTATGGCTGATGATTACATGCCTTTTGAAGCAACGAAATCGCGGAATGCTTTTCCGGTGTCGCCTGACTTTTCAATTGCGACTTCCATAGCACGGTCAGCGAACAATTTGTTTGCTTCTGCCAATGAGTAACCAATGCTCGTTTTCTTGGCGCCAGCAGCCATCATGGCCGCATTTTCAGTTTTCAGAAGATTGTTGAAAATGCCTACAGTCTTTTGCTCAAGCTGGTGACCGGCTTCGAGCATGGCTTTTTGTGTAGCTGCATCCAGGGTATTCCATTTGTCCAGGTTCATCATGATCAGGTAGGAAACCGTTCCAAATGCTGGTTCTGCGAGATAAGGTGTGACTTCGTGGAACTTGAAGCCGACCGCACCAACAGCTGGCCAGACTAACCCGTCAATGACACCTTTCTCCGCAGCGGAATACAGTTCACCAAATGGGATTACAACCGCAGTACCACCCAGTGATCCAACAATCTTGTTGTAGGAAGGCAAGGCCCGGATTTTCATGCCATTAAGTTTTTTGCCACTATCCATAGGTTGTTTCAGGAAGAAGCGAAACCCAGTTGTGGCTGTTGGGATCGACAAGATTTTCAGGTTCTGTGTCGTCTGGTAATGGTTGTCGACCCAGTCCCATACACCGCTGGTGCGGCGCTTTTCGATATCACCGTCAACGGCATCAACTGCAGCGCCAATGCCGGTTGTGCCAGTATGATAAAGACCATGCGTGTAAATGATATCAAATACACCGGCCGCAACAGGCTGGAGTTGTTTGCCTCCGGATACCACCTCCGGGCCGCTGGGCTTGATCGTGACTTTGCCACCGGTCAGTTCGGCAACCAACTTGTTATACCCATAAGCCATGTTCGCTGTGCCCGAATGATTGCCGCCCCAAGCGGTCAGCATTTTCAGTTCGGTTGCTTGAGTTACTGTTGTTGAAACAGCAAGGCCAATAGCAGAGGCCGTAAGAACTTTCAGAAACTTGTTCATGCGCATTCTCCTGGTTGATGTGCACGCCTCAACTACCAGAGGGGCCGATTAATTGGAGCGACTTTGGCAGGAATGACGTGTTCGCAACAATTATGTAGTATACGTCCTATTTTGTCGACTCCTATTTTTTACCCATTAATTAAGGCTTCTTCGCTCCTAATCAGTTGTATTGACCATTTGTGAAAGAGAACTTGTGATGCTGGATTTTACACAGTGAAACGCCAAAGGCGGCTACTGGGTTTCTGCCTCAGTAACTTTTTTCTCCAGACGCCTGTGCAGCAGTCCAACGCCTGGTTCGGAAGCCGTAGCCTGATCTGCCGTGGAAATCTGTTCAAACAAGAAATCGCGTCGGTCTAGAAACGAGACATCATTTACCAAAAACAAGCCCGGCCCATGCTTGTGGCTGAGCGACTCGGGAACGCATCGAACAGGTTGATGAGATACCCAAAACCAGTGTCGGAAAAATCGATAAAAAGCGTCTGCGGGAGCAGTTCGGGTAACCTGAGTATAAATGTCAATACAGCGTCGTTATCAGAAACCGGGAAGATACACGGGGAGGCTTAGGCATCAAAAAAACGTGATCTAACGTCTAGTGATAAAAGTGTCATCACAATGAACGTTGGTACGCAGGTGTTTTAGGAGAAATCGTTCGGGGCAGATATGGCTGTACGCGGCCTTCAATCATGCCCTGAAAATATATTCACTCGGCGGTAGTTTTGGCGTCGTCATACCGCGATGACCGTTTTGATTTTGTGCGAAGTGGAGCTCTGCTTGCTTCGTTGTTTTCAATCAGAAGTTTGTCCAGCAGTTTCATAAGTGTCTCATACTCTTCTACACTCAGGGGACTAACCAGTCGACGTTGCGCCTTGATCATGGCGGGCTGAACTGCATCGACAAACTCGCGACCCTCGTCAGTAATGCGAGCCAGTTTGGGCCTTTTATCTGATAGGCTTTCAGGACGTTCTAACAAGCCCCTGTGTTTCAGCCGGCGAATAACATCTGCAACTGTATTTCTGTCAAACCCGATCTGGCTGGCGATAGAGATTTGATCGAGAGTTCCCTGGTAATAAAGGACTGTCAAAACAGCAAACTGGGCCGGCGTGACATTGAATTCGGTGCACTCTTCCAGAAACATCCCAACGTGTATCTGGTGTAATCTTCGAATGAGAAACCCGGGTCGGCCCCACAGATCGTTGAAGCTTTTTCGGTTAGGCTGTTTCTCGTCACTCATGGTAGGGCTCTGTCGATGACCGGTTTCCTTGCTAAGCGTCATAGTTGTTGAGGCCGACAGACGCTTGTCTGCGATATGAGGCTCCTGCTCGCCGCAGGTAGTTTGTCAATACCGCGATTTCGGGCGGTTTACAATCAACTGGTGGACGGTTATTGGCTCAGGCAGACAATAGGATGACTGCGGGAAAATACCTTCTTTGATTGAATATATTGGTAGTATACTCCCTATTAACAAGTAGTGTTTGATAATGTTCTACCGGGGAGGTGAACGAATGGGTTGGACGATCGGTATAGACGTTGGTGGTACTTTCACTGATTTTTATGCAGCCAATAATGAGACCGGCATCTTTCATGTTGGAAAAACATCTTCGACACCTTCAAATCCTGCGGACGCCATATTGAATGGTCTGGTCGCTCTGTGTGGCCAATATAAAATCCCGATGGAACAGATCGACCGACTGTCTCACGGCACCACAGTCGGCACAAATGCGTTGATCCAGCGTACCGGCAGCACGGTTGCACTAATCACGACAAAGGGTTTCAAGGATCTGCTGGAAATAGGTCGTCAAACGCGACCACATATGTACGACCTGCATAAAGATCATCCAGCCCCACTTGTTGATCGTGAACATCGGATAGAGTTGCGGGAACGGATCGGCGCCGCCGGCGAAATCGTGCATGCCCCAGATGTCAAAGATATATCAGCCGCGGTAGATGAGGCGATTGAGGCTGGAGCCGCTGCTTGTGCCATTGGGTTTCTTTTTGCATTTCTTAATCCTGAGCACGAGCAGCTAGTTGCTACCGTCTTGCGAGAACGTGCACCTCACATTGCCGTATCCTTGTCTTCTGAAGTACAGCCTGAGTTTCGCGAATATGAGCGCCTATCGACCACTGTACTGAACGCCTATTTACAGCCGGTCATGTGGCACTACCTGGAAACCCTTGAAGACGGTGTTGCAGAACGGGCACCAAATTCGACACTGGGGATGAACCAGTCTGCCGGTGGTCTCATGTCGCCTCAGCGAGCCCGCGAATTACCTGTGCGGACAGCACTTTCGGGTCCTGCTGCCGGGGCCGTTGGCGCCGCGCATGTGGCCCGTCAGACCGACCGAAGAAATGTCATTACACTTGATGTCGGTGGGACCAGTGCTGATGTCGCGCTGATTCGGGATTTCAAGATTGATATAGCTTTTGATCGGGATGTTGCCGGATTCCCAATTCGCTTACCTTGTGTCGATGTTGAAACGGTTGGTGCTGGCGGCGGCTCGGTTGCCTGGTTTGATCGCGATGGCCTGCTGAAAGTCGGCCCGATTAGTGCTGGGGCCGATCCAGGCCCAGCTTGCTATGGCAAGGGCGGAGATCGTCCGACCGTCACAGATGCCAATATCTTGCTTGGCCGACTTTCTTCGCGCGGTTTGTTGGATGGTGATATGGGGTTGGACGCTTCTCTTTCACAAGCTGTGTTCAAACCTTTGTCGGAAAAACTCGGATTTACAAACGAGCGGACAGCGCATGGTGTTCTAGGGATCATGGTAGCCAACATGGTCCGAACAATTCGCACAATCTCGGTAGAGCGGGGGCACGATCCACGAGACTTTGTGCTCATGCCATTTGGTGGTGCCGGGCCCTTGCATGCGCGGGATGTTGCTATCAGTCTGGGTATTACTGAAATGATCGTTCCTTCGGCGCCCGGGATCGTTTGTGCGCAGGGCCTGCTGGTTTCCGATTTGAAAGAAGACTTTGTTGTCAGTCGCCGGTTTGCACTGGATGAAGCGGGCGCAGGAACTCTGGCATCATCTGTTACGGAATTGTCTGCAAGTGCCTTGAAATGGTTTGAGACCGAAAAGACCTCGCTGGAAAGCCGTAGTGTTGCCCTTGTAGTC
Organism: Gammaproteobacteria bacterium; assembly: GCA_014239575.1. GTDB lineage: Bacteria > Pseudomonadota > Gammaproteobacteria > Arenicellales > UBA868 > UBA868. The sequence goes on from JAAZYQ010000040.1 coordinate 10,588, forward strand.
GATGCACGTTACGTCGGACAAAACTTCGAGTTGGCTGTTCCGGTTGTGAGCGGTGTCACAATTGAACAATCAGACTTGCCCGATTTTGCCAGCCTTCATGCTGCTTTTTGCGCCGCCCATGAAACTGCCTATGGCTATGCAAGTGAAGAGGATCCGATCGAAATTGTGAACGTACGGTTGTCGGCCAGCGCAAAATTAAAAGAAGAGGGTGCCCGGCCAGTGTCAGATGGCGGCCTGACTACACCTCAGCCGCGAGAAACAAGAGCCGTTTTTTTTGACCCTGAAAAATCGGTTGAGGCCAAAGTCTATTCCCGTACAGATCTGAAACCAAGACATCGCATCGTGGGCCCCGCGATCTTTGAACAGCTCGATACAACAACGCCATTGTATCCAGGCGACATCGCGGTGGTGACACCAGATGGCCATTTGATTATCCAAATTGACGCAAACGCAGGAGCGAGGGCATGACACAGGATATCCCCGAACTGGATCCGATCAGCCTGGAAATCCTTGCCAATGGTCTCAGATCGATTGCGGATGAATGTTTCATCGCCCTGATGCGCTCCGCCTATTCGACCAATATCAAGGAGCGAAAAGATCATTCGATTGCCATCCTGGACAAGAATGGACGATTGGTCGTTCAGGCTGCACTGACATTGCCGATCCATATCGGTTCCATGAGTGGTCTGATGCAGTGCGTCCTTGAAAAATACGGCGATGATATTGCCGAAGGTGACATCTTTGTCGCCAACGATCCGCATACAGCTGGCGGTTCTCATCTACCCGATATCAACTACGCCAAGCCGATATTTGTGGACGGTGAAATCGTTGCCTTTCTCTGCAATATTGCGCACCACGCTGATGTGGGCGGTATGGTGCCTGGCTCCATGGCAGGTGGCATGTCAGAGATTTACCAGGAAGGCCTGAGAATACCTGTCGTTAAATTGTTTAATCGCGGCGAATTGCAAACTGACATCATGGATCTTATTTTGCTGAATGTTCGCGCACCGGAAGAACGTCGTGGAGATCACAATGCCCAAATTGCGTCCTGTAACCTGGGCTCACGGCGCTTTCACGAAGTCGTCGGCGCCCATGGGCTGGCCAATGTATTAGTGGCATTTGACGAGATTATTACGCGTACCGGCAAGCGGATGCGCCTGGCGTTTTCTAAGATTCCTGATGGCACCTATCATTTCGAAGACTTTATGGATGGTGACGGGATTGACACATTTGATATCCCGATCCGCTTGGCGCTGACTGTCGCTGGAGATGCCATCAGTTTTGACTTTACCGGGACAAGCCCCCAGGTCGGGGGCAATATCAACACAACCATGAATGCCGTGCAGGCGAGTGTCAGTTATGCACTCATCGCCGTTCTCGACTCAGATATCCCGAGCAACCAGGGTGTTCTGGATGTCGTGGAAATCAAGGCAGAGCCCGGCACGATCCTAAATTCAGTTTTCCCGGCTCCGGTTGCGGCCCGTGCACATACTTGCCAACGCGTCATTGACGTTGTTCTTGGCGCTTTGTCGCAGGCATTACCAGACAAGGTTATTGCAGCTGCCAATGGCGCCAATACAACAGCTGTGTTCGCTGGCGTGGATCCCCGTAGTAACCAGCCTTATGTCTATCTTGAAACACTGGGTGGTGGCATGGGCGCGAGATCCAGCAAAGACGGCAAGGACGGTGTTCAGGTACACATAACGAATACCTCAAATCTTCCTGTCGAATCCATCGAGCAGGAATATCCCTTGCGGGTTGAAGAATATAGCTTGGTCGAAGACTCTGGTGGGGCTGGAAAATATCGTGGCGGCATGGGTTTGCGCCGGGTGGTAACCCCGGTAGATCACACCTGCGTCTTTAACGGGGCAGGCGAGCGGTTCAGATACAAGCCATGGGGCTTGTTTGGTGGTGAGGCGGGCGCTTCGGGCCAGTTCTTGATCCGCGATACCAAAGGCGAACGTCGCCTGGATGACAAACCAAATGCGGTGCCGGTCGAGATTGAAACCCGGATTGTCGTCGAGACACCGGGTGCAGGTGGCTATGGCAAGCCTGATCAGCGCGCACCGGAAGCCGTCGAGCGGGATATCCAAACGGGCAAATTTTCTGCCGCCTATATCGAACGACATTTCGGCCTTGATAAGAGTGAAAGGTAGATAGATGCTAGTTTACTCAATGGTACGGCCAAAGCTCTTGGAGGAATTTCCGGAGGCGGTCAAGCGTGCGGAAACGCTTGGTTACGATGGGACCACTTTCCTGGAATTGACAGTGCCGCCAACCCTCTCGGCGGTTGCAGGCGCCATGACAACGAGCAAAATCGATCTTTTGACCGGTATCTTTGTCGCCTTTCCCCGAAGCCCTATGGCGACGGCCTATGATGCCTGGTCAATCCAGTCGCTTTCAAAAGGACGCTTCAAACTTGGGATCGGCAGCCAGATCAAGGCGCATCTGACACGCCGGTTTAGTGTGGAGCATCTCCCGCCCGTTAAACGAATGCGCGATTATGTTCAGGCCTTACATGCGATTTGGGACTGCTGGGAAAACGGCACCAGGCTCGATTATCACGGCGAATATTACAATTTTGATCTGATGATTCCTTATTACAATCCGGGGCCTCTTAACCTTCCGCAGGTGCCGATCTACATTGCGGCGATTAATAAATTAATGTGTCAATTGACGGGCGAGCTCGCTGACGGTCACTTGCCTGGCGATCCTATTACCTACAAGTGGTTTGACGAAGTCATGTTGCCAAATCTGGAAATTGGAGCCAAAAAATCAGGACGCGCATTACAAGATATCAGCCTGGGCAGTTATGGATTTATTGGCTGTGCAAACTCAGGTGAAGGTCTCGACAGGGTTCACAAGGGCTTGAAGGAACGTGTGGCCTTTTACGCCTCGACCCCCGAATATGAAAAAATGCTCAATATGCATGGCTGGGACGTCAATCTTGGTGATTTTATTGATCTGGCGCGGGAGGGAAAATGGGCAGAAATGGGTCACCTCGTCTCGGACGATATGCTTGAATCCTATGCCGTTGTTGCGCTGTCGAAAGATTTACCTGCGGCCTTGAAGAAACGATTTGGCGGCAAGGTTGATCGAATTCAACTGGATGAAGGTTGGTTCGATGGCATGTCCGATGAACAAATCAGCGGCCTTGTTACCGAAATCAAAAAAATCTAGTGAGATGAACCCTATGGCGAATAAACGTCTCGATTCCACCAGTGGTGCAGATTTTGCGCAGGAAGACTGGAAGCGACTTTCGCTACGAGATCCGAATTCTCTTGCTGTTGTCGAGCCAGCGCGTGAGGCAACTGTCGCCGAATTGATTGCCATGTCCCGGTCACGTGCCGGACAACTGATTGCCCAGGGAGTCACTCCCGGAAGTCGTGTGATTGTTGCCAGGCCAAATTCAATAGAGTTCGTTGTTGACTATCTGGCTATTCGTTTGTGCGGTGCCGTCCTGGTCAATTTACCGTGGTCTGCAGGTAGCAATATTATCCAACTGGCAGAGATTCTTGATGCAAGCTGCATCATTTTGACTGAGCATCTGGTTGGCGATAATTCCTTGTTTGAACAACTCGGTGATCGTCGTTTTAGGTCGGATGAAGAAGCGCCAATTGGCCCGAATGAGTGCATTCCGCGAAAAGCCGAGGATATAGTCTGGTTGGCCTGCACATCCGGCACCACGGGTGCGCCGAAGGCAGCGATGCATTCAGCAGCGACACTGGAACGGCAAACAGAAGTGTTTGCGGAGCATTTTGAGCTGACGGCAGATGATCCCATTCTGGTGTCTCCGCCCGTTGGTCATGCCGTGGGACTGTTGTTTGGCGTCCGGATGTCCTTGATGCTGAACAGTCTCATGGTTCTTGTGCCGCGATGGAAAATTGCTACCGCTGTCGACCTGATTGAGCGCTACAAATGTGTGTTCACGGTTGCACCGACGCCGTTCCTTGTGGATATGGTCGATTATGTTGAGAGAACTGGCGCCGATAGGATTAAGTCCTTGCGGTTCTTCCCGTCCGCTGGTGCGCCGGTACCGCGAACCCTTGTTCGTCGCGCTCTTGATGCCCTGCCTGGTTGCCAGGTCTGGTCCTATTTTGGGACCTCCGAAGCAGGGGCCGTAACTGCCGTCCCGCTTGACGCCGAGCTGGATAAACGATTGGACACAGACGGTATCGCCCTGCCGGGGATTGAAAGCCGCGTGGTTGATGAGGAGCTTGAATTGCGTGGCGCATCCCAGATGATGACAGGTTACTGGAGCGGTGACCCTGACGAGCGTCTGAAATCGGATGGTTGGTATTCCACTGGTGACGCAGCTGTGCAACGCGAGGACGGTTATATCCTCATGATCGGACGCGCACGGGATATTATTCTGCGTGGCGGTGAAAATATCTCTCCGCTGGAAATCGAAAACGTGCTGTTGGGGCATCCGGCGGTGACGGACGTAACCATTGTGGGTTATCCCGATGATCGTCTGGGTTCCCGTCTTGCTGCCGTCGTTGTTGCTGCCACGCAGGTGACACTCGATGATTTAAGGGGACGCTGTGAAGAAGTGGGCCTTGATAAGGCAAAGTGGCCAGAATTCATGACCGAAATAGATGTGATCCCGTTGTCCGCGATTGGCAAAGTCTTGCGCGGAGAGCTCGAAGAATATGTCCTGCAAGAAATTGAGGTGCGTGGCCCTGCCTGATTGGCGGTGGATCTACCGGAGAGGAAAATATGAAAACCGTCGAAGTCGGGTTTCACGTTGACGGTGATGTCTGGGAGCCAGAACAACTGAAAGCAGTTGAAGACTACGGCTTTGATATCATGACAACGGGCGAGCATATTCTCTTCTTCCGCCCGATCCTGGATGTCATAACCGTGCTGGCGTATGCCGCTGCTGTTACTACACGGATTAAACTTGTGCCTTCAACGCTGATCTTGCCGCTTCGTCACCCGACTATGATGGCGAAGGAGTTGATTTCTCTTGATATATTGTCCAAGGGGCGGCTAACCGCATCCGTTGGCATCGGCGGTGATTACCCTCGGGAATTTCAGGCCTGTGGTGTTCCCGTGAAGGAACGCGGTGTTCGAGCTAATGAAGGCATCGAAATCATGCGTAAGTACTGGTCAGGCGAACGTTTTGACTACAACGGCAAGATTTTCCAGCTTGAAGACGTCGATATGTTGCCGCCACCCTATCAGCCAGGGGGGCCAGATCTTTGGGTCTGTGGGCGCAGCGATCCTGCCATGCGTCGGGCCGCAAGACTGGGTGACGGATGGCAACCCTATATGTATACCGCAGAACAATTCCACGATTCTGTCGGCAAGGTAAGGGATTTTGCCGCCGAAGCGGGCCGGGAACTGCCTGGTGATTTTGCTTTTACCAGTTTTATGTATGTGAGCATGCACGAGGATGTCGAGACGGCCCGGAACAACGCTATTGAACAGATGACATTCAGGTTCAATCTACCAGCTGAAAAAATTGTCGACAAGTATTGCGCGTATGGTCCTGACGAACGCATCATCGAAAATCTTGAAGGCTATGCGAAAGCGGGTGCGAATAAGTTGATTGTGGCCCTGATCATGCCACCAGAAGAGAGGATGAATTATGTCGAGCGCTTCGCAACGAATATTTTGCCCGAAATTCAGAAGATGAAAGCTGGCGATAACTGATATGGCGAACAGACTGACGGTTTCTGATTTCCAGGAAATGATCGGCCGATCCCGGTTCCATCAGCTATTCTGTCCAGTTGTTCTGGATGTAAATTACGACTCCCTCGAACTGGTCATCAAAATGACCATGAGTGAAGATCTGGAACGTCAACCGGACACCAATCAATGGCACGGCGGTGCTATTTCAGCTGTCATTGACACTGTTGGTTGTTATGGCCTTGCGATGCTATCGGTAGAGCCGTTGCCAACGATCAATTTTCGCACTGATTATATGCGCCCGGCCATCAACACTGACTTGAAGCTGACGGCACAAATCCGGCGCGCAGGGCGGTCAATCGGTGTCGTGGACGTCGATGCTGTTGATGACCGCGATCGCCTGATTGCCGTTGGTCGCGCCTGTTATTCGATCAACGATCCTCTGCCTCTTTCCTGAGAAACGGGCAGCGACCCCCACCAGTCTTGGTTCAGTGTCACTGTTGGCCAAACTAGTCGAGTGAACCACGGAGCGCCAGAAGATGACGACAGAAAACGTTAAAACCAGAATTTCAATCATTGGCGGCACAGGTGCTCTGGGGTCTGGCCTAGCCCTGCGATGGGCGAAGGCAGGGTGCCAGGTGACTATCGGGTCGCGAGACACCGAGCGTGCCGTTGTTGTTGCTGCTGAGTTGTCAAAAAAGGCAGGTGTGATGATTGCTGGGAGCAAAAACAATGAAGCCGCAGAAGGGGGAGATATCGTGGTTTTGACGGTGCCGTTTGGCAACCATCAGGATATCCTGGGACTTGTTAAACCTTATGTGGCCGGCAAGATCGTGATCGATGTAACTGTGCCGCTTATGCCCCCCAAAGTACGAACTGTTCAACTACCCGAAGCCGGATCGGCTGCGAAGGCATCCCAGTGTTTCCTCGGTGAAAACGTCCGTGTTGTGTCCGCGTTCCAAAATATTGCCGCAGCTCACCTCGCCGATTTGGATCATCAGATAGATTGTGATGTGTTCGTTTGCGGTAACGATCCTGCCGCCAGGGCGACCGTTGTTGAGTTGGTGATAAAGGCTGGTATGAAAGGGTGGCAGGCAGGCCGAATCGAAAATTCGGCCGTTTCTGAAGCTATGACCTCTGCCCTGATCTTTATCAACCGCCATTACAAGATTGATGGCGCCGGAATACGAGTTACAGGGACTCCTCTGGCGACCGAAACTAACTAACAAGGGCAAATGCCAGATATGGGCAGTCAACTGACACTTCAGGCACTTGAGAACATGCCCTTGATTGCACCAGGGGATGATCTTTCTGTTGTTATCGGCAAAGCTCTCAGCGCCAATGGCCTGGCATTGCAAGACGGTGATATTCTGGTCATAGCGCAGAAAATTGTTTCCAAGGCAGCTGGATTATTTGTCGACCTCAAAACGATTAAGCCAGGGGAAAAGGCTCGCGAACTTGCTCAAATCACTGACAAGGATCCAAGGCTGGTCGAATTGATTCTCGGCCAGAGCCGGTCTGTCATACGCCAAGTACCTGGCGTTCTGATCACGGAGCACAATAGCGGATGGATCATGGCTAACGCCGGAATCGACGCATCAAATGTATCGGCCCAAGGCGATGAAGATCAGGTTCTTTTGTTGCCTGAGGA